>NZ_JBEZZG010000004.1:0-499632 GCF_040639085.1 Nonomuraea sp. NPDC023979
CCTTCGCAAGCTACGGTGTTGCCCTCTTCTCGCAGGTCAGCTCGTCAAAGCCATCCTCGTTCTTCAACTCCGTGAAGCAGGATGAAAAGCGTTCACTGTTGATCTGGACTCGTGTAAGAAGAGCTGGCACATTGGTCAAGCATGACGATCATGATCGATGGAGAGAGCCTGACCGCGCCCGAGGTCGTACGGGTGGCCCGCCGCGACGAGCATGCCCCTGGCGAGGAGGTTGCGCTGGCATCGGCAGCGCGGGAGCGGCTGAGCCGGGCTCGGGCCTACATCGAAGCGCACTGGATGCATGATGAGGCACCGTTGATGTACGGCTTCAACACGGGAGTCGGGCTGTTCAAGGATCGACGGGTGCCGGTTGCCGAAATGGAGCTCTACCAGCACCAGCTGATCAAGGCGCATGCGGTCGGTGTCGGGGAACCCTATGAGGAGGATGTGGTCCGGGCCACCATGCTGTTACGGGCGAACGCCTTCGCGGCCGGTTTCTCCGGGCCCACCGTCGCTGTCGTCGACCGGCTGCTGGACTTTGTCAACCGGAACCTGCACCCGGTGATCCCGTGCAAGGGTTCGGTGGGTGCGTCCGGAGATCTTGCGCCGTTGGCGTACATGGCTGCTGCCCTCAGCGGCTTTCACGAGGCGCGGATCGAATACCAGGGCGAGTCGCTGTCCGCGCGGGAGGCGATCGCCGCCGCCGGGCTCGCTGTGGACATGAGGCTGGGCGCCAAGGACGCCGCGGCCCTGCTCAACGGCTGCACCGTCTCGCTGGCTCTGGGGGTGTTGGCCGCACACGATGCACGATCTGTTGTGCAGGCTGCCGACATCGCCCTGGCCATGAGTCTGGAGGCGATGCGTGGTGAGCTGGCGGCCTTTCAGCCACCGGTGCACCAGGCCAGGCCGCATCCGGGTCAGCAGCGCACCGCCCGCAACGTGCTCAGGATGGCAGGCGATTCGCGACGCTGCTCACCGTCGGCGCGGCAGGTGGTCTTTCCGGATGAGAATCGGGCGGAGGGTCAAGCGGCGCCGCCGCGAATTCAGGACGTCTATTCGTTCCGGTGTGCTCCGCAGGTGCACGGGCCCGTACGTGATGCGCTCGACTATGCCGATCGGGTTCTGGGCGTCGAGATCAACTCGGCGACCGACAACCCGCTGATGTTCGCTAGCGGTGATGACTACCAGGTCATCTCGGGGGGCAACTTTCACGGGCAGTCGCTGGCCCAGGTCATGGACCTCATGGCCATTGCCCTGACGGATCTCGGGTCCATCAGTGAGCGTCGCCTTGCCCGCCTCATCGAACCCACCATGAGCTATGGCCTGCCACGCAACCTCAACGCCGGACTCCCAGGCGTCAACACCGGCTATGCGGCCATGCAATGCTCCATGTCCGCCCTGGTGATGGAGAACCGCACGCTGGCCACGCCCGGCTCGATCGATTCCATTCCTGGTAAGGGCAACGCGGAAGACCACGTCTCCAACTCCACCTGGTGCGCCAGAAAAACCCGCACCATCGTGGCCAACGTCGAACAGATCGTCGCCGTCGAGATGCTGATGGCCGCCCAGGCACTGTCACTGGTCGAACCGCAGGCCGCCGCATTCCCCCTCGGCACGGGAACCCAGGCCGCGCTGAAGGTGATCCGCGCCGCCATCCCGCCGGCCCTCCACGGTGACCGATGGTTCGAGACGGAGATGGCGACCGCCCTCGACCTCCTACGATCCGGCACCATCTCCAAGGCCGTCCAAGCGGCTGTCGGGCCACTGGAATGATCAACCGCAGCACCGTTGCCCGGCCGCCGTACAGCGATCGTTGTCCTGGGTTGTTGATCCCTTCTTGCAGCGCAGAAAGATGGGATCTTGTCAGGCACATGAGGCCGGCTCAGCCGGTCGGATCAGTGATCTCAGTCACGAGTGCGGCCAGGGGCAGGCGGCCGGTGGGGATGGCGGACTTGCCGGTCGGGGCAGGGGCTGGGTGGCCCAGGCATACAGCGGTACGCACTCGCCAGGGCGGTGTGAGCCGGCAGATCCGGCCGGCCAGGTCGGCGTTGGTGGCGGGGAAGAACGATACGGGGCAGCTCCCCAGGCCCTGCAGGTGGGCGGCGAGCATCATGTTCTGCGCGGCGCGGCCCGCGTCGAACTGGGCGTCCTCACCGCCGGCGTCCTCGTCGACGGCCAGGGCGATCACGACCGGCGCCGTGGCGAGGTGCGCGGCGTAGGCGCCCAGGCCCGAAAGCCGGCGGCGGACTGCACCGCTGCGTACGACCACGAACCTCCACGGCTGCCGGTTACGGGCCGAGCCGGCCCAGCGGCCGGCTTCCAGCACCTGGCGCAGTTCCTCGTCGCTGACGGGTGCCGTGGTGAACCACCGGCTCGCCCGCAGGGACGTCAGCATCGACACATCGGAGTGGGGCGGCACATCCATCACGGTCCTGAACGCGGGCGGACGGGACATCCGGGGGCCGGTGCCGCTGGTTGATCAACCCTGGGCAAGGCGCATCGCCCGAACGATCACTACGGCCTCCGCCAGGAGGTCGACCGGGCAGCCCCAGTAGTCATAGATGCCGCCCCGAGCTCGGTTGCTGCCGCAGATGACGAACACACCGGTCCCCAACTCGGCTTTGAGGTGGCCGGCCAGCCAGCCGACGAAGCCGCTGTTGTCGAGTTCGGCCGGGAAATGGAAGGAGAAGATCCCGAAGTGCTCGACGTCTGCGACTCCGGGGCGCAGCGGGACCAGCCGGCTCCAGCTCTCGCTGTCACGCACCACGGCCAAGGTGTCAGCGGTGAGTGCCGGCGGGCGGTCGGCGGGGAACTCCTCGAAGCACCACACACCATCGTGCACGGTGAGATCCGCCATCGTGATCACGCGGCGGAGGCGCTCATGAGTCTGTTCCGGAGTCTCCCTGCTGACGCTGACCATGGAACGAGACCTCCGATTCGTTTACCGTGACCCGACTCGATCAGCGGACGCACGCGATCCTCCCACGTCCCGCCGGACGTGACGCCCCCGGCTCAGGCAGGGTTGGTAACCCGGGTCGCCTCGCCGCCCAAAGGCGTCCGGAGGCAGATCCTGCTCTTCGGGCTGAGAGGCAAGTATGAGCTGAGGCAGAGGTCTGATGGCCACGGTCCTGGCCGGAACGGCCGGTGTCACGGCTGTTCAGAGGCCGTCCCTCCGCACACGGAGAGCGCCGCGCGAGAAGGAGCCACGAGCCGGGGCCGGGCAGGCAGGCGCGCTACAGCGTGCAGCGTCGCGGCGGCCATCTTTCGTCATCCATCTGACGCGTGGCCACACCTGCGTCTCATCGAGCCGAGCCATCGCGGACGAGGTCGAGAAAGCTCGCGACCAACGGCGGAAGATGACCGGGATTCCAGACCGCGGCGATGCGCCACTCCGCTGCCGGATGCCGGAGCGGCGTGATCATGATCGGCGAGGGAGCGATGCGGGCGGCGCTCGCCGGGACGAACGCGGCGTCGCTCCCGGCAGCCACGAGCGCCAGCACGGTCTGCAGGTCATGCGCCTCCTGGACGATGCTGGGCCGGGCCCCGACGGCGGTGCAGAAGCGGTTGATCTGACGTGCCAGTCCTGGGCCTCTGGCTGTCACCAACTGGACGAAATCCCGGCGATCCACCCAGCGTGAGATGTCTGCCGGGTCAGGCGGAGGGGGATCTCCATGATCGGCCGAGGCGAGCGCAAGGCGGTCGGTCCCCAGGATCAGCCGCCCCCAGCCGTCCTCGTCGGGAAGGCGGACGAAGCCGACGTCCAGTTCGTCAGCGCGAAGCCTGTCGAGCTGCTCCTGGGAGGACATGTCCTCCAGCGTGACGTACGCGTCGGGACGGCTGCGCCGGAAGGCCGCCACCAGGCGCGGAGTCAGGTCGATGCTGGAGAGCCCGAAGCCGACCGACAGTCTGCCGATCTCGCCGCCGGCCATCCTGGCCATCCGCACGGCCAAGGCGTCGGCCCGTCGCACCAGATCCTGCGCCTCCGGCAGCAGGGCCGCTCCCAGCTCGGTCGGTGTGGCGCCGTGGCGCCCGCGGTGGAACAACCGGCCCCCGACCTGTGCCTCCAGGGACTGGATCTGCTTCGTCAGCGTGGGCTGCGTCACCAGGAGCAGCCGGGCGGCGCGCCCGTAGTTGCGCTGCTCGGCCACGGTGAGAAAGGCGCGGAGCAGACCGATGTCCATTCGTTCATCCTATGGAACGCCATAAAACATTCATTGGACGCATCGGAGTCTCGTGCGATGTCCTGGTGTCCTGAACGGGTGACGGGAGGCCATGATGAAGCAGCCACGCCAGGCGAACGGCGACGGGTTGAGATGCGCGAGCGTGCAGTTCGAGCACCGGCCGGATGACAAGGCCTACAACCTGGGCCGGGTCGAACACTACGTGCGGGAGGCCGTCGGCGGTGGGGCGCACCTCGTCGCCTTTCCGGAGATGTGCTTGCTGGGCTACTGGCACCTGCGCCGGCATTCGGCCGAGCGGCTGCGCGAGCTGGCCGAGCCGTTGACGGGGCCATCCGTCGGCCGCGTACGCGATCTGGCGGTGGAGCGCGGTGTGGCTGTGGGTGTGGGGTTCCTGGAGGCCGGCGAGCAGGGGCGGCTGTTCAACAGCTATGCCGTATGCCTGCCGGACGGGCAGGTCCACCGGCACCGCAAGCTGCACGCCTTCGAACACGAGGCGATCAGCAGCGGCGATGCCTACACCGTCTTCGACACTCCGTGGGGCGTACGCGCGGGCATCCTGATCTGCTGGGACAACAACCTGGTCGAGAACGTACGGGCGACCGCACTGATGGGCGCCTCCGTGCTCATCGCGCCGCACCAGACCGGCGGCACCGCCTCCCGCAGCCCACATGGCATGCGCCCCATCCCTGCGAAGCTCTGGCACCGCAGGCACCACGACCCCGAAGCGATCGAAGCGGAGCTGCGCGGACCGAACGGACGCGAGTGGCTGATGCGCTGGCTGCCCGCCCGGGCCCACGACAACGGCCTGTTCGTCGTGTTCAGCAATGGTGTCGGGGAGGACGATGACGAGATCCGCACCGGCAACGCGATGATCCTCGACCCCTATGGCCGCGTCCTCGCCGAGACCTGGGCCGCCGCTGATGCCATGGTCGCTGCCGACCTCGACCTGAGCCTGCTGCCCTTGTCCACCGGACGACGCTGGCTGCAGGGCCGGCGTCCCGAACTGTACGACATCCTCACCCGCCGGTTCGGCGACGAGCGCGATCCGCGCACCGCGCGCTTCGCCGCCGATCCAGTGCCCATCCTCCGCGTCCCGCGATCTGACCGGAGCTGATCGGCCACCGCTCAGCGAAGCCCGTGACGGCGTCCTGGACCTGCGGTCGGGCGCCCCATGACGAGGAGCTTGATCATGTCATGGGGGAGGACTGACGACGAGCCCGACCGGGGCGGCTCGGTGGTGTCTTCAGGTCGTTCAGCGTTTCCCTGGCGCGTACCAGAGTCTGCCGGGCAGGTTGCCGCGTCTGATCACTTGCACGCGCCACGGCTCCAGCCGCAGGACGTGCAGCTTCGGGTCTTCCGGGTCGCGCCAGAAGTTGCCCAGGTTGTAGCCCGCCCCCTGGGGGCTCGTACGCCGGTAAAGGTCCCAGACGTGGCGCTTGGTCTCCAGGTCGTCGACCCAGGTGGCGACGGTGTCGATGCTCACCGCGTTCTGCCGCGGCGTCCAGTAGGAGAACGTGCTGTGCGGGTTGCCCGCCAGGTGGGCGGCCTTGACAGGTGTCTTGTAGGTGGCGAGCCAGCCCAGTGGCAGGCCGTCGACGCTCTCCCAGACGGGGATCAGCACCCGTGCACGGGGTCGTCCCTTCTGGTCGACCGTCGTCATGGTCGCATACACGATGTCGCCGATGTAGGTGTCGAACTCATCCTTGATCTCGTCGAACGACGCCACGTGGTTGGTCATCGTCGTCTCCTTGCTGCTCGAACGATTGCGGGGGCGGATCCTTGGGCCGGTTCGGGACGCGACGGGGGTGCGCAGGCGGAAGGCCATGACGACCGTCCTGGCCATGGGGTCGGGAGATCCGTCCGCACTGAGTCACGTCCGTGGGTTCCTACAGTGGGTGTGGATCTGTCTGCCTTGGTCTGATGGGTTCCAGGACGACCACGGGGATCTTCCTACGGCTCCTGGCCTCGTAGGTCCGGTAGACCGGCGCGAGCTCGGCCATCATGCGCCAGAGCCGCTCCCGCTCCGGCCCTTCGGCGGTACGCGCCCTGGCGGTGAACCGCTCGCCGAGGATCTGCACGCCGACCTCCGGGTTGGCCACCACGTTGAGGTACCAACCGGGATGCGTGTGGGTGATGGCCGAGCCGGACGCCACCAGCACGTAGCGGCCGTCGTCCTCGCCGAAGAACAGTCCCGTGCGCAGCCACCGGCCCGACTTGCGTCCCTTGACGGTGAGGACGAGGTTGGTCACCCCTCCTTCCAGGTAGCCGTCGCGGCCGTCCGTGGCCAGATAGCGGCGCACGTGCTCGGCGACTGACGGGTCAGGGCTGTCCGCGGCGTCGTCCCACATCAGCGGCCTCCCTCGGTGCTGCCCTGGACGGGCCCGGCGCCGACCGCGGGCTCACGCCCGGCCGGATAGAAGGGGATTGTGAAGGTGTCGATATCGATGCTCATGGTCGTGACCTTTCTGTTCGCGGGCCGCCGTCCCGCCCGTGGGCGGGGCGGCGGCTGGTGGCGGGGGTCGGCTCAGTGGGCGCCGCTGAGGCCCTGAGCGAAGCCGCCGTCGACCGGGAGTTCGACATTGGTGGTGAAGGTCGCGTCGGCGGCCAGGAAGAGTGCGGCGGCGGCGACCTCCTCGACGGTGCCGTTGCGCTTGAGCGGAGTGGTCTGGCTGCCCTGCAGCTCGAACTCACGGCGTTCCTCCTCGCTCAGCCCGGCGACGCCCATGGTGGGGGTCTTGATGTAGCCGGGGGCGACGGAGTTGACGCGGATCTTGCGGGGCAGGAGCTCGGCCGCCAGGACGTGGGAGACCGCGCGTACCGCTTCCTTGGAGCCGGAGTAGGCGCTCAGCCCGGGGAAGATCAGGTCGTTGGCGACGGTGGTGAAGACGATCGCCCCGCCGTCGTTGATCAGCGGTGACAGGCTCTGCACGGTGAAGAAGGCGCCCTTGGCGTTGACGGCGAAGTGCCGGTCCCAGGAGTCCTCGGTGACCTCCTCCAGCGTCTGCACCTCGGCGATGCCGTGGTTGACGAAGAGGTAGTCGATGCGGCCGAGCTTGTCCCGCACGGTGTCGCCGAGCGCGCGGATGTCGGCCATGCTGGCCGCGTCGGAGCGCACGACGTGCGCGGAGTCCGGCTTGAGCTCGGTGCGCGCCTGCTCGATCTTCGTCTCGTTGCGGCCCGTGAGGACGACCTCGGCGCCGCCCTCCAGGAGCGCCTGGACGATGGCCAGGCCCATTCCGTGAGTGCCGCCCGTGACGACGGCCTTCTTGCCTGCGAACCTGCTCATGGTGACTCCCTGGTCAAACGTTCGGGTGGGTGCCGGTCCGACCGGCACACCAGAGCGTGCGGGACCGGGCTCGCGGTTTTCTCTCGGTCCGCTTGCGGTGGGCTGACAGGCCAGGCAGGGGCGACGTGGCCGTACGGTGAGTCCATGCGTTTCGGGGTGCTGGGCCCGCTCGCCGTCTGGTCGGCGGACGGCGAACTCGTGGTGGTGCCCGAGTCGAAGGTGCGCGCACTGCTCGCGGCGTTGCTGACGTCCTGGGGGCAGGTGGTCTCCGCCGACCGGCTCGTGGACGAACTGTGGGGGGACGCGGCGCCGGCGAATCCCACAGGCGCCCTGCAGACCCTGGTGTCGCGGTTGCGGCGGGCACTCGGCCGGTCCGGGAAACAGGAGCTGGTGCTACGCCGGGGACCCGGCTACGTCCTCGACGTGGCGGACGACGCGGTGGACGCGGGCCGGTTCAGCGCGCTCACCACGCGCGCCCGTGCCATCGCCGACCCCCGCGAGCGTGCCGGGCTTCTCACCGAGGCGCTGGCACTGTGGCGCGGTCCCGCCTTCGCGGACTTCATCGACGAAGACTTCACGCGCGCAGCCGTCACACGCCTGGAGGAGCAGCGCCTGCTGGCCCTGGAGGAGCAGGCCGAGGCCCGCCTCGAACTGGGCGAGCACAGCCTTCTCGCCGGGGAACTCGGCGACCTGACCGCCCGCCACCCACTGCGGGAGCGGCTGCGCGCGGCACACATGCGCGCCCTGTACGGCGCGGGCCGGGCCAGCGAGGCCCTGGACAGCTACCAGGATCTACGCCGCCGGCTGGAGGAGGAGCTGGGCCTTGAGCCGGGCCCCGAACTGGCCGCCCTGCAGCAGGAGGTCCTGCGACAGGACCCGGCTCTGCGGGCCGTCCCGCCACCCGCGCCCGCACCGCGCCGCCACAACAACCTGCCCACCCCGGCCACCGGTCTGATCGGACGGTCGAAGCCCGTGGAGCGGATCCGCGCCCTGATCGCGGCAGGCCGCGTGGTGACGTTGACCGGCCCCGGCGGGGTCGGCAAGACCCGCCTGGCGGTAGAGGTGGCCTCCGGCCTGACCGATTCGTACGCCGACGGCGTCTGGCTCGTGGAGCTCGCCTCGCAGGCCTTCTCCACCGGACCCGGCACCTCGGCCACGGAAGACGAACTGGCCGAGGTAGTGGCCACGACGCTGGGAATCCGGGACGACGCCCATCCTGGCCCCCTGCCGGGCAGGCGGCCGCACACGCTGCTCGACCGGCTGTCCGACGCGCTCCGCTCCCAGCGCCTGCTGCTGGTCCTGGACAACTGCGAGCACGTCATCGAGGCCGCCGCCGACCTGGTCCAGGCGCTGCTGCGCAACGCCCCGTACGTACGGATCCTGGCCACCAGCCAGGAGCCGCTGAGCGTTCCGGGAGAGTGGGTCTGGACAGTGCCCCCGCTCGATCTGCCCCCGCCCGACCTGCCCGGGAGCTCGGCCGGCCTGGCGGTGCTGCGCGCGTCGAGCGCGGTGCGGTTGTTCCTCGAGCGTGCCGCCGCAGCCTCCCCCGGCTTCGAGCTCACCGAGGACAACGCCCAGGCGATCGTCTCCATCTGCCGCCGGCTCGACGGGATTCCGCTGGCCCTGGAGCTGGCGTCCACCCGGGTACGAGTGCTCGGCGTGCATGAGCTGGCCAGGCGCCTGGACGACCGGTTCCGGCTGCTCACCGGCGGCCACCGGGGCGCCCCCGCGCGGCAGCAGACCTTGCGCGCGATGATCGACTGGAGCTGGGAACTGCTCACCGCGGCCGAGCAGGCGGTACTGCGCCGGCTCGCCGTCCACTCCGACGGCTGCACCCTGGAGGCCGCCGAGGCCGTATGCGCCGGCGCCGGCGTGAAGCCCGCGGAGGTCCTGGACCTGCTGACCCGCCTGGTCGACCGCTCCCTCGTGCTGGTCGCCCACGAGGCGGACGGCCCTCGGTACCGGCTGCTCGAATCGGTCTCGGCGTACCTCCTGGAGCGGCTGCGGGAATCCGAGCACGAGCGGGTGCGCCGCGCCCACGCGCACTACTACGCGGCGTTCGCCGAGCGGGCCGACCCCCTACTGCGCGGCGCCAACCAGCAGCACGGGCTGCGCCGCCTGGACGCCGAGACCGCCAACCTCCGCAGCGCCCTCGACAGCGCCGCCGCCGACGGCGACGCTCATCTGATGCGTCGGCTCGTCCACGCGATGACCTGGTACTGGTTCCTGCGCGGCCGTCTCAGCGAGGCCAACCGCTACCTCGCCCTGGCCCTCGCCCAGCCGCAGGATCCTCCCGGACCCGACGCGGGCACGCCGGACCCGGCGGAGGGCGCCACCGCCGATCGGGTGCCGGACCGGTCGGGCACCGTGGCCTGGCAGACCGGGATGAGCCTGCTTTCCGGCGCCCCCGACGGGCCGGCACGCCACAGCCGCGCCGTCCTGGAGGTGTACGAGGGCATCCGCGACCCGCACGAACGGACCAGGGCGGGCTGGCTGCTCGGCTTCGCGCTCACCCGGTTCGGAGAATTCGCGGTGGGCGAGGAACTGCTGAACCGGGTGCTGACCGGGTCTCGCGCGCTCGGCGACCGCTGGGCGCTCGCGGCCGGGCTCAGCGCCCGGGGGATGCAGACGTACGTGTGCGGCGATCTCAAGGCTTCCCGGCGCGAGGCCGAGGAGAGCCTCGCGCTCTTCCGCGAGATCGGCGACCGGTGGGGGCAGTCGCAGGCCATGGCCGTGCTCGGGCGGGTGGCGGAGATCGAGGGGGACTATCCGCAGGCCGGCCGCCTGCACCGGGAGGGACTGCAGATCACTGAGGACCTGGGACTGTGGACCGACGCCTCGATGCGCTGGTCCGAACTCGGCAGGATCTCCCTGTTGACCGGCGACCACGCCAGGGCGGAGGAGTTCCACGAGCGAGGCCGGCGTCTTGCCGTCGAGCAGGGGGACCAGCCGGCCGAGGAGTACGCCGAGATCGGGCTTGCCTTGGGGGCGCGTCGGCAGGGTCAGTTCGATCGGGCGGAGTCGTACCTGCGCCGCTGGCTGGAGTGGAACCGGCAGTTCGACGCGGAGTACGGTGCGGCGCTGATCCTGGCCGAGCTCGGCTTCATCGCGGAACTGCGCGGGGACACGGAGACGGCACGAGCGCTGCACCTGCAAGGGCTGGCCGCGGCCCGGGACACCGGCGATCCCCGGGCCGTCGCCCTGGCCCGGGAAGGGCTCGCCGGGGCGTGGGCCCTCGCCGGAGACCATGTGCGGGCCGCGCGCCTGCTGGGCGCCGCGGCCGCGGCCCGCGCCTCGGCGGGCGCCCCGCTGCCGGCGGCCGAGCGTGGCGACGTGGACCGGATCACCGCCGCGCTCAAGGCAGCGCTGGGAGAAGCAGGCTTCGAGGCCGCATTCGACCAGGGGCCGGCCCTGGGCCCGGACGCCGACGCGGAGGGGCTCGACGCGTGAGATGGATGACCCGCCAGGCAAGGGAGCCTACTGACCGCCGCCGCTCGAACCGTCACCTCCCTCGTGCTACCCGGCCGCCGCCACCTGCGGAGCCCCTCGCGCTGACGATGGCCGAGCAGGGCCCCTCCCAAGGCAGACACGCGAAAGCCGCTCGCGCCTGTACCGCTTCAGGCTCGTAGACCTGTTCTGAGCTGGTGTTTCTTGGGACCGGCTTGGCTGCTCGGTGGCGGCGATCTTGCCCGGACGGCGCCTGGAGGTCGTCATGGACGTCGTGGACAGCAGTTGCGGCGCTACAGCCCCGGAAGTCGTGAAGCCACGGCGCCAGTTGGTCAGACCGGCCGCTCAGGCGGTGGGCAGGGGAAACTTGACATGGGTGAGGAGTTCGGAAACCTCCCAGAGCTTTCGCGCGGTGTCATCGTCGAGGGCTTCACCGGACAGTTCTTCGAGGGCGGCGGGGCCGCGTACCCCGAACCGGCTGGGGCCGGAGAAGCTGGCGCCGGGGACGTTGCCGACGGTGGCCAGCAGGGTCGGCCGGGCCCCGCCTTCGGCGCTTTGGGCCAGGAGCCGCGTTCCCAGTGCGAGGGTGTGGTCAAGGATCCGCCGGCCGGTGGTCATGGTGAATCCGGTGGCTGCCCAGCCGGGATGCGCTGCCGTGGCCAGGATCGGTGAGCCGGCCCTGTCCAGGCGGCGCTGCAGCTCTCGGGTGAACAGCAGGTTGGCCAGCTTGGTCTGTCCGTAGGCGCCGAACGGCCGGTAGGGCCGTCGTTGCCACTGCAGGTCCTCGAAGTCGATGTGCGCGTTGCGGTAGTTGGTGGAGGACACGGTGATCACCCGCCTGGCGATCTGGCTCAGGAGCAGATTCGTCAGTGCGAAGTGTCCGAGATGGTTGACGCCGAGCTGGCTCTCGAAGCCGTCGGCGGTGTGCTGCAGGGTATGGGTCATGGAACCGGCGTTGTTGATCAGATAGTCGACGGGGCCGTCCACCGTGCGGGCGAACTCACGCACGGAGGCCAGCGACCCGAGGTCGAGCGGGCGTGACTCGGTGAGGCCGCCAATCTCGGCGGCGGCCGCGCGCCCGCGGGTCTGGTCGCGTACGGCGAGAATGACCCGGGCGCCCTTCGCCGCCAGCGCGCCAGCGGTGGCCTTGCCGATGCCGCTGCTGCCGCCGGTGATGATGACGGTCCGGCCGGTCTGATCGGGGATGTGCATGGTCATGAGGTGAGGGCGATCTTTCCGTGATCGGGTTGCGCGGTGGTCAAGATCAATGGTTTCCGGAGGTGCCGCTTCACAGGCTGTCCCAGAAGTCCGACAGCATGCGGGCGGACCGGGCCGGGTCCTGCAGCATCCACCAGTGACCGAGCCCGTCGAGGTCGACGGCACGGGCGCCGGCGCGCTGGGCGGCCCGGTGGCGGAGGGCAACGCTGCCGGCAGTGAGGTCGTCGGTGGCCACGGGAACCAGTCCGGGCCGGGCCGCTGCGGCTGCCAGATCGCGCCCGCGTTCGGCCAGCATGTTCTCGGGCACCGAGCGGTACAGCGACAGAATGGCTCTGCCCATCTCGGGGCCCTGCCCGAGCGCCACCTGGCCGGCCGCCGGCTCCGGGATGCCCCACGAGATCATGCGCGCCGTCCGTTCCGCGGCGTCTCCCGAGAAGGTGTCCTCGATGTGGCGTTCCCCGTCCCCCGGCGTCTGCCAGGTCTTTGCGATCTCATGCCACGTGAAGCCCGGTTCGTACCCGCCGATGGTGTCGCTGGTCCAGCTGCGCACCAGGTCGGGACGGGCCATCGCGACTTCCAGCACGTAACCGCCGCCGAAGTCGTGACCGACCAGGTCCACCGGGGTGCCGAGCCGCGACAGCTCGTCAATGAGCCAGTCCCGGTAGTCCAGGAAGGTGGCACCGAAGTCCGCAGGAAGTGCGGCGCCGAAGCCCGGAGGTGAGAGCCGGACGACGTCCTGCCGCCGGGGCTTCGGCAGCTTGCTGATCAGAGGGGTCCAGACCGCAGAGGTCACCGGGACGCCGTGGACAAAGACAATGGTCATGCCAGGTATGACACCACCGTGCCGGCGTAGGCGTCCAAGTCCTGTATTGCACCTCGTGATGCAAGAACTGCATAACGGGGGACTAGCCTGAGGACATGCTTCCCGATCTGGACCTACGACTGGTCCGGTACTTCACGGTCGTCGCCGAGCAGCTGAACTTCGCCCGAGCGGCCGAGGAACTGCGTGTCGCCCAGCCCTCCCTGAGCCGCCAGATCCAGCGCCTGGAGAACACTCTCGGCGTGCGTCTACTGGAACGCACCACCCAGGGCAGCCGCCTCACCGCCGCGGGCGCGGCCTTCCTGCCCCAGGCACAGCAACTGCTGCACGGCGCCCAGCAGGCGGTCCGGACCGCCCGGGCCGCGGCGCCGGCGCGCACGATCACCATCGGGTACGCCGACGATCTCGTCATCACATCCGCCGTGCGCGACCTGCGCCATCGCTGTCCCGACGCCCACGTCCGCACTCGTCACCTCGGCTCACAGGACGCCTCCATGCTGCTGGAGCGGCAGGTCGACGTCCTGGTCACCCGCACGCCGCTGCCCATCCCGGCCGAGGAACTGGAGGTGACGGTCCTGTACTCCGAGGCCCGGGTCCTGCTCGTGCCCGCCTCGCACCGCCTCGCCGGGAAAGAGGCGGTCACGGCCGACGACATCGCCGCGGAACCACTCGTGGGCTGCACCGGGATGGGCGTCGCATGGACCACCTTCTGGCGGCTCGAACCCCGATCGGACAGCGAACCCGCCCCGGTGGGTCCTACCTTGGCCGAGACCTACGAGGACAAACTCGAGGCCATCGCCGACGGCACCGCCATCGCCATCGTCCCGGCCGGCGACCGGCGCCACACCCTGCGCCCCGGCCTGGTCACCGTTGCGCTCGACGGGATCGAGCCTTGCCAGATCGTCGTAGCCACCCGGACCGCAGACACGAACCCACTCGTCACGGAGTTCGTGCGATCCGCGAAGAATCTCCTGGCCGGTCCCATCACCAGCGTTGCGACTCCTTCCGCCCTTTCTGCGTAGCGTTGTCCTGACCGATGGGAGGGCCTCGGGCGGCTTTGATCGCCTGGCCGATCGTGACCGCGTTGATCCCGAGCAGGTCACACAGCACTTTCTGCGGGCGGATCGGCCCCCGGGGAGGATCGGACCGGATCTTGGCGCTGTAGGGACCAAGAGTCACGTCGATGAGCCCAAATCGCGTTGGTCTGCGCGAGTCCTTGCCGGTCGACTCGGGCCGCCGACGGATGCCGTCGTTCACCTACGTCGCAGCAGTGTCAGCAGGTCAGCGATCGTAGGGGTTCGCTAGGCACGGTCGATGAGCACCTGGACGCCGTCGAGGATGCGATCAAGGCCGAAGTCGAGGGGATCGAGCTCGGCGGAGGTGAATGCGCCGTCGGCGATCGCCTTGGTCAGGGCGGGGAAGCGATCGCTGTGGCGGTTGAGCAGCTCGCTGGTCAGGCGGCCCCATTCACGGTTGTGGTCCTCGTCGAAGTCGGCCCGTTGCTGGGCGAGGCTGCGTACCTGCCCGGCGACCAGGAGGAAGACCTGGTGGCGTTGGCCGGCGGTCAGGCCGGTCGGTTCCAGGGCGGCCAGTGCGGCGTCCATCCAGGCGAGCTGGTGGGGGCCCATGATCTGCCGGCGCATGGCGGTGGCGGCCAGCAGCCAGGGATGGGCCTGGTAGACCTCCCACTGGAGGTGGGCCCACGCGGAAAGCCGAGCTCGCCAGCCGGAGCCGACGGCCGACAGGTCGGGAGGCTCGGCGAGGACGGCTTCGACCATCAACTCGACGAGTTCGGTCTTGCCGGGCACGTAGCGGTACAGGGCCATGGCCGAGACGCCAAATTCGGTGGCGACCTTGTTCATCGAGACGGTCTCCAGCCCTTCGGCGTCGGCGAGGGTCACGGCGGCCTGGGCGATGCGCTGGGGGGTGAGGCTGGGCTTGGGGCCGCGGGCGGGTTGGTCCTGTTCGCCCCACAGCAGCGCGATGCCTGTCGGCAGGTCGCGCGCCTTCTTGTCCTTGTTCTCGCGCGGCTTGGCTGCCCTGGCCATGGTCGCTCCCCTTGGTGAGGTCGTTCGCGGACGTCGGTTGACACCCTCCCGCAACTGTATATAGCGTAAACGCACTTGTTATCACCATAAACAGTTTAAGGAAGTAACAGATGCTGGGCATCGCTATCGCCGCAACCGCTGCCATCGCCGTACCCGCCGCCGGCCTGCTCGGCTACCGCCGGCTCAGGCGCACCGCCCACGCCGAACGGCTACGCATCACCAGCCCGTACGGCATCGAGGAATCCGGGTTCGTCCGCATCGGCGGCATCGACCAGTGGATCACCATCCGCGGCGAAGACCACCGCAACCCGGTGATCCTGGAACTCCACGGCGGCCCCGGCGCCACCAACCTGATCTTCGCCTCGCGCACCCGCGTCTGGGAGCGGCACTTCACCATCGTGCGGTGGGACATGCGCGGCGCAGGCAAGACCTTCGCTCGCGGCGGCCCCGACGGACAGGGCGACCTGAGCCTGCGGCGACTCGAGTGCGACGCCCTGGAGGTCACCCACCACGTCCGTGCCCGGCTCGGCGTCGGCAAAGTCGTGCTGCTCGGCTGCTCCTTCGGCTCCTTCGTCGGGCTGCGCCTGGCCCGCAACCACCCGGAGCTGTACTCCGCCTATGTGGGCACCGACCAGAACATCAACGCCGGCGGCCGCGACCACACCGCCTACCGCGCGCTGCTGGACCGGCTTGGCACGGCCGGCAAGCGCAAGGAACTGGCCGCCGTCACCGCGATGGGCCCGGACAAGTCGGCCTGGCGCGTCGAGGACTGGTCACAGTACAACAAGCACACCGTCGGCTCCGACCCGCTCACCTTCGACACCATCAAGACCGTCGTGGTCGGCTCCCTGCTGTCCTCGCCCCTGCACTCCCTGCGCGAACTGCCCGCCTACACCAAGGCCATGAGCTTCTCCCAGCGCGTCACGCCCGAGTCCGCGACCATCGACGAATGGGCCGAAGGCACCACGTTCGCCATCCCGTTCTTCATCTTCCAGGGCGAGCGCGACGTGATCACCCCGCCCGAGCCGGTCCGGCGGTTCTTCAACGACGTCACCGCCCCGGTCAAGGACTTCGCCCTCATCCAGGACGCGAGCCACTTCGCCTCCTTCCGCCACCCCGACCAATTCCTCGACCTGATGCTCACCAAGGTCCGGCCCCTGCTCGCCGGCCAACCGATCCCCCGGTGAAGCGCCACACCCCTGACCATCACCAGCCCGTCGGCCCGGCCACTTGGACAACGTCGTACTACTTCGACTGCAGGCTGAACCCATTCGACGGCCGCGGCGAGCGCGGCGGCCTCCCCACTCAGGGCGAGACCGGACGGTCGGCCATCGCGGCCAGCCGGTCGATCGCCTGCTGCCTCGGCAGGTCGGCGCCCTCACGATAGGCCGCGCTATAGCCGTCCTCGCCAAGATGCCTGATCAGGGCACGGATCTCGGGGTCTCCATGATCGAGCGCCCCTTTGATCCTTTCGCTCATCCTCAGCGCGTGCGCCGCGCCCTTCGGATCACCCTCCAGCGCGAGCAGCCTGCCCAGCCACTCGCAGACGCTGGCGAGGTGACCGGGGTTGCCGTAGGCGAACGCGCCCCACACCGCCGAGGAAGCAGCTCGCGCGCCCGCGCGGTCTCGCCCTCGGCGAGCAGGAGGGACACTCGCTCACCCGCGATCAGCCCCCGGACGACCTCCTCTTGCATGGGCACCCGGTGAATGAGCGTCTGGAGCCGGTCCAATGTCTGATGGACCTGCTGGTACTCTCCGGAGCCGCGCAGGACCGCCGCCCTGCGCGGCAAGTCCTTCTGCTGGCAGCATGGGTTTCAGCGTCACCCGGCGCCACGCTTATGTCAGCCAGGGCTGACCCATGGACCGCAAGCCTGGGGAGCGGCGGTACATGCATGGTATGCCGCCGATATGCGAGGTAGCCGTCACTGCCACTGCCAGGACAGATCGCGAAGTGTCACTGGAGTACTTGGCCCCTTCGACGCCTCGCCGACGGTCACAGATCTGGAACCCACCGGCACCGAACGGTCGACGCCGGACCGCTCGCTCACGCCAAGGGGGCACCACCCCCAAATTCGGAAGGTCGGCTTGCCGGTTTCAGGGTCTTAGCCGCGATCGATGGCCTGGGCGGTGAGCAGGCAGGCGAACGCCGCGACGGCGAGTACTGTCCGGACGAGGTGCAGGTTGAGCCACCGCTGACGGATCTCGTGCCAGTCGGCGGGCAGTTTGTCCGGGTTCCAGGTGTCCACGACGCGGTTGAGGGGCTCCAGGCCCGTCAGGGTGAGGGCGACCGTGAGGATCACCAGGAGCAGGGCCGCCGAACTGAGGCCGAGGGTGAGCCATCCGCGGGGCCACGACAGGGCTGACGTGACGAGCGTCGCCGCGATGCCAGTCAGGAGGAGCGGCGGCATCGCGCGCCCGTAGTCGACGTTGAGCGCCTGCCAGTAGCGGACGTACGCGGGCCCGGGCAAGCTGCCCACGGACGGCGCGAGCACCACGAACAGGACCCCGCCCGCGTACAGGCCGACCAGTGACAGTGCGACCGTTCTGGACGCGGTGAGAGCCAGGGACACCGTACGCCTCCCGGGAAACGAAGTATTGAAGAGAATCAAACCTTTTCATTAGATGTTCATCCAGTCAATATATTCTGAGACCATGGTCACCGATGACTGAGCAGAGGAAGCGGCGCCGCTACTCCAGCGCCCTGCGCCAGGAACACGCCCAGGCCACGCGACAGAAGATCGCGACGGCGGCGGGGGAGTTGATGGTCGCCAAGGGCTACGCCGACACCACCATGGCCGAAGTGGCGCGCGAGGCCGGCGTGGCTGTTCAGACGCTGTATTCTTCCTGCCCGGGTGGCAAGCCCTCACTGGCCAAGCTCGTCTACGACATCACCCTGGCCGGGGACGCCCGGTCGCTGGCGCAGAGCGACCGTCCCGCGATCGAGGCGATCCTCGACGAGCCGGACCCGGTGCGCAAGCTGGCCCTGTACGCCGCCATGGCGACCGCGATCCTCCGGCGTATCAAGCCCGTGCACCGCGTCCTGCGAGCGGCCGCCGCCGCGTCCCCGGCCGACGCGGGACTCCAGGACGTGCTGGTCGGCATCGAACGGGAAAGGCTGACCGGAAGCCGTGGGCCGGCCGAGCACCTCCACGCCCTCGGAGCGTTGCGCCGCGGACTCCCGCCGGGCCGGGCGGCCGAGCAGATCTACGTCCTCACCTCGACGGAGAACTTCGAGAAGCTGACTGAGGTGTGCGGGTGGAGCGAATCCGAGTACGAGGAGTGGCTCGCCGCCATGCTCGCGGCGGCCCTGCTCGAACATCCAGGGCGCGCCGACGCCCGCTGATGCGGGGACCGGCCGCGGCTCATCCTGGGCGTGACCGCCCATCCGCTCGGCGCCTGGACGGCCCAGCAGGCCCGCGACCCACTCATGGACCTCGGTGACCGGGATCAGATCCGCCCGCTTCCTCACCCGCGACCGCGATACCGAATTCACCGCTGCCTTCGACGCCCGCCCGCACACCGCGGGCAACTGCTATGCCGAGCGGTGGGTGTGCGCACCGTACGGGCCGAGTGCGCCGATCACTACAGCGGCCACCCGATCACGATGAGGCAGGCGCATCATCCCGAACAGGCTGAGATCGCCTTGACGGAGGTGATGGCCGCCCTCAGCGACCCGATCCGCGTCGGGCTGGTGCGGGTGCCTGCCGCCGGACGCGAACGCGGCTGGGGAGAGCTGCGGGCGCCGGCCTGACGCGCACCCGGCCGGAGGGGACCCGCTGCTCCGTGGCCTTGCGCCGGAGGATCGGCAGGCGGGCATCGTGGACAATTATCCCTTCGCTGCCAAGGTGATCCCCGTTGTGGGAGAGGTTCTGCCCGCGGCCAGGGCCGCCGGAATCCCGGTGATCTTCATTCGTTTCGGGCTCCGGGGCTCAAGGGTTGACGTGGCAGCGGGGAACCAGTTGATCAGGGGCCTGCATGGGGCGGGGACGCTGTTCCATGAAGGGTCTCCCGAGACGCTCGTGCATGCGCGCATCGAGCCGTTGCCGGGCGAGGCCGTCGTCCTCAAGCGCAGGGCCAGCGCGTTCGCGGCGACCGACCTCGATCGCCTGCTCCGCGCCTAGCGCGTCGACTCGATCGTGCTGACCGGCGTCGCGACCGGGGCGATGCGTCTTCCCAGCCAAGGGCGCTGACGCCCTCACCGCCCACGAGTGGACCGCTCGCCTGTGATCGTCCGCCAGGGGTGGCGGTCAAGGGAGACGTAGGGCTTGTCGCATTTCCGAACTTGGGGTCGATTGTCGTGATCCGTAACGGCTGGGAGCGTGCTGGCGCGAGGTGCTGGGCTTCGTCGTGCTCGACACCGAAGAGTAGTGATCGGGCTCCAGGCAGGGGCCGATAGAGGCACGGCCAAGGCAGTCGCTGTGTCGCTGACTAGGGAGGGAGCCACATCAGCGGGACTGGCGCAGGGAGTCGAGATAGTCGCGCAGACTCTGAGCGGTGCGCTCCGAGCTCCAGATTTTCAGTACGTGGGGTTCGTCCTGGGGTTGGGCGGCGGCGATGCGGTCGCGGGCCGGCCGGTGGAGTTGGAGCTTGGACAGGGCGTACACCTCGGGCGGGACGGCGGACAGTTCTTCGGCCCGTCGCAGTGCCGCGGTGAGTAGATGCCCGGGCTCGATGATCTCGTGTACCAGACCGATCGCGGCGGCCTCACCGGCATTCAGCCGATCGTTTCGCAGCATCAGCGTGTCCAGTGCCGGGCCCAGAGCATGGCGCATGATCTCCAGCGGGACCGTTGGGAACGGCACTCCGGCGGCGAGTTCGGTGAGCCCGATCGTGCCGGCTGACATCAGCCGCAGGTCGCAGGCGGCCGCCAGCACGCAGCCGCCAGCCAGGGCATGACCGTTCACGGCGGCCACGACGGGTTTGGGATGCTCGAACAGGGCGAGCATCGCACGGCTCAGTGCCGGCAGGAACTTCTCGATGTACTGGACGCCGCCTTCCACAATGCGTTTCAGGTTCACACCCGCGCAGAAGGACCGCCCGCTGCCAGTCAGGACGATGGCGTGGGCGCCTTCGACGGCGGCGAGGGCCTCAGGAAGAGCGGTGAGCAACTCCAGATCCAACGCGTTCACCGGCCCGCGGGCCAGCGTGAGTACGGCGATGCCTTGGTGGTCGGTTACGTCGATCATTGAGTCACCTCTTGAGTTCGCCGCATTGCCGGTGCGCTGGGGACGGTGCGCTGGGGAACGCGCAGCCCGACGATCACCTTGTGTGTCGCGTCCTCGGAGCGGTGCAACTGGCCCCACGAGGTAGGTACCGTGGGTGGATCTTAGGCGGCCTCGGTGGTGAGTGCCAACGCCGTATTGTCGGTCGGGGCAACTCGGTGAGGCGGCCGATGACCTTGACGCGGCGGCGCGTCTCGCCGAAGGTGAGCTTTCCATGAAGTAGGAAGGCCAGGTAGAGGCCCATCAGCACGCCGCCGGGGCACGGCATGCGCCACCGGCCCATCCCGCCAATGGCGTAGATCGCGGAATGGGCAATCAGCGCGAAGCGAACGGCCGTTTCCGTATGGGGACAGCCCGTATTTCTGGCGATTCCGAAAGGCCACCAAGAAGGTCTCCGCCGCGACGTCGTCGGCCGCTGTCGGCCCGAGACGGGCGGAGGCATAGCGGTGGATGACGTGGAAGTGCCTGCGGAAGATCTCCGCGAACCTCTCAGGATCGAGCAGAGATCGATCAATCACCTCGGAATCCGACACCTCGTGGGCGCTTGTTGTCGCGGCCTCAACCGCAAGAGGATCGTTCATGCACCAGGACGCCTTCCGGAAGGGAGTAAGGGACCGCTGTTATTGCCCGGGGCCCCTGACTTCTTCACGAAATCATCCAAATTCCTGCAGTCCTCGCGATGTCCTGGCAGGGCCGCAGGCCGGGGACTCCTTCCCGGGCGTGAGGCCCGCGGCGACGACGTCGATCAGCAGGTCGAGGACTTTCGCGCGGGCGCCGCCGGTTCTGGCGGCCTCGTCCTCCGAGCCGGGGCGGAAAGGGGCCTAAGGGATGATGAGTCCCCAGAACAGGGCCCAGGGCACGAACGCCAGCCCGGCCACCAGCAGCAGCCAGAGCCGGACCCGCCCCTCAGGGGCCGGCGCGATGTCCTGCACGGCGGCGCGGCTCGCGCCCTTGGCTCCGTGGGCCGGGCGGCGGCGGGTGCGCCACGCGGTGACGGCGGTCGTGATCCCGGCCGCGACCACGGTCACGGCGAGAAGCTGGAGCAGCAGCCAGGGCACCGGCCGGCCGAGCACGACCGGCCCGATCACGGTCGCGCCGGTCAGGGCGAGGACACCGACGTAGCCGAGGAAGCCCAGCGTCGTCGCCGCCAGCGCGGCGACGAACACGCGGGCGGGCCGGGCGGCCACGGGGACGCCCCGGCGCCCGCGCACCCGGCGCACGAGGGCCGCGACGGGATGGCCGAGGCAGGCGAGCGCGAAGAGCGTGAGCGCCACCGGCTGCCACCAGGGCGCTTCGTACCAGGCGAGCGGCCCGTCCACCGGCTCGCTCACCCGCGCCCGCGCCTGGGCCGCCGGGATGCTGACGCTGGACGGCGGCGCGCCACCGGCCTGAGACTCGATCCAGGCCGTCTCCAGTTCGGCGTAGCTCGCCGGCAACAGGCCGGGCCGGTCGAAACCGTCGTCACGGGTACCGTTGAGGTTGTGGCGCACGCCGTCGATGAACCGGATCGTGTGGTGCTCGTTGCCGCCCCTGGCCAGCGCCGCCGCGATGATCTTCGCGCTCTCGGCGGGCACCGCCTCCCTGTCCAGGGTGCCCCACACCGCGAGGACCGGCTGGCGTATCCGCTCCCACTCCCGTACGGGATCGTGCTCCGCCTCCGCGAACAGCCCGGCGGCCACAGCGTAACGGGTGAACCGCCATGGCAGCGCCGTGACGAGCGACCCCCGCACACCCGCGTGCGCGAGCCGCTCGCCGTACGCCCACGCCTGCTGCCTGGCGGGAGTCGTGCCGACCGCCCCCGCGACGATCAGGAAGGCGACCTGCGGCGAGCGCACCGCCGCGACGGGCGCCACCCAGGCCCCCTCCGACAGGCCCCAGATTCCCACCCTGTGCGGATCGACCTCGGGCCGGGCACGCAGGGTGCGCACGGCGGCGAGCGCGTCGGCCGCCAGCATCCCGTAGTCGCGCCGCACGGGGGAGTAGCCCTCGGTGCGCTTGTCGTAGATCAGGGCCACGACGCCGCGCCTGGCGTACGCCTCGGCCTCGTCCCGGAATTCGTCCCTGGTGACCGGTCCCGCGCCGTGCACCATGACGATGGCGGGGCGCCGGCCCTTGGCCTGCGGCGGGGCGACGACCGTCCCGTGCAGGGTCACGCCGCCGGCGCCGGTGAAGGTGACCTCACTGCTGCGCACGTCCCGCGTCCCGGCGTCGGCGGCAGCGCTCCCCGGCCCGGGAGGTAACCCGGGGAGCAGTACGGCGGCGAGAAGGGCGACCGTGAACGCGGTCCCGCGGCATCTTGAGTTGCGTAGGAGCAGCATGAGCTGCTCTCCTTTCTCTGGGAGTTCGCACACGTAGAGACACGCCCTTCGCGGGCGTGGTGATGCGGTTTCCGTTCCTGGGCCGCCGGGCTGGCACCCGGCGGCCCGGACTCACACGTCCCGGCTAGCCCTCGTCACGGTCCTCGTCGCCGGGCGGTTCAGGGAAGGCCAGCAGCCGCGCGAGCACGACCCGCGCGCCCTCCGGCGTCTCCTCCGGCGGGCGCTTGTAGCGGTAGATCAGCTTCACGTACGCCTCGAGGAACTCGCCCAGCTCCTCGGCCGTGAGCGTGATCGCCGAGCGGGACCAGGCGAGGGCATCGGCCCACTCTCCCATCTCCCCGCGCTGGAGCTGGAAGCGGGTCAGCTGCTCCAACTCCTCGGCGAGGTCGAGGCGGCTGATCTCCTCCGCCACCGCGCGCATCTCGGGCGACTGCCTGCTGTATGGCGGGAGCCTGCGATCGGCCGGGACGTGCCGCCACCATCTTTCTCGCCCCCGCGACAGCTCGGGGACCTCTTCGATGAAGCCGTGCCTGGCCATCTGACGGAGGTGGTAGCTGGTCAGCCCACTGCTCTCGCCCAAGGCGCGGGCGAGTGTCGTGGAGGTGGCCGGGCCATGTCTGAGCTGCCGTTCGATGCGCTGCCGCATGGGGTGGGCCAGCAGCTTCAGCGCCTCGACGTCGGTGATCTCCTGCCGGGCGGGCGAGTCTGACATGGGGACACCATACGGTGTGCAAAGACCCTTTGCAAACAGTCTTTGTAAGCCTCCGGGTATGTGGGTGGTGCTACTACGTGTGGGCCAGCACGCGGTTGTAGAGCCAGCGTCGGCCCGGCCGGCAGCAGTCCGCCCGCCACGTCTGCTTTCCGGGAACGCCGCGCACCACTACCGATGGAGTCGCGCATTGAAGTGTCGCCAGTTGCCGTTCCGCAGAACCCGGTGGTGACGTTCGGAGTACGCGGCGGGCGTTACGTCCTCCAGTGAGCGGGCATCGGGTGTGGCCGGAGCTGTCAAGGCCGGGCGGTCAGGATCGGCTCGGCCTGCTGCCTCTCATGCGTCTTGACATGGGAGGCGTCCAGGAACAGGTGGTGCAGCACGACGTTCGCCAGGTCGCGGCGGCACCAGGAGTCGTCCGCGGCCACGATGGCCTGGCAGATCGTGGAGATCGTCGATTTGGGCAGGGCAGCCTCGGGCCGCGCACCTACGAGGGAGTCCACTCGAAATGAATCTACTTTGTAAAGGGCCCCGTATCGGTCATGCTGAAACGACCTTGACCATCGAGGACACCGACAGGACCCTCCGGCCACCACGAAGACGATCGCCCGGTTCGCCGTTCGAAGGCGGCATCCGCAGAAGGCCTTCTCCTGAAAATCGCGCGGGACACGAATGTCAGGGCGCTGGCGTACCTTCCACACCGTGATCTCTTATGTGACCGGCGACGCGACCCATCCCCACGGCCAGGGACCAAAGGTCATCAGCCACGTGTGCAACGACGTCGGCAGCCGGAAGCCGGCTACCGAGCGCGGTATCGCGGTCACGGTCTACGACCTGCCCTGACCGTGTGGCTTCACGGAGGCCCAGTCCCATGCAATCCTTTGGCGTACCAGGGCGCGATACTGTCATCCACCGGACCTACCGAAGATCACCTCCCGAGCCGGATCTGCCGCACGGGTCCTGAGACCTGACGGAACAAGCCACCGGACCTGGTGCGGCGGGGGCCGCGTCGCGCCGTACGGGCAGATGCCCTGCGAGGCGCACTCCCGTGGGGCGGCGCTCATGCTGAGGAGGTGCCGGGCCGGTCGCCGGGGTGTTCACTCCTGGTTCCTGATGAACTCGCGCAGCCAGTGGAAGCTCGCCTTCTCCGTGCGGGCCTGGGTCTCGTAGTCGACGTGGACGAGCCCGAACCGGGCGGCGTACCCGCGGGCCCACTCGAAGTTGTCCAGCAGCGACCAGCAGAAGTAGCCGCGCACGTCCACGCCGTCGGCCATCGCGGTGCGGATGGCGGCCAGGTGGTCGCGCAGGAAGCCGACCCGGCCGGTGTCGTCGAGGGTTCCGTCGTCGCCGTAGCCGTTCTCGGTGATGAAGATCGGCGGCAGCGCCGGATAGCGCCGGGCCAGGCCGAGCAGGGTCTCGTGGAGCCCGTGCGGCTCCATCGGCCAGCCCAGCCCGCTGGTCGCAGCCCCGTCCGGGGTGACGCTGCGCACGCCCAGGTCGAAGGCGGAGCGCAGTGCGGGGTCCGCCTGCTGGTACGGGGCCGCGGCGGCGTGGATGCGGTAGTAGTAGTTGACCCCCAGGAAGTCCAGCGGGGCGCCGATGACGTCCAGGTCGCCCTCGCGGCGGAAGGAGAAGTCGCTGATCGCGCCGAAGACCTCCGCCATGTCGGAGGCGTAGGCGCCGAGCAGCAGCGGGTCGGTGAACTGCCGGTTGACCAGCAGGTCCATCTTGCGCGCTGCCTCCGCGTCGGCGGCCGAGCCGGTCGCGGGCACGGTGGGCGACATGTTGAGCGTGATGCCGACCTGCTGTCCCGGCCGTGCCCGCGCCCGTAGCCTGGCCACCGCGAGGCCGTGGCCCAGCAGCAGGTGGTGGGCGGCGGCGAGCGCGCCGTGTCCCTCGCGGGCGCCGGGCGCGTGGCGGCCTTCGGCGTAGCCGACGATGGACGAGCAGTACGGCTCGTTCAGCGTGATCCACTGTGTCACCGTGTCGCCCAGCGCCTCGTGCGCGACCTCGGCGTAGTCGGCGAAGCGTGCGGCGGTGTCGCGGGCGCGCCAGCCGCCGCGGTCCTCCAGCGCCTGGGGCAGGTCCCAGTGGTAGAGGGTGACGTACGGCTCGATGCCGCGCTCGCGCAGGGTGTCGGCGAGCTTCCGGTAGAAGTCGAGGCCGCGCTGGTTCACCCGGCCGTCGCCGTCGGGCATGATCCTGGGCCAGGCCAGCGAGAAGCGGTAGGCCCCGGCGCCGAGCCGGTCCATCAGCTCCACGTCCTGCGGCCAGCGGTGGTAGAAGTCGCAGGCGTGCTCGCCGCTGTCGCCTCCGGCCACGGCGCCGGGGACGCGGCAGAACGTGTCCCAGATGGAGGGCCCGCGCCCGTCGGCGGCCACGGCGCCCTCGATCTGGTAGGCGGCGGTGGCCGTGCCCCACACGAATCCAGGGGGAAAGGCGGTACGTTCCCGGTTCATCCCTTGATCGCTCCTGACATGATTCCCCCAATGATCTGACGGCCCAGCGCGGCGAAGACGGCCACGATCGGCACGATGGCGAGCACGGTGCCGGTGAGCACGAGCGCGTAGTCGGTGGTGTAGCCGCTGGCCAGACTGGAGAGCGCGACCTGGACGGTCGGGTTCTCCGGGGTGAGGACGACCAGCGGCCAGAAGAAGTCGTTCCAGGCCTGCATGAAGGTGAACAGCCCGAGCACGGCGGCGGCCGGGCGGGCGGCGGGCAGCACGACGTGCCAGAACAGCCGCAGCGTGCTGCACCCGTCGATGCGCCCGGCCTCCAGCAGTTCGTCGGGGATGGCGCTGGAGAGGTACTGGGTCATGAGGAACACGCCGAACGCGGTGACCAGGCCGGGCACGATCACCGCCTCGAGCCTGCCGGTCCAGCCGAGCTCCGCCATGAGGATGTACAGCGGGATGATGCCGAGCTGCTGCGGCACGGTGGTGGTGGCGATGGCCATGACGAGCAGCACGTTGCGCCCCCTAAAGCGCAGCTTGGCGAAGGCGAAGCCGGCCAGCGTGGAGAACAGCACGACCGAGACGGTGACCGAGCTGGAGACGAGGACGGAGTTGAGCATCGCCTGCCCGAACGCGGTGGTGTCGAAGACCCGGGCGATGTTCTCGAACAGGTGGCCGCCGGGGGTGAGGACCGGCGGGACGCTGGCGATGGCGTCATTGTCGTGGGAGGCCACGACCAGCGACCAGTAGACGGGGAACAGCGAGCCGAGCAGGACGGCGATGAGCGCGGCGTACGTCCAGAACCCCGCCCCTTGGGGATGGAAGCGGCGTCGGACGGCGGTGACGGCGGCCATGTCAGCTGCTCCTGATCCTGCGCGTGATGGCGAAGTTGACGAGCGCCATGACCACGATGATCATGCAGAGGGTCCAGGCGATCGCCGAGGCGTAGCCGAACTCGTACAGGCTGAAGCCCTGCTCGTAGAGGTAGAGGCCGACGGTCTGGAACTGGCGGTCCGAGCCGCCGGTCGGGTTGCCGGTGCCGGCCTGGAACAGCAGCGGTTCGGCGATGATCTGGAAGCCGCCGATGGTGGACACGACGGCGGTGAAGATGATCGTGGGGCGGAGCATCGGCACGGTGATCCTCCGGAACTGGGTGAACTGGCTCGCGCCGTCCAGCCGGGCCGCCTCGTACAGGTCCTCGGGGATGGTCTGCATGGCGGCCAGGTAGATGAGGGCGTTGTAGCCGGTCCACCGCCAGATGACGATCAGCGAGATCGCGACGTGCGACGAGAGCGTGCCGGCCTGCCAGTCGATCGGATCCAGGCCCACCAGTTCGAGAGCCCAGTTCACCATGCCGAAGTCGCGGCCGAAGAGCTGGGCGAAGATGATCGTGACCGCGACGATCGAGGTCACGTTGGGCAGCAGCACGCCCATCCTGAACAGCGTGCGGGCGCGCAGCCTGCGGTTGAGCATGTGCGCGATGAACAGCGCGGCCAGCAGCTGGGGCACGGTGGACAACAGCCAGATGCTGACGGTGTTGAACAGCGCGTTCCAGAAGTAGTCGTCGGCCAGCAGGTCGGCGTAGTTGGCCAGGCCCACCCACTCGTGGGCCGGGTCCAGCAGGTTCCAGTCGGTGAGGGAGACGTAGGCGGTGTACAGCAGCGGGAACATGCCCACCAGGCCGAACAGCAGGAAGAACGGCGCGATGTACAGGTACGGCGAGCCCTTGACGTCGAGCTGGTAGGCCCAGCGGCGCCGGGGCCCTGATCTGGCGGAGGTCATGGTGGCTCCTCGGGGGGCGGGTGGTGACGGCGGGCCCTGACCGCCCGCCGTCACCGGCTTTCACAGGTCGGCGCGCGTCACTTGCTGATGCGCTCGACGTCCCCGAGCATCTGCGTCCACGCCTCGGCGCCGTCCTGCTTGCCTTCCTCCACGCGGTTGATCGCGTCGCGGATGGCCGTCTGGATGTCGCCGGCCCTCGGGCCCTGGTACTGCGGCTTGAGGTTGCGGGCGGCGGTGGTGAAGATCTGGCCGATCGGCGCGTCGTTGAAGAACTCGTGCTTGAGCCCCGTCACCTCGGGCTTGTCGTACGTGGCCACGGTCGAGGGCAGAATGCCGTGCTTGGTGAACACCTCGATCTGCTGTTCGGGCGCCGTCAGCCAGGCGATCAGCGCCACGGCCTCCTTCGTGTGCTTGCCCTGGGCGGGGACGGTCAGGTACGAGCCGCCCCAGTTGCCGCCGCCGCCCGGGATGGCGGCCACGTCCCACTGCCCGGCGAAGGCCTTGCCCTGGTCCTGGATCTTGGCGAGCATCCAGGCGGGGCAGGCGATGGTGGCGAACTGGCTCTTGGCGAAGCCGGTGTTCCAGGCGGGCGAGCTGCCGACGAGCTTGGCCGACTGGCCTTCGGCCACGGCCTCGAGCACCTGGTCGTAGGCGGAGCGGATGGCCGGGTTGGTGGCGACCACGACGTTGTCCTGGGTGTCGTAGTAGCCGGTCTCCATCTGGCCGACCATCGCGTTGAACACCTGGGGGCCGCCGTCGAAGAACGCGGCGCCTTCGGGCTTCTTGGCGGTGTAGCGCTTGCCGGTCTCGAAGTAGGACGTCCAGTCGGGCCAGAGCTCGGCGACCTTGTCACGGTCGGTGGGCAGCCCGGCCTTTTCGAACAGGTCGCGGCGGTAGCACATGGCCAGGCCGCCGACGTCGGTGCCGTAGCCGATCTGGGCTCCCGACTTGGCCAGCGACGCCTCCCACTTCCACGGCAGCCAGCGGTCCTTGAGCTGGTCGGCGCCGTGCTGGCGCAGGTCGGCGAAGTGCTGGGGCTGGTTCCTGAACTGGGCGATGAAGCCGGTGTCGATCGCCTCGACGTCGGCGGCGCCGCTGCGGGTGGCCAGGTGCGCCGCGAGGTTGCGGTGGTGGTCGTTGTACGCCGACGTCCTTTCGACGATCTTGATGTTGGGGTGGGCGGCCTCGTACTTGGCGTAGAGCTCCTTGAAGCCCATGTTCCCGAACAGGTTGAGCGTCAGTGTGATCTTGCCGTCGGTCGGCGTGGAGCCGGCGGAGGGGGAGCCGCCGCAACCGGCGGCGAGCATGCCGATGACCAGCGCTCCGGCGGCGAGACGGGTTCGTCCTGCAGACACCTGGGACTCCTTCGAGGGGAGAGAAAGGGTGACTGCGAGATGCGATGAAGGCCGAGCCCCGCGGCAACGGTGCGGCATCGGCCTGTTAGAGCGTCATCTCACATACTGCTGCCACCCTCTGTCAAGTCACAGAAACGTCACGTGTCGGAAATCGACGGTGATTGATTGACAGGGGATGGACCCTCACATAGGTTTCATGCAACCGGTTACATGAAACCGGTTTCAGCGAGATGCGATAGCGTACGTCCGTGGCAACGATTCGAGAGCTGGCGCGCCTTTGCGGGGTGTCACCGGCGACTGTCTCCCGCGTGTTCAACAACCCCGAGGTGGTGAACGCCCAGACCCGCGAGCTGATCCTCAGCACCGCGGCACGCATCGGATACCTGCCCAACGAGTCGGCCCGCACCCTGGCCACCAAGAGATCCCACATGGTGGGCCTCATCTGGGACACCGACCACCGCCGCCCCGGCTGGCGGCACCCGTTCTTCCAAGAGATCCTCATCGGGCTGAAGACCGCGCTGAGCGAGCGCGGCTACCACCTGCTCATGCTCGCCACCAGCGAGGACGGCACGCCCGACAGCTTTCTCCGCGCCGTGCGCAGGCACAACCTCGACGGCGTGGTCTTCATAGACAACGGCAGAGCCGACCCCTCGCTCCAGCCGCTGGCGGAGTCGGAGGTGCCCTGCGTCTCCCTCGACCGGCCCGTACGGGGACCGTGGACCACCTACGTGACCTCCGACAACGTGGGCGGGGCCCGTGAGGCGGTCCGCCACCTGCACGCGATCGGGCGCCGGGCCATCGCCACCATCACCGGCCCGGCCGGCACCAGGCCGGGCGCCGAGCGGCTGCGCGGCTACCTGGACGAACTGGCCGCGCTCGGCCTGGCGCACCGGCCGGAACTGGTCGTCGAGGGCGACTTCTACCTGTCCGGCGGCTACACCGCGATGCGCGCCCTGCTGGAGCTGGAGGAGCGGCCCGACGCGGTGTTCGCCGCGGGCGACGAGATGGCGATCGGCGCGCTGCGGGCCGTGACCGAGGCGGGGCTGAAGGTGCCCGAGGACATCGCGCTGGTCGGGTTCGACGACATCGAGCTGGCCGCTCTGGTGCCGCCGGGGCTGACCACCGTGGCCCAGGACAAGGCGGGCTTCGGGACAGCGGCGGCCGCGGCGGTCATCACGATGATCAACGAAGGCGCCACCCCTGCCCCGCGGATCCTGCCGACCTCCCTGGTCGTCCGGGGCTCCACCGGGTAGACCTCGGGCGGGCGGCCGTCATCTCTGCGATGGGGAACGGTCGTGAGGCCCAAGATCACCGGTAGGGTTCGCCGGGAAGCGAAGGAGCCCGTGACGTGTCACCCTCAGCCCCGTTGGCCTGGCCGGCGGCCATCGCCGCCGCGAGCTACCCCACCTGGGACACCTGGAAGAGCTGGTTCGACCGGTCCTCCCTGTACGCGGCGGCCGGCCTGTACGAGGAGCGCGACGACGGGGGCTTCACCGAGGGCGTCATCCGCTGCGTACGCCCGTACGACGCGATCGATCGCTCGCCGTTCCTGCCGTTGCGCGACGACCTCGCCACGCTCACCGAGCTCGCGATCGTCTGGGCCGTGCCGGTGGTGGCCGTGCTGGTCGCCCTCGTGCGGCGGCGTTCGGCGACGGCGGGACCGCGTGCCGCCGGGGTGCTGGCGCTGGTCGCGCTCGCCCGGCCGCTCTCGGCCGACTACCGGGGGGACGGCATCTGCTCCGGCTCGCTGCCGGTGTTCGGCGCGGAGTGGTTCGGGGCGTTGCCGGGCGGCTGGGGGCTCTGGGAGTTGTGCCTGCTGGTGGCGGCCCTGCTGGTGTTGCTCGCCTCCGGCTCCCCGGCGCCGCCGGTCCCGGGGCGGCGCGCGGCGGCGGCGGTTCTGGACGCCCTGGTGGTGTGGGGGCTGGTCGCCCTGGCCCCGCTCCTCACCGGGGACGACTCCCTGCGCGCCGGCCTGCTGAGCCTGCTCCGGTTCGACGACCTCCGCGACGACCCCGCCCGGCTGCTGGTGCTCGTGCTGCCGGCCGGCTACCTCCTGTGGCGGCACGCCCGGCGGCGTAAAGGGGGGTTGGATCGCCTTGACGGGCCGGTGTCCTAGAGGCCGAGGAGGGAGAGGGCCTGGTGGCCGGCGGGGCCGAGCCAGGTGGCGATGGCGGTGATGGCCTGGATGACCGCGAGGCCCGCTCCGGCGAGCGCTCCGGCATGTTCGAGGGTGGTGGTGAACGCCTGGAGGTGGCGGCCCATGCGGCCGGGGTCGGGGGAGGGCTGGGCGGCTTCGTGCTCCAGCGCGGTCAGCTCGGTCTCGGCGGTGCGGTGTTCGGCGGGGGTGAGCCGCAGGTCGTCCAGGGCGCGGCGCAGGGTGTCGAGGTCGGCGCGGAGCGCGGTGGCGGGGTCGGTGGCGGGGCCGGTGCGCAGGTCGCGGCCGGCGATCTGCTGGTGGCCGTGGATGTTCAGGTTGCCGCTGCCGGCGTTGACCGGGCCGCGTACGTCGCCGAACCGGAAGGTTTCCCCGCTCATCGGGCGCCGCCTCTCTGCCGCCGCCGCCCTTTACGGGGCTCGGTTCTTTTGCGAGCGGCTTTCGCCATGGACAGGCCGAGGGCGGCGAGCAGTCCGCCGCCGAGGAACAGCGCGAATCCGGCGGGCGCCGACGGTATTCCGGCCACCAATTCCTGTGCGAAAGGGTCGTCGAGGAGATTTCCGGAGAATCCGCTGAAGATGACGCCGGCGAAAAGCGCGAATCCCAGAAGTGACACGCACGCGCCGAGGACGGCGATGCCGCGCCCGGGGCCGCGTCCCTGGAACACCTCGTCCCACGGGTCGTAGTCGTCGGTGACGTGGACGGTGTCGCCGTAGATGTCGCGCCCGGCGATCTGCTGCCTGCCGCCCGCGTTGAGGTGGCCGCTGCCGGCGTTGACCGGCCCGGCCACGTCGCCGAAGCGGTAGCCGTACTCCGGCTCGGGCTCTTCGGCCTGCATGAACCGCAGCGTGGCGAAGCCGATGCGGACCTGGTCGCCGTCGCGCAGCACGTGGCCGGAGGTGAGCTTGCGGCCGTTGACCCAGGTGCCGTTGAGCGAGCCGAGATCGCTGATCACGGTGCGGCGGCCGTCGTTGTCGATGGAGGCGTGGCGACGGCTGACCCCGTCGCAGTCCAGCTGGATGCCGGCGCCGTGGGCGCTGCCGATCTCGGTGTGACCGGTGAAGATTTCGAAACTCGCGCCCGCCATCGGCCGGCTGGTGACGACCAGGCATGGCTGAACAGCGTCATTGTAGGACATATGCACCCCCTTTTACGGTCAGCGCGATAAGCTTCCAGCCCGCAAATACTGCGTCGACAGTATTCGGGAGGTAACAATAACCTACTCCCCGGCTCAACAACCCATTCGATAAATCCCCTTTTATCGGTTAATAGTGGGAAATGTCGATCAGGCTTTCCCGTCATCCGCCACGTACGGGCGCAGGGTCGCGGCCAGGTCGTCGCGCAGGGCGGCGGCCAGGGTGCCGTCGCCGGACAGCGCCCACACGATGAGCGTCCCGTTGTAGGTGACCTGCACGGCGCGCGACAGCGCCGCCACGTCGGTGCCGGCGGCGAGCTCGCCCGCGGTGACGGCGTCGGCGAGCAGGGTGGCGATCTCCTGCCGCATCCGCCGGGCGTGCTCGGCGGCGTGCTCGCGGAAGCCGGGGTCGGTCAGGTCGAGCTGCAGGAAGCCGAGGCTGCGGGCGAGCTCGTGGGGCGTGGCGACGCCGGAGGCGAGCGCCTCCAGGGCGGCGTGCAGGGCGGCCAGCGGCGCCGGGTGCTCGTCCCTGGCCCGCTCGAAGGGGGCGGCGACGGTGCGTGCGGAGTGGGCGGCGACGGCGAGCAGCAGCCCGCGTTTGGAGCCGAACCGCTGCACGAGCGTGGCCGCCGCCAGCCCGGCCTCGCGGGCGGCCGCGGCCAGCGTGAAGCCCTGCGCCCCGTGCCGGCCGATGGCCCGGGCGGCCGCCTCGAGGATCGCCTCGTCGCTGGTCGTGCGGGGTCTGGCCATGCCGCTCCTTCGTGCAGGTTTGTAAATGAGCATACATTTACTAATGTGGTGCGCATGACTTCATGGACCGATGTCGAAGCCGCGGCTCCCGAGCTGGCCGCGAAGGTGCGGCGGCTGCTGGAGGCCCAGCAGCACAAGGTGCTGGCCACACTGCGCGCGGACGGGTCGCCCCGGGTGAGCGGCACCGAGACGCAGTTCCGCGACGGCGAGCTGTGGATGGGGTCGATGCCCGGCGCGGTCAAGGCGCTCGACCTGCGCCGCGACCCGCGCATGGCGCTGCACGTCGCCACGCCGCCCGAGCCACCGGGCGGCGGCGTCTGGGAGGGCGACGCGAAGCTCGCCGGGCGGGCCCAGGAGATCACCGACGAGGCGACGCTGGCGGCGTTCGAGCTGCCGGGCACCGGCTCGCACCTGTTCAGGATCGAGGTGACGGAGATGGCCCTGACCCGGGTGGAGGGCGACGAGCTGGTCATCGACATGTGGCACCCGGGCAGGGGCGTCCGCCAGGTCCGGCGTAAGTGATCTACTTTGTGAAGGCGGTCAGTGAACGGAGAACCCGCCGTCCACGTACAGCATCTGCCCGGTGACGAACGCCGAGGCGTCACCGGCGAGGAACACGGCGGCGCCGGCGAAGTCGGCGGGCACGCCGTTGCGGCGGGTCATGTGGCGGGCGGCGAGCTGTTCGACACGGCCGGGGACGGCCTGGGCCGGCTCGGTGAGCGGGGTGAGCACGAAGCCGGGGATGATCGTGTTGACGCACACGCCGCGCGGCGACCACGCCTCGGCCTGGGAGCGGGTCAGGCCGCCGATGGCGGCCTTGGCGGCGCCGTAGACGCCGCTGTCGCCGAACGCGCTGACGGTCTGCTGGGAGCCGATGTTGATGATGCGGCCCCAGCCGCGTTCGGCCATGCGGGGCCCGTAGTGCTGGCCGAGCAGGTACGGGGCGGTCAGGTTGACGGCGATCGTCTGGTCGTAGTCGTCCTCGGTGAGCTCGGCCATGGGCTTGCGGATGTTGTTGGCGGCGTCGTTGACCAGGATGTCGATCTGCCCGGCCTGCTCGCACACGCGGCGGACGGCGGCGCGCTCGCCCAGGTCGGCGCTGATGGCGGTGGCGCGGACGCCGTGGCCGGCGAGCCGGTCGAGGGCCTTGTCCAGTTCGGGCTGCCTGCGGGCGACGATGACGAGCTCGGCGCCGGCCCGGCCGAGGGCCTCGGCGATCTCGTAGCCGATGCCGGAGCTGCCGCCGGTGACCAGGGCCCGGCGGCCGTCGAGGGAGAACAGCGCACGCAAGTAGTCGGACATGGCCGAAGAAGCTAGCACGGCGCCCGCGCCGGACCGCCGGGCGGGGCGGGCGAGCGCTCTGAATCTACTTTGTAAAGGCACCCGGTCGGTGCGGCGAGCCGCGATCAACCCTTCTGGACGACCTCGACGAGGCTGGTGAGGCTGTCCTGGTCGCGGCCGGCGGCGACGCCGCGACGGAAGAGGTCCAGGGTGGCCGCGGGGAGCGAGGCGTCGACGCCGGACTCCTCGGCGGTGCGCACCACGTGTTCGAGGCTGGCCACGGCCATGGAGAGCGTCTCCACGTCGCCCGCGTGGTTGCCGGCGTCGATGCGGGGCGCGTAGAACTCCAGGAAGTAGCGGAAGTCGACGGTCTTGAGGGCGTGCGGCAGGAAGTCCTGCGCCGAGATGCCGTTGGCCTGCGCCAGCGCCTGTCCGTGCAGGTAGCCGGTCAGGCCGATCCAGAACATGTCGATGCCGATCTGGTAGTACAGGGCGGCCAGTCCGGGGTCCTCGCCGAGGTGGTCGATGCCGGTGAGCGTCTCGAGGGCGGCCCGGTGGGTCTCGATCGCCTCCGCGGGGCCGCTGTAGTAGGTCATGGCGCCGGGGGTGCCGATGCCGGGCGGGGGCACCTGGACGCCGCCGGTGAGCTGGACGGCGCCGTGGCGGGCGAGCCAGGCGGCCGCCTCGCGGGCGCGGGCGGGGGTGTCGGAGGTGAGGTTGGCGACGGTACGTCCGGCCAGGGCGGCGGGGGCCTGTTCGAGGATGGCGTACACGGCGGTGTAGTCGGTCAGGCTGAGCACGGCGAGGTCGCTGGCCCGCAGTGCGTCCTCGACGGTGGGGGCGAGGCGGGCGCCGCGGGCGACGAGGGCGGCGGCCTTGGCGGGGGTGCGGTTCCAGACGGTGAGGTCGTAGCCCCGGTCGAGGTAGGTGGTGGCCATGGCGTGGCCCATGGGGCCCAGGCCGATCACGGTCACGGACGTGGCGGTCATGAAGGACTCCTCCGGCTAAAACGAACGTTCTATTCAACGTGGAGGACCCTAGCACGACTAAAACGAACGTTCTACTCAGTAGGATGGCGGCATGACGACGCACGAGCTCGGCACCCGGGAGCGGATCGTCCGGGCCACCTCCCGGCTGATGCAGCGGCGGGGCTACGAGGCGACCGGGCTGAAGCAGATCTCCCAGGAGGCGCGGGCCACGCTCGGCTCCGTCTACCACTTCTTCCCCGGCGGCAAGGCGGAGCTGGCGGTCGCGGCGGTGCGCCACGGCGACGAGGAGTTCGCCGCCTTCCTGCGTGAGGTCCTGGACGAGGCGGACGACCCGGCGCAGGCGATGATCGTGTGCGCCGAACGCCTGGCGCAGGGGCTCAGCGACTCCGGCTGGCTGGACGGGTGCCCGATCACCACGACCGCGCTGGAGAGCTCCGGGCGGGTGCCCGACATCCAGCGCGCCGCCGACGAGGCGTTCGCCCACTGGCGTGCCGTGGTGGCGGCCAGGCTGCGCCGGTCGGGGTTCGCCGGTGACGTGGCGGCCGACCTCGCGCACACGGTGGTCAACACGCTGGAAGGCGCCGAGATGTCCGCGCAGGTGTCGCAGAGCCGGACGCCGCTGCTCGTGGCGGGCAGGCACCTGGCCCGGCTGATCGACTCCTACCGCTGAGGCGCCCTGCCGGTCAGCAGGCGGGCAGCCAGGTGGTGAGCGCCGTCATCAGCAGGTCGGGGGCCACGTCGTGGTCCTGGCCGGGCAGCTCGCGCAGCGTGGCGTCGGGCAGCACGGCGGCCAGCGCCGTGGCGGCCCCGGCGAGCCAGGGCTCGCTCGCGCCGCCGTACATGACGAGGGCGGGGACGCCGACGCCGGCGAAGCGGTCCAGGGCGGCCGGGTCGCCGCTCTGGGTGTCGCCCATGACGGCGGCGTCGTGGGCGAGTGAGGGCGCGAGCCGTTCCATGCCGGCCCAGAACGGTTCGGCGCGCATCGGGGCGACGGCCTCGGCGGGGAACCCGGCGGCCTCGGCGAAGAACTGGGCGAGCGCGTCGCCGGGCCGGCCTTCGGCCAGGGCCCGCTGGAGGCGTTCGCGGTAGCCGGGGCCGAGCGGCGGGCGCGCGCCGTTGACGACGAACGGCGGCTCCCACAGGGCGAGCGCGGTGATCGGCAGCCCGGCGCGTACGGCTTCCAGGGCCAGGACGGCGCCGGAGGACAGGCCGAGCACGGCGGCCTTGCCCCCGGCCAGGTCGATGAGGGCGGCGACGTCGGCGATCTCGGCCGCGACGGCGTCGGCGGCGGGCAGGGCGGGGCGGGCGGGGCCGCTGGCGCCGCGCCCGCGCCGGTCGTAGGTGATGACGGTGTGCCGGTCGGTCAGGGAGCGGGCGAGGATGCCCTCGGTGGGGTGGGAGTCGCGGTGCGCGAGGGCGCCGTTGACGACGAGCAGGGCGGGGCCGGAGCCGATCATCGTGCAGGCGATGGGGGTGCCGTCGGCGGAGGTGACGGTGTCGTTCACGGGGGGTCTGTCCTCTCGGCGGGGCGGTTCGGCGCGGGCGGGGCGGTTCAGCGGGGTGGTTCGATGAGGGCGCCGGCGCGGAGGCAGGCGGCGAGGGCGCGGGGGTCTCCGGTGCGGGTGTAGACCTCGGCCGCGGTGTCGGTGAACTTGATGACGTGCTCGTCGGCGTGCGCGACGGCCCGCTCCACCACGTCGGCGGCCCCGTCGGAGTCGGTGGGTGCGCCGGGCAGCGTCTCGGCCGGGGCTGGGCGCGCGGGGGCGTAGGCGGAGAAGATCGCGGCGGTGGTGGTCCAGATCGCGGTCAGGCTGGGCTCCCACAGCTGGTGCGGGAGCGCGGGCAGCGCGTGCAGGACGGCGTTGGGGGCGGTGGCGGTGTGGACGAGCAGGACGGGCGCGCCGTGGCCGTGGGTGAGGTAGCGCAGGGTGGCCGCGGTGACGAGGTCGGCCAGGCGGGCGCGTACGTCGTCGGGGGTGGCGGCGGGGCGCAGCGCGGTGACCGTGGCGTCCCAGCCGGGCAGGCGGGGAAGCTGCCCGAGCCGGTCGGCGACGTAGCCGCTCTGGTCGGGGATGCGGGGCAGGGCGTCCAGGGCGGCGTGCGGGTCGAGCGTCCCGGAGGGGCGGCCGGCGGCGGGCACGGGCTGGGAGCGGGCGGCCCAGAAGGCGAGGCCGTGGGCGAGTTCGCCGAGCGGGGAGGGGCCTTCGGCGCCGGCCAGGAGGGCGCGGGTGGCGTGGCCGACCCTGATGACGCCGTGGGTGGTGCCGGCCAGGACGCCGGGCAGCAGGCGGGCCCACCAGGTGGCGAGCACGTCGCGCCAGGGCTGTTCGGCCAGCAGGCGGGTGAAGTACGCGGTCCAGTCGCCGACGCGCCGCCCGTCGCCGAGCGCTTCGGCCCAGGTGGCGTCGTCGATGTCGGCGGTGCGGCCGGGCAGGTCGTCGAGCCGGTCGAGGTAGCCGGTCATCCAGCGGTCCACGCGGTCGGCGTGGCCTCGGCGCACGAGCACTTCGACGGCCATCGGGCCGTGGTTGGTGAGCTGGTTCTCGCCCCATTCGGGGCCGGTGCGGTGGAATCGTGCGTAGGCCTCGTTCAGTACGTCGCCGGCCACGGTGATCTCCTTCGTCCTCGTCCGGGTTCGTGGAGATCAGTATGTGCCGGGGTGGTGGTGCGGGACATGCGTGGTGGCCACGGATTCACCACGCATGCCCACTGATCGGCCACCTACGGGCGATGTGCCAGGCGGTCCCAGAAGGCCAGGTTGTGCAGGGCGTCCTGGTCGTAGCCGCCGACGCCGCCGGGGCCCGGGGCCAGGCGATGGACGTGCCCGGCGCGTACGGGCTTCCAGCGTGGCAGGCCGGGAGCGTTGGGGTCGCCGGTCGCGGCGAAGCGTGACCAGTACGCGATCATCAGGTCGCCGAGCTCGCGCTGCTCGCGGGTGAGCGGGGCCCCGGGGAACAGGAACGACAGTTCCGATCCGTGCGAGGCGAGCGGCTCGACGCCGCCGGGAAGGGGGAAGATCGGCGGCGCGGTGCGGTCGGCGAAGGCGTAGGAGTAGACGGGGGTGCGCTCGCTGAGCAGGCGGTCGCTGGCTCGGCCGGCCCAGGCCCAGTCGAGATCGCTCATGATCGCCGCCACGGCCTGCGCGGGCCGCCCGCGGGACGGGTACTCGGCCGCGATCGCCGCGGCGTCGTCGCCGAAGAGGTCCCGCAGGCCCTGCTGGTATTCCTGCTCGGTGAGACCGGGGAAGATCAGCGAGGTGAACAGCGTCCCCTCGTCACGGGTGATGCCGGTGAGGATCGGCACGCGGTGGAAGCGGCCCTGTGCGAACACGGTGGCGGGATCGGCGGGCAGCACGGCGTTGCCGTAGCCGGGGAGGGGGAGCGGCTGCTGCGCGAGGAGCTGTGAGACGGGCTTGCGGCGCAGGCAGGCGACGGCTGTCTTCGGGTCGGTGCAGCCGAGCGCGGTGGCGGTGGTGGCGCCGTGCGCCTCGTGGGCGGTCTTGGGCACCCACATGGGGAGGTCCATGACCGGCCTCAGGCGGCTGCCGGTGAAGGCGGTCTGGGAGCAGAACGTGCTCTGGGTGATCGCCCGGTGGAAGAGGCCGGCGGCGGTGGGCGACGCCAGGTGGGCGCAGACCGAGTGCGCTCCGGCGGACTCCCCGAACAGCGTGACGTTGCGCGGGTCGCCGCCGAAGGCCGCGGCGTTGCGCTGGACCCAGCGCAGGGCGGCCTGCTGGTCCTCCAGCCCGTAGGCCCCGCCGCCCGCCAGCCCGGGATGACCGAAGAAGCCGAACACGCCCAGCCGGTAGTTGACGGTGACCACCACGACGTCGCCGCGCGTGGCCAGGCGGGTGGCGTCGTAGTCGCTGCCGGCTCCCTTGGTCAGGCTGCCGCCGTGCAGCCAGACCATGACGGGCCTGGGGCTGCGCGCGGTGGCCGGGCGCGGGGCGGTCACGTCGAGGTACAGGCAGTCCTCGCTGTCGCTGGCCGGCAGTCCCCACAGGTCCGTGGACTGGGCGCATCTGTCACCGGGGCGTGTCGCGTCGCGGACCCCACGCCAGGCGGGCGCCGGCTGGGGCGACCGCCAGCGCAGGTCGCCGACCGGGGGAGCGGCGTAGGGGATGCCCCGGAAGGTCCGGTGGTCGCGGGCGGTCTCGCCTCGCACCAGGCCCGTGTCGGTCCGGACGACGTCCCGTGGGGCCGCCTCCGCCGGCGCGGCGCCCGCCATGACGAAGGCCAAGCTCAGCACGGCTGCGCCGAGAGTACGTTTCACGGTCATGCCGCGAGCCTAGGGATGGCGGCTCGGCGGGGTAATGGCGGTGAATCCCGGCCCGGGGTGCACCTGGATACACCGTCGGGCTTGCCGCGGACGCACGGGAACGGGTAGGCTCGACTGCTCAGAACGGCGACAGCCCACAAAGCCTCCTGTTAGGAGTATATCACAGAATGGCGAATCGTCAAGATGCTCTTGCGGAAGCCCTTGACACCGAGCAGGGTGTCGTCTCGGCGCTCTACGCCAGGCTGGACGAGGCCCGCCGGCGGACGGCGGAGCTGCTGCGCGACGTGTACGGGCGTGACGCGGGCGGGTCGCGGCAGGCCAGGGTGGAGCGCGAGGCGCTGGCGGCCGAGCAGGCGCGCCGGCTGGCGCAGCTCAACGCGGTCGAGCGCGGCCTGTGTTTCGGCCGGGTCGACGACCGGGCGGGGCGCACGACGTACGTGGGGCGGATCGGGCTGCGCGACGAGGAGCACGAGTCGGTGCTGATCGACTGGCGGGCGCCCGCGGCCCGCGCGTTCTACCTGGCGACGGCGACCGATCCGGGCGGGCTGGTGCGGCGCCGCCATCTGCACACGCGGGACCGCACCGTCGTGGGGCTGGACGACGAGGTGTTCGACCTGGAGGGGATGAGCGACGGCGACCGGCGTTCGCTGGTGGGCGAGGCGGCGCTGCTGGCGGCGCTGCGCCGGGGCCGGACGGGCCGGATGGGCGACGTGGTGGCGACGATCCAGACCGAGCAGGACCGGGTGATCCGCTCGTCGCTGCAGGGCGCGCTGGTGGTGCAGGGCGGGCCGGGCACGGGCAAGACGGTGGCGGCGCTGCACCGGGCCGCCTACCTGCTCTACACCCACCGCGACACGCTGGAGCGGCGCGGCGTGCTGGTGGTGGGGCCGAACGCGATGTTCCTGCGCTACATCAGCCAGGTGCTGCCGGCGCTGGGCGAGACGCAGGTGGTGATGGCGACGCTCGGCGAGCTGTTCCCGGGCGTGCGGGCGACGGCCGCCGACGCGCCGGGCGCGGCGGCGGTCAAGGGTGACGCGCGGATGGCGGAGCTGGTCGCGGCGGCGGTCCGCGACCGGCAGCGGGTGCCGGACGGCGACCTGGAGGTGGTGGCCGACGGGCTGACGCTGCGGGTGCCGGGCGAGGTGTGCCGGCGGCTGCGCGTGCGGGCGCGGGCGGTGCGGCTGCCGCACAACATGGCGCGCAAGCTGTACGTGACCGAGCTGCTGAAGGAGCTGGCCCTGGCCGAGGCGCGGGCGCTGGAGGCGGGGCTGCGGCTGGCGGAGATGGAGCTGGAGGATCCGGAGCTGCACGAGCCGCTGGACCTGGAGCGTGACCTGGACGAGGTGGACGTGGCGCTGGCCTCGCGGCGGCTGTGGGCCGAACCGGCGGTGCGGCGGGCGGTCGACGCGCTGTGGCCGGAGCTGGCGCCGCAGCGGCTGGTCGCGGAGCTGCTGTCCTCGCCGGGGACGTTGCGGGCGCTGGCGCCGGCGGGGCTGGACTGGCGGGCGCTGGTGCGCCCGCGTGAGGCGGGGTGGACGGTGGGTGACGTGCCGCTGCTGGACGAGGCGGCCGAGCTGCTGGGGCGTGACGACTCGGCCGAGCGGGTGGCGGGCCGGGCGGCGCTGGAGGAGCGGCGTGAGCAGGAGCTGTACGCCTACGAGGTGCTGGCGACGACGGGCCTGCTGGACGAGGGCGTGTTCAACGAGGCGGCGATGCTGGCCGACCGGCATGACGGCGGCGGTGACGATCTGACGACGGCGGACCGGGCGGCGGCCGACCGGACGTGGGCGTACGGGCACGTGATCGTCGACGAGGCGCAGGAGCTGTCGGCGATGGCGTGGCGGATGGTGATGCGGCGGGTTCCGGCCAGGTCGCTGACGGTGGTGGGCGACATCGCGCAGACGGGGTCGGCGGCGGGCGCGCGTTCGTGGGGTGACGTGCTGGATCCTCATCTGGCGGGCCGGTGGCGGGTGGAGCGGCTGGAGGTGAACTACCGGACGCCGGCGCAGATCATGCGGGTGGCGGCGCGGGTGCTGCGGGCGATCGATCCGGGGCTGCGGCCGCCGGAGTCGGTGCGCGAGGGTGACGCGCCGCCGCGGGCGGTGCGGTGCGGCCTGGCGGGGGTGCCGGCGCTGGCGGCCGAGGAGCTGGCGGCGATCGGCGAGGGCCGGGTGGGCGTGCTCGTGCCCGACGCGCTGCGGGAGCGGGCCGGGGAGCTGTTCCCGGGCGGCGACCTGGACGCGCCGGTGGTGGCGCTGACGGTGACGCAGGCCAAGGGGCTGGAGTTCGACGCGGTCGTGGTGGTGGATCCGGCGGGCATCGCGGGGCAGTCGCCGATGGGGTTGCGGGACCTGTATGTGGCGCTGACGCGGGCGACGCGGCGGCTCACGGTGGCCTACGAGGGTGATCTGCCGGAGGTGCTGTCCGGCCTGACCGAGAAATCTACATTGTAAAGGACGTGGGCTCGGACGTTTCCAAGGAATCGCCCGAGCAGAACAACCGATCAACGACGGGGAGTCTCACTCTTTGTAGAGCTTCTCGGCGACCTCGCGCAGGCGGGTGGTGACGTGGTCGAGGCAGCGCAGCGTCTCGGTGTCGAGGTGCTCCATGATGCGCCGGTACTGCCGCAGCCCGACGTTGTTGATCTCCTCGACGAGCTTGGCGCCGGCCTCGGTGAGTTCGACGCGGCGTACGCGGCGGTCGTGGGGGTCCTCGTGGCGGCTGACGAGCCCGTGGGCGACGAGGCGGTCGACGAGGCCGGTGACGGTGGCGAGGGCGACGCCGAGGTGGTGGGCGAGGTCCTGGCCGGTGGCGGAGCCGTTGACGGCGACCAGCATGATCACCTTGAGCTGGCGCATGGTGAGGTTGGAGGTGAACAGGGGGGATTTGTGCTGGGCGAAGACTCGGCCGAGGCCGCGCTGGGTGTCGGAGATCCGCTGGATCAGGTCTTCGCGTTCGTCGTTCACATACACCTCTCGGTTCCTGAGAAGGTTATCAGGAAAGTCATGTAGGGCTAAATATTCGTATCAGGCGAAGTGTTAGTCTCGGGGCGAACTCTTGAAGGGGACACCTCCATGACCGCACTCGCCCGGTTGAGCCTTGCCAACCGCAGCCTTGTGATATTGATCGCGGTCGTGCTCAGCGCCTTCGGCGCGTTCACGATCCCGCAGCTGAAGCAGCAGTTGCTGCCGTCCTTGTCCTTTCCCGGCGCGTTCGTGGTGGCGCCGTATCCGGGTGCTTCTCCGGAGATCGTGGAGGAGCAGGTCACCGAGCCGCTGGAGGATGCGTTCCAGGGGCTGGCCGGGATGGAGTCGATGACGTCGACGTCGAAGGAGGGCCTGGCGCAGATCCAGGTGGCTTTCGCGTTCGGGACGGACATCGAGCAGTCGGTGAGCAAGATGCAGCAGGCGGTGAGCCGGGTGCAGAGCCGGCTGCCGGCTGATGTGGAGCCGCAGGTGGTGGCGGGTAACACCGATGACCTGCCGGTGCTGGTGCTGGCGGTGGGTGACGGCGGGGATCCGCGGGCGATGGCGGACAAGCTGCGTCAGGTGATGGTGCCGGAGCTGCAGGCGGTCGAGGGTGTGCGGGAGGCCGAGGTCACGGGTACGCGTGACGAGGTCGTGACGATCACGCCGGATGTGAAGAAGATGGCGCTGGCCGGGGTGTCGGCGGCGCAGATCCCCGAGGTGCTGCGGGCGAACGGGACGCCGATCCCGGCGGGCACGCTGGTCGATGACGGCAAGTCGCTGACGGTGCAGGTGGGGTCGCGGGTAGATTCGCTGGCGGAGCTGAAGGGGTTGTATCTGACGCCGGCTCAGCCGCAGGCGCAGCAGCCTGCCGCCCGGCAGCAGGTCCCGCAGCAGGCCCAGCAGCAGGCACGGCAGGGTCAGCCGCAGGCGGTGGCGCAGCCCCGGCCGTTGAAGCCGGTGCGGCTGGGTGATGTGGCGACGGTGGAGCGCGGCCTGGCCGACGCGACGACGATCACGCGTACGGACGGCAAGACGAGCCTGGGCGTGTCGGTGACGATGACGCCGGACGGCAACGCGGTGGCGATCTCGCACGAGGTGCGGGAGAAGCTGCCGGAGCTGACACGGGCGCTGGGTGACAGTTCGGACACCGCGGTGGAGGTGGTGTTCGATCAGGCTCCGTACGTGGAGGAGTCGATCGAGAACCTGACGACCGAGGGCGTGCTGGGCCTGGTGTTCGCGGTGCTGGTCATCCTGGTGTTCCTGTTGTCGGTGCGTTCGACGCTGGTGACGGCGGTGTCGATCCCGCTGTCGGTGGTGATCGCGCTGCTGGTGCTGTGGGCGGGTGATTACTCGCTGAACATGCTGACGCTGGGCGCGTTGACGATCGCGGTGGGCCGGGTGGTCGACGACTCGATCGTGGTGCTGGAGAACATCAAGCGTCATCTGGGTTATGGGGAGGCGAAGCTGTCGGCGATCCTCGCGGGTGTGCGCGAGGTGGCGGGGGCGGTGACGGCCTCGACGTTGACGACGGTGGCGGTGTTCGTGCCGATCGCGGTCGTGGGCGGCATGGTGGGTGAGTTGTTCAGCCCGTTCGCGATCACGGTGTCGGTGGCGTTGCTGGCGTCGCTGGTGGTGTCGCTGACGGTGGTGCCGGTGCTGGCGTTCTGGTTCCTGAAGGCGCCGTCGCTGTCTCCTGAGGAGGCGCGTAAGCAGCGTGAGGTGGCCGAGGCCAAGGAGCGGCGCAGCCTGTTGCAGCGGGCGTATCTGCCGGTGTTGCGGTTCGCGACGCGGTTCAAGCTGGTGACGGTGCTGATCGGTGTGGCGGTGTTCGTCGGCACGATGGGGCTGGCGGGTGGTCTGCAGACGAACTTCCTGGATTCGTCGGGGCAGAATTCGGTGTCCTTGAGCCAGCGGATGCCGGTGGGCACGGATCTCAGGACGACGGACGAGGCCGCGGCGAAGGTGGAGGACGTGCTCTCCGGTGTGGAGGGTGTGGAGTCGTACCAAGTGACCGTGGGTGGCGGCAACGCGATGATGGGCGGGGCCGGAGGTGGCGCGGATCGGGCGTCGTACTCGGTGACGCTGGCCGAGGGCGTGGACACGCCGGCGGTGGAGCAGGCGTTGCGTGAGCGGCTGGCGTCGGTGTCGGGGATCGGTGAGGTGACGGTCGGCGCCGCGGGTGCGGGGGGTTTCTCCTCCGACGGGGTCGAGGTGATCGTGCGGGCGCCGGACGAGCAGGCGTTGCGGTCGGCGGCGGACGCGGTGGCGTCGGCGATGGGTGAGGTCGCGGGTCTGCGTGATGTGTCGTCGAACCTGGAGTCGTCGGCGCCTCGGATCGAGGTGCGGGTGGACCGTGAGGAGGCGGCCGAGCGTGGTCTGTCGGAGGCGGCGGTGGGCCAGGCGGTGGCGCAGGCGTTCCGGGGCGCGCCGCTGGGTCAGCTGACGCTGGACGGGCGGGCGAGTGATCTGGTGCTGCGGGGCGGTGACGCGCCGGAGGACGTGAAGGCGGTGGAGGATCTGCGGTTGCCGACGGCGGCGGGTCTGGTGAAGCTGTCGTCGGTGGCCGAGGTGGAGCGGGTCGCGGGTCCGACGCAGGTGACGCGGATCGACGGTGAGCGGTCGGCGACGGTGTCGGCGAAGGCGACGGCTGCTGATCTGGGCAGTGTGACGCAGGCGTTGACGGAGAAGCTGGACGGTCTGGGGTTGTCGGCGGGTGCGTCGTACGAGATCGGGGGCGCGTCGGCGGATCAGCAGGAGGCGTTCGCGGATCTGGGGCTGGCGATGCTGGCGGCGATCGCGATCGTGTTCATGATCATGGTGGCGACGTTCCGGAGTTTCGTGCAGCCGTTGATCCTGCTGGTGTCGGTGCCGTTCGCGGCGACGGGCGCGGTGGGGTTGCTGGTGGCGACGGACACGGCGATGGGTGTGCCGGCGTTGATCGGCATGTTGATGCTGATCGGCATCGTGGTGACGAACGCGATCGTGCTCATCGACCTGATCAATCAGTATCGGGATCAGGGGATGGGTGTGGTGGAGGCGGTCGTCGAGGGTGGCCGGCAGCGGTTGCGGCCGATCTTGATGACGGCGGTGGCGACGATCTGCGCGTTGACGCCGATGGCGTTGGGTGTGACGGGGTCGGGCGGGTTCATCTCGCAGCCGCTGGCGATCGTGGTGATCGGCGGGCTGGTGACGTCGACGTTGCTGACGCTGGTGCTGGTGCCGACGCTGTACACGATGGTGGAGCGGGCCAAGGAGCGGTTGCGGCGTTCGCCGCAGGAGCCTAAGGCGGGCAAGGTGCTGGAGCCGGCCTGACCTGCTGGCCTGGGCCGGTGGTGTGTGGCGGGCGTCTTCCCTGGGGTGGGGAGGCGCCCGCCGGCGTTGGGCGGGGGGTGGGGTGCGGGGCGGGGGGTGGTGAATACACTTGTCCAACGTGACTTCGAAGCCTCGTATCCCTGATGTTCTCGCCGCTCGTTACGCTTCGCCGGAGCTGGCGCGCCTGTGGTCTCCCGAGTACAAGGTGGTGGCGGAGCGGCGGCTGTGGCTGGCGGTGCTGCGGGCTCAGGCGGAGCTGGGGGTGGCGGTTCCGGAGGGGGCGCTCGATGATTATGAGAAGGTCGTCGAGCGGGTGGATCTGGAGTCGATCGCGGCGCGGGAGCGGGTGACGCGCCACGATGTGAAGGCGCGGATCGAGGAGTTCAACGCGCTGGCCGGGCACGAGCAGGTGCACAAGGGCATGACGTCGCGTGATCTGACGGAGAACGTGGAGCAGTTGCAGGTGCGCGACAGCCTGCTGCTGGTGCGTGATCGGGTGGTGGCGTTGCTGGCGCGGCTGGCGGAGCTGGCGGCCGGGCATGAGGCGACGGTGATGGCGGGGCGTTCGCACAATGTGGCGGCGCAGGCGACGACGCTGGGCAAGCGGTTCGCGTCGGCGGCCGATGAGCTGCTGGTGGCGTATCGGCGGCTGGAGGAGCTGCTGGCGCGTTATCCGCTGCGGGGGATCAAGGGGCCGGTGGGGACGGCTCAGGACATGCTGGATCTGCTGGGCGGTGACGAGGGGGCGCTGGCGGAGCTGGAGGGCCGGGTGGCGGCTCATCTGGGGTTCGCGCACCGGTTCACGAGTGTGGGGCAGGTCTATCCGCGGTCGCTGGACTTCGAGGTGGTGACGGCGCTGGTGCAGCTGGCGGCGGCGCCGTCGTCGCTGGCCAAGACGATCCGGTTGATGGCCGGGCACGAGCTGGTGACGGAGGGGTTCAAGGAGGGGCAGGTGGGCTCCTCGGCGATGCCGCACAAGATGAACACGCGCTCGTGCGAGCGGGTGAACGGGCTGACGGTGGTGTTGCGGGGTTACGCCTCGATGGTGGGTGAGCTGGCGGGTGACCAGTGGAACGAGGGGGACGTGTCGTGTTCGGTGGTGCGCCGGGTGGCGTTGCCGGATGCGTTCTTCGCCTTCGACGGGCTGGTGGAGACGATGTTGACGGTGCTGGAGGAGTTTGGCGCGTTCCCGGCGGTGGTGTCGGCGGAGCTGGATCGGTATCTGCCGTTCCTGGCGACGACGAAGATGCTGATGGCGGCGGTGCGTGCGGGGGTGGGGCGTGAGCAGGCGCATGAGCTGATCAAGGAGCATGCGGTGGCGTCGGCGCTGGCGATGCGGTCGCGGGGGGCGGCCAATGAGCTGCTGGATCGGCTGGGGGCTGATGAGCGGTTCCCGTTGGATCGGGCGGCGCTGGAGGGGTTGCTGGCGGATCGGGTGTCGTTCACGGGGGCGGCGGCGGGTCAGGTGGCGTCGGTGGTGCGGCAGGTGGGTGAGGTGGTGGCGGCTCGTCCGGAGGCGGCGGCTTATCGGCCGGGCGCGATCCTGTGACGTCGGTGTCGCCGGCTTTCGTGCGCGGGGGTGTGCGGGAGCTGGGGTCGCCGGCTGAGGTGCGTGCGGCGTGCGGGGATGACGATCTGCTGGTGTGGGCGGCTCAGCGGCTGGAGGGCGGGGCTCGGGCGTGGGCTCTGGGTGATGCGGTGGTGGCGTCGGCTCCGGCGATCTCGCGGCGGGACCGGCTGGTGGTGTGGGCGGGTCCGGGGCCGGCGTCTTCGGTGGCGGCGGTGCGGCTGGTGCGGTTCGCGCTGGCCGAGCTGGGGCCGTCCTATCGTCCGCTGGGTGAGCGGGAACTGGTGTCGCGGGTGGTGGCGGAGCTGGACGGGGTGGAGGTGTCGGGGGCGTTCTCGTGGATGAGCCTGCCCGGCGGCCCGGTCCCGTACGACGACGCGGGTGGCCCGGAGGTGGGCTGGCTGGGGGGCGCGGCGGAGGGTGAGGTGGCGGCGCTGCTGGCCGGGCACGCGCCCGACTCGTACGCGGTGCCGGGTGTGGCCGGGGTGCGGCGGTGGGCGGGGGTGCGGATCGGCGGGGAGCTGGCGGCGGTGGCGGCCGATGCGTGGTCGGCGCCGTCGGTGGGGCTGCTGGCGGGGGTGGCGACGGTGGCGAGCCGGCGCGGGCGGGGGCTGGCCGAGCGGGTGTGCCGGTGGATGTCGCGGGAGCTGGTGGCCGAGCACGGGCGGGCGGCGCTGATGGTGGACGACGACAACGCGGCGGCTCTGTCGGTGTACGGGCGGATCGGGTACGTGCGCCGCCCGGTGCTGGCCGCCCACGTGGCTGCCTGAACCCTCCGGGGTGCGGTCCGGGTCGAAAATTAATTCGGGTGAGGTTGCGGGTGGCGTCAGGCACAGTGGACGCGTGATGACCGATTTTGTGCCTGGTATCGAATTGTCCCGTGCCTTCTATCGGGAGGCGGTGGCGCCGCTGCTGGCGGGTGTGCGGCACAGTGCGGCGCTGGTGGGGCCCGGGTCGGAGGTGCTGGCCTTCGACACGGGCCGTTCGGCTGATCATGATTGGGGGCCTCGGGTGCTGGTGTTCGTGCCCGAGGGGCTGGTGGGTGAGGTGGAGGCGGCGGTGACGCGCCGGCTGCCGGAGTGTTTCGGCGGGTTTCCCACGGTGTTCGACTATCACGGTGAGGTGCGGCCGGGGGTGGTGGTGGCGGATCTGGGGGAGTGGCTGCGGGGGCAGCTCGGGTTCGATCCGCGTGGCGGGGTGTCGGTGCTGGACTGGCTGTCTGTGCCGTGGCAGCGGCTGGCGGAGGTGACGTGCGGTGAGGTGTTCCACGACGGCCTGCCCTCCGGCGGGCCGGATGGCGGGCGGCCGGATGGCGGGCGGCCGGATGAAGGCGGGCTGGAGGCGGTGCGGCGGACGCTGCGCTGGTATCCGCGTGACGTGTGGCGCTACGTGCTGGCCTGCCAGTGGCGGCGCATCGCGCAGGAGGAGGCGTTCCCCGGCCGGTGCGGCGAGGTCGGCGACGAGCTGGGATCGGCGGTCGTGGGGGCGCGGCTGGCGCGGGAGGTGATGCGGCTGGCGCTGCTGCTGCGCCGCCGCTATCCCCCGTACGCCAAATGGCTCGGCAGCGCCCTGGCGCGGCTGCCCGGGTCGGTGGAGCTGGGCGAGTCGCTGGGGGCGGCGCTGGCGGCGCGGTCGTGGCGGGAGCGGCAGGAGGGCCTGTCGTCGGCGTATTCGCGGCTGGCGGCGCTGCAGAACCGGGCGGGGCTGGCGGTGCGGCTGGACGAGCGGGTGCGGGCCTTCCATGATCGGCCGTTCGAGGTGATCGGGGGTGACCGGTTCGCCGAGGCGCTGCTGGGTCAGGTGGCCGATCCGGTGGTCAGGGCGCTGCCCTTGACGGGGTGCGTCGACCAGTTGTCGGATTCGACGGATCTGCTGATGGCGCCGGGGCGGGCGCGGGCGGTGACGGCGGCCGCGCTCGGCCTGGGCGCCTGAGGCTCCCGTAGCCCTGTCCGGTGCGCCGGTCAGGGGGCGAGGGTGGCGGCGAGCTCCTCGGTGCGGGCGCGCCAGGCGGGCAGCGTGGCGCGCAGGGCGGCGGCCTGGCCGGTGCCGGTGAGGACGAGGCGGGCGCCGTGGCCGGTGCCTTCGGCCAGTTCCCAGCGGATGACGCCGCCGGCGCTCTCGTACTCGCTCTCGCTGTCGTGCTCGAGCTCGTATTCGAGGAGTTTGCCGGGCTCGACGCGGGTGACGGGGCCGGCGGGGACGCCGCCGGCGGTGAACGGGGCGGGCGGCGGCGCGCCGGGGGTGGCCCGGCCGCCGTCGAGGGCGGCCCACACGTCGGCGGCCGGGCGGGTGAGCTGGCGTTCGATCCGCAGGACGGCGCCGCCGTCGCCGGTCTCTTCCACGGTGCCGGGGACGAGGCCGAGGATGGCGACGTAGTCCTCGTGCAGGCGGCCGGGGGCGGGCGGGGTGAAGGGGCGGCCGTCGAGGTGGGCGGCGAGCGCGGCGGCGCAGGTGTGCCAGCCGGAGGCGAAGCTCGCGGCGCCGAAGCGGTCGCCGAAAGTGTGGGTGAGCTCCAGGACGCAGCCGTCGCCGTCAGGGTGGATCTCCCAGCGCAGCTCGTCCTCCCCCCAGGTGTGGGCGAACACGTGGGGCGGGCGCAGCTCGACGACGCGCCCGTCGGGGCCGAAGCCGTAGCTGACGCGGTCGCCGTCGATGCTCATCTCGGCCGGGAACCAGTGCCGCAGGTGGGCGGGCTCGGTGATGGCGCGCCACACCTTGGCGGGCGGGTGGGGCAGGCGGCGTTGCATGCGCAGTTCGGTGCGGCCGTCGGGGCGGGTGGTCAGGTGCTCGTTCACGGCTCCTCCGGAGGGTCGTCGGGCATGGTGTCCAGGTGGTGTTCGAGCCGGTCGAGGCTGCCGGCCCACAGTCGCCGGTAGGGGGTGAGCCAGGCGTCGATCTCGGCCAGCGGCTGGGGGCGCAGCTCGTACCAGCGGCGCTGGGCGTCCTTGCGGACGGTGACGAGGCCGGCCTGGCGCAGGGCGCGCAGGTGCTTGGAGGTGCCGGGCTGGGTGAGGCCGAGGCGCTGGGTGAGCTCGCCGACCAGGCGCGGGCGCTCCAGCAGCAGGTCGAGGATCTGCCGCCGGGCCGGTTCCGCCAGAACGTCGAAACGCATGCTTCATACTCTACCGGTTATATACCGGGATGGGAATGTATCAGGGGGAGTGCCGGTCCGCGTTCGCCGCGATCGCCTCCCGCACGTACCCCGCCAGCCCCGGCGTCACCTCGTCGTAGGCCGCCGTGAACCGCGGATCCGACACGTACAGCTCACCCAGGCACCGGTGGATGTCGTACGTGCACGTGTAGAACCACCGGCAGATGTGCAGCCGATGCCGCTCGGCCAGATCCATCGCCCGCACCCCGCCCGCCGGCAGCCCGCCGGTGAACGCCGCCGCCAGCTCCACGCCGATCGCCTCCGCCTCCGCCTTCAGCTCCACCCAGTCGCCCTTGGTGTAGGAGGCCACGCGGCGGCGGCTCTCGGCGTAGGCGTCGGTGCCGCCCCAGCGCCGCTCCACCTCCGCCTCATGGTCCTCCGGCCGGAACCGGCCGAACACCTCCAGCCGCTCCCGCGGCGTCAGCGCGATCCCGAGGGAACGCGCCTCGATCGCCCGCTCCACCGCCGCGATCACCTCCCGCAGCCGCTCCGACTTGCGCGACAGCAGCTCGTGCTGGCGGCGCAACTGCGTCACCTCGTCCACCTGCGGATCGTCGAGGATGACGGCGATCTCCTCCAGCGGAAAGCCCAGCTCCCGGTAGAGCAGCACCTGCTGCAGCCGCACCAGGTCGTCGTCGGTGTAGCGCCGGTAGCCCGCCGCCGTGCGCTCACCCGGGCACAACAACCCGATCTCGTCGTAGTGGTGCAGGGTGCGCACGGTCACCCCCGCGAGCCGGGACACCTGGCCGACAGACAGACTCATGCCCTCCAGCATGAACCCTCACGTGGCGTGAGAGGCAAGTGGACTCTCCCCCCGCCGGAGAGTCCATGCTGGGGGACGTGGACGAGGACCTGCTGCCGATCGGGCAGTTCGCCCGGCTCAGCCGCCTGAGCGTCAAGCAACTGCGGCACTACGACGAGCTGGGCCTGCTGGAGCCGGCATACGTGGACGGCGACACCGGCTACCGCTACTACCGGCCGTCGCAGGCGCGCACCGCGCTGTCGATCGGGCTGCTGCGCTCGCTCGACGTGCCGCTGCCCGCCGTGGGCGAGGTGCTGGCCGGCCGGCCCGGCGCCCTGGAGTCGGTACGGGACGCCCTGGAGAGCGAGCTGGCCCGCAGACGCCAGGCCCTGGCGGCGCTGGAACGCGTCATGGCCGAAGGGCTGCCCGAGCCGCCGGTGCGGGTCGTCGAGGAGCCCGCGCACCGGGCCGCCGTGGTGCGCGAGCCCGCCGACGGCCCTGAGGGCATCGGCGCCGCCACCTCGGCCGCCGTCGCCCGCCTCATGGCCGCCCGCCACGCGAGCGGCCCGTCCGGTGGGCCAGGTGGTGGGCCAGGTGGTGGGCAGGTGCGGCTGATCGGCCTGTTCCCCGCCGACCTCGGCGACGTCGTCGACGTGGCCGTCGCGCTCGTCCTGGACCCCGGCGACCCCTGGGAGGAACCCCCCGCCGGGGTGCGCACCGAGGTGCTGCCCGGCGGCACGTTCGCCATGGCCACCCACGTCGGCCCGTACGGGCAGATCGCCCTCACCGCGCACGCCGTGCTCGCCTGGTGCGCCGAACGACGGCTGCGGGCCCGCGGCCCGATCCGCGAAGTGTACGTCTCCGACCCGGCGGTGACGCCGCCGGAGCGGCTCGTCACCCATCTGATGATCGCCCTGCAGGAGGAACGATGAACGACACCCCCGAACGCGTCACCCTCGGCCCGCTCGTCTGCCTGAGCGTCACCGGGCTCGGCGAGCCCGGCGGCAGCGAGCACACCACCGCGATCGGCGCCCTGTACGCGGTCGCCGCCGGCCTGGGCGGCCCCGCCGGCCCGCTGGAAGGACTGTGGTGGGCCGAGGACGAACGGCCACCGCTGCAGGTGCCGCGCGAACTGTGGCGCTGGCACCTGCTGCTGCCCCTGCCCGGCATGCCGGAGCCGGGACTGCTGGAGAGCGCCCGCGAACAGGCCCGCCCCTCCGGCGCCGCCGTCGACCGGGTGCGCGTGAGCGTGCACACCGAGGGGGAGTGCGTGCAGCTGACGCACGAGGGCCCCTTCAGCGAGGAGCACCGCACGCTGGCCGTCATGGACGCCTACATGACCGCCCACCACCTGGTGCCCAACGGCCCCCACCACGAGATCTACCTGACGCCGCTGGACGACCCCCGGCCCCGCACCCTGCTGCGCCAGCCGGTCCGCAAGGACAGCCCCCTGTGACGGAAGCGCCCCGCGGGCCTCACCGCTCGCGGGGCTCGCGCAGCAGCGGGTGGGCGCGCATCGCCACCTCCAGCTCGCCCGGCAGCTCGTCACGGTAGCGGCCCAGCGTGGACAGGTCACTGTGCCCCAGCACCCGCCGCACCGCGTCCATGTCGACCGCGTCGGCCAGCAGATGCGTCGCCGTGGTGTGCCGCAGCCCGTGCGGCGTCACCGACCGCGCCCGGTCCGGGTCGACCTGCCGCCGCACCCGGTCGATCACCGCCTGCACGTCGCCACGCGCCAGCCGCCGCCCCCGCCACGACAGCAGCAGCGCCTTGTCGGCCGACTCCGGCCGCCCCCGCTCCAGATAGACCTCCAGCACGTGCGCCACGTCACGGGGGAGCGGCACGTCCCGGGTGCGGCCGCCCTTGCCGAAGATCCGCCAGTAACGCACCCCGTCGTTGGTGAAGAAATCCTCCACGTTGGCGCCCACCAGCTCCGACACGCGTGGCCCCAGCGTCGTCAGCAGCAGCACGATCAGCGCGTCACGCACCTCCGTGCGCTGATCACGCCGCCGGCCCGGCCGGGGCGCCGCCTCGCCCAGCTCCCGCGCCGCCCCGATCAGCCCCTGCGCCTGCTCACGCGTCAATGCCCGCCGCTCGGGCCGCAGCCCGCCCCGCTCGCGCGCCGTCACCGTCGCCGACGCCATCGGATCCAGCTGCACCCACCCGGCCCGCGCCGCGTGCTTGAACAACGCCGACACCGACCGGCGAAAGCGCGCCTGCGACGAGGCCGACTGGCGGGCTCCCGGCTCCGGCGCGCTGCGCCGCCCGTCAGGCTTGCGCGCGAACGCCAGCAGGATCGCGTCGACGTCCTCACCCGTCAGATCGTCGAGCACCGTCCGCGCGCCGGCCAGCTCCACCAGCGTCGCCACATCGCGCGCGTACACCTCCGCCGTCGAGGCCGAAAGCGCCCCCGTCAGCGTCCGCGCCCGCACCAGCTCCACATAGCGATCAGCCGCCTCCGCCACCGTGACCCGGTCGAGCTCCGCAGGCCGCACCGTCCCCCCTCACCCCTTCGGGAAAGATCCATCCAAGGAGAGACGGTAGCGGCCGCCACCGACGAAATCAGATGTCGCGGAACGTCTCGATCCGCGCCCCCAGCGCGTTCAGCCGCTCGGCCAGATCCTCGTAACCACGGTTGATCACGTACACGTTGCGCAGCACCGACGTGCCCTCGGCCGCCATCATCGCCAGCAGCACCACCACCGCCGGCCGCAGCGCCGGCGGGCACATCATCTCCGCCGACCGCCACCGCGTCGGCCCCTCCACCAGCACCCGGTGCGGGTCCAGCAGCTTGACCGACGCGCCCAGCCGCGTCAGCTCCGTCAGGTAGATCGCCCGGTTGTCGTAGACCCAGTCGTGGATGAGCGTCGAACCCTGCGCCGAGGCGGCGATCGCCGCGAAGAACGGCACGTTGTCGATGTTCAGCCCCGGGAAAGGCATCGGGTGGATCTTGTCGATGGGGGAGACGAGCTTGGACGGCCGCACCGTCAGATCCACCAGCCGGGTGCGGCCGTTGGCCGCCGGGTACTCCGCCCCCCGGTCGTGGTCGAGCCCCATCTCCTCCAGGACCGCCAGCTCGATCTCCAGGAACTCCACCGGCACCCGGCAGATCGTCAGCTCCGACGACGTCACCACCGCCGCCGCCAGCAGGCTCATCGCCTCGACCGGGTCCTCCGACGGCGAGTAGTCGACGTCACGCTCGATCGAGGCGACCCCGTGCACCGTCAGCGTCGTCGTGCCGATGCCCTCGACCCGCACGCCGAGCTGCTCCAGGAAGAAGCACAGATCCTGCACCATGTAGTTGGACGAGGCGTTGCGGATCACCGTCACCCCGTCGTGCCGCGCCGCCGCCAGCAGCGCGTTCTCCGTGACCGTGTCGCCGCGCTCGGTCAGCACGATCGCCCGCGACGGCGACACCCCCCGGTCCACCCGCGCGTGGTAGAAGCCGCCGGTCGCGGTGATGTCGAGGCCGAAGTGCCGCAGCGCCGACATGTGCGGCTGCACCGTGCGCGTGCCCAGGTCGCAGCCGCCCGCGTACGGGATGCGGAACTGGTCGGTGCGGTGCATGAGCGGCCCGAGGAACATGATGACGCTGCGCGTGCGCCGCGCCGCCTCGGTGTCCATCGACTCCAGCTCCAGCCGGGCCGGAGGGACGATCTCCAGGTCGCTGCCCTCGTTGATCCACCGCGCCCGCACCCCGATCGAGGCGAGCACCTCCAGGATCCGGTAGACCTCCTCGATCCGCGCCACCTTGCGCAGGATGGTGCGGCCCGAGTTGAGCAGCGACGCGCACAGCAGCGCCACGCACGCGTTCTTGGACGTCTTCACCTCGATGCTGCCCGACAGGCGGCGCCCGCCCACGACCCGCAGATGCATCGGCCCCGCGTAGCCGAGCGACACGATCTCGCTGTCGAGCGCCTCGCCGATCCGCGCGATCATCTCAAGACTGATGTTCTGGTTGCCGCGCTCGATCCGGTTGACCGCGCTCTGGCTCGTCGCCAGCGCATCGGCCAGCTGCAGCTGTGTCCAACCACGATGCTGGCGAGCATCCCGGATCAGCCGGCCGATCCGCACAAGGTAATCGTCTGCCACAACCCCACAACCTATCTCACATATGAGATGCCCCCGGGAGCGACGTGCCGGACAGTTCACGATGAACCGCCAGATGCGGTGGTGTGCGGTCAGCCTTCCGCTTGTGCACGAAAGCCTCCCGCGCCTGCCGGAACCCCGACCTGTCGTCGAACATGTCCCGGCTCATCTCCGCCAGCTCCTCCACCCGGTAGGCCTCCAGCGGCCTGCGCCGCTCGTCGGCATCCCTGGCCGCCTGTTTGGCCGCCAGCAACCGTCCATACCCGGGATCGGCCGCGAGTCTCTCCGCGTACTCCAGCACCGCCCGCTCGAACGCCTGCCGCGACCCCGCCACCGCCCGGTCGGCCAGCCCCAGCTCCACCGCCTCCCGCGCCCCGATCGGCAGCGCCTCACCCGTCAGCCGCGCCGCCTCCCGCGCACCCACCCGCCGCACCAGCGTGTACGTCCACAACTCGCTGCCGAACAGCCCCATCGTCCGGTAATGCGGATTGAGCACCACACCCTCACGCACGATCACCCGGTCGGCGCCCAGCCCCATCATCACCCCGCCCGCGCCCGCGTTGCCGCCCACCGACGTCACCACCAGCTGGCCCGTGCACCACACCAGCTCACGGCACACCTGGTTGATCGCGTTGATGTTCGTCCACGCCTCCAGCTCCGGATGCGGCGCCGCCTCGATCACGTTCAGATGGATGCCGTTGGAGAACACCTCACCACCACGCAGCACCAGCACCCGCGTGTCCTGCGCCGCCGCGTACCGCAACGCCGCCGCCAGCCGCCGGCACTGGTCGGTCGACATCGCCCCGTTGTAGAAGTCGAAGCTCACCACCCCGACCCCGTCGCCCCGGTCATAGGTGATCTCGCTGTAGCCCGGGCGCTCCTGCGCCTCCGCCACCCGCTCACCCAGCACCGACACCGCCGGCAGCTTGACCGCGCCCGGCTCCTCCGCGCGCAGATGCCCCACCCACACCGACCCGTCGCCGGTGTGCACGAGCACCGCCCCCTCACGCCGGCCCGCGACCGTCCCCGGAGTCCCCGCCAGCGCCGGACCCGGATACACGTCGAACACCCGCACCCGCATCCCGCACAGCTCCGCCAGGCCGCCCGGCGACCCGTCGGCTGCCCGCACCCGGCGCACCACCTCCGCCGTCGGCTCCGCCCACGACACCTCCCGGTCCGCCCGCCGCATCGCCGGCCGCAGCCTGCCCACGACCTCCGGCCGCGCGTAGTCCAGCGGCTCCGGCACGAACGCCGGGTCACCCGCCTTCGCCGCCACCTCCAGCACCAGCTCCACCGCCGCGTCCGCCACCGGCCCGTTGTACAGCGCCGACTTGCGCGGCGGCCCCGCCGGCACCGGGAACATCCGGTACGCCCAGATCGGGCCCGCGTCCATCTCCTCGACCGCCTGCAACGCCGTCACACCCCACTCGGCGGCCCCCTCGAGGATCGCCCAGTCCAGCGACGACGGCCCCCGGTCCCCGGGCGGACCCGGATGGATGATCACCGTTCGCTGCCCCCGCCACAGCTCGGCCGGCACCTTCTCCTTCAGGAACGGGCAGATCACCAGATCCGGCTTGGCCAGCTGGACGGCCTCCAGCATCACCTCCGGCGACAACGCCAGCTCCACGCTGACGTCATGACCGGCCCGGCGCAGCTCCAGCCAGGCACGCTGGGTCAGGCCGTTGAACGAGGAGCACAGCAGCAGGATGCGCAAGGGGGGATCCTCCGGACGATGTCGTTTTAAGGCGGCCCCATATGGGACGTTCGTGCATCGATGCTGACATGGTCCGGCAAGCAATGATGACAAATCCCAGCAGAACACCACGGAGGTGGGGGCGATTACTACCCATATGTCGGGATTTTTCTTCGGTTGGAGGCCCAACCCCCACCCACCCCCGCTGACCGAAACCCCCCACCCTCCGTCCCGCACCCCGCACACACCGCCGCCGGGGGAGAGGGCAGCCCACCGCCACGATCACCCGCCCCCGCCCACCCCCGCCCGCGACCGCGACACCACCCACACCACCACCACGGCCGCCCCCACCGTCAGCACACCCGACACCACCGGCACCACCGCCGCGTCATACCCCGGCACATACGCCGCCGTCACGTTCAACATCGCGTGCATCAACACCGCCGCCGACACCCCACCCGTCACCGCACGCAACCCCACCATGACCACCCGAGCCGCCACCGTCCCCACGAACCAGCCCCCGATCCACACCGCACCGTGCCCCGCCTGCACCAACGGCAGCAGATGCCACACCCCCCAGAACACCCCGAGAACCACCCCCGCACCCACCACCCCGAACCGCCCCCGCAACGGATCGGCCGCATACCCCGTCCACCCCACCTCCTCGAACGCCGCCGCCACCACCGAAGCCCCGAACACCAACGGCAACACCACCAGCGACGTCGCCAACCCCACCGGAGCCGCACCCACCAGCACCACCCCGGCCCCCACCACGACCGGCAACGCCACCGCCACCGCATACCACCGAGCCCGCCCCGCCGGCCGATCCACCACCCCCGCCAGCAACGCCACGACCCCCGCCCGCCCCGCATCCCGCCACACCAGCACCACCGCCGCCACCAGCGGCACCACGAACATCGCCGCACTCGCCGGCATGTCGACCGCCCCCACCCGCACCGTGGGGGACAGCGCCCCCACCACATAGAACGGCACCGACAGCACAGCGACCAGCACCAGGAACAACCCCGGCCGACCCACCACGGCCCACCACCCCCGCACCCGTTGAGACACGATATCCCAAGTACCATAAACTACGAGAGTGACCCCACAACCACCGCAAACCGGCCCAACCCGGCGCCGCACCCGCATCACCGACGAAGAAACCGCCCGCCGCATGCTCGACACCGCCACCCACACCGTCGAACACACCGGCCTCACCGTCAGCCTCGACCACCTCAGCCTCGAACAGATCATCCGAGACGCCGGCGTCGCCCGCAGCGCCGTCTACCGCCGCTGGCCCTACAAAGACCTCTTCTTCAGCGACCTCCTCCGCGAACTCGCCAAAGCCACCAACCCCACCACCACCGCCACCGACCCCACCGCCACCCGAACAGCCACCCACACCCTCCTCACCTCACTCACCTGGGCCCGCAACCCCCACCAACGCCGCGCCCTGGCCGCCGAAGCACTCCGCACCGGCGCACTCGGCGAATACGACCTCTTCCACCGCTCACCCGCCTGGCGCACCTACCTCGCCCTGCAAGCCACCTTCCGCAGCCTCCCCGACGGCGACCTCCGCACCGACGTCCAGCAAGCCCTCACCGACGCCGAACACACCATGATCACCGGCCTCGCCACCACCTACACCCACATGACCCGGCTCCTCGGCCTGCGCCCACACCCCGGCATCACGTACGAGACCATCGCCCGCCTCGCCGTCGCCACCCTGCGCGGACTCATCCTCATGACCCCCGCCAACCCCGAACTCACCACCCACCGATTCCCCGCCAACCCCTTCGGCGCCCCCGAACCCGCCGAATGGACCGAACCCGCACTCGCGATCGCCACCGTCGTGGTCGGCCTCCTCGAACCCGACCCCGACCTCACCTGGACCGACGAACACGAACGCGCGGCCGAGCACGCCCTCCGCACGGGGCAGTGGCGGGAAACCTGACCACCACGCCAGGCCGGAGGGGGACGGACGCCCCCGGTGGTCACACCCGCCGAGGGGGAGTGGGCCAACCCTGACGCGCGAGGAGCCGCAATCTCCGCACTTTGGCTCCGCCTCACCAGCCGGGTGGCAACCTCTGGGATCTGGACGGTGGTTCTACTGATCACAGAAAAGGGGAGTGGGCCGTATGTCCACCCGGTGGGCGGCTTCTCCGCGTGGCGCCATCCCCGCGCCAGGAGGGGAGCGCGTACGGACGGCGCACGAGAGGCGGGAATGCCGGCAGCGGGCGCACTGGGCCCTGTCTCACCGGAGCGGCCCAGGCGGTCGCTATCGGATCTTGATCTGGGCGTGGAATGCTCTCATCCGTGTCTGAATCGAACGAAGGTGCCGAGCCCGGTGGTGCGTTGGAGGACCCTGTCTGGGTGCTGCGGATGGTCGGCTGGATCGCCATCGGCGGGGGTGTCCTGCTCGCCTTGATTCAGGCGAACTCCAGCGGGCGAAACTCCGGGCTCTGGATTCTCATCTTTCTCGGGGTCGCGATCCTGGGGGCGTTGCTCAGGATCGAGGCTGCCATCCGCGACGCGAAGCGGCATTGATCCGCGTCGGCGGTGGGGGGCGCGACTGACTGGGCATACCAAACAGAATCCAGCTTCTGTCTGGTATGGCCTATTTTGTCGGATTAGAGCCGGTTGACGAAGCGGGTGGCGGCGCGGTGGCTCATGCCCGTCTCGCCGCGCACGAGGAACACTGCCTCCTGGATCTGGCCCATCGCCTTCATCTCGCGGGCCTGCTCGACCAGGTCGGGGTTGGGGGCTGGGCGGTTGCGGGGGCGGCGGGTGAGGCGCGCGGCCAGGATGATCAGGTAGATGATCACGATCGTGACGACCGCGGTGATCGCGACGAGACCGCCGGTGGAGATCGCCAGGATGGGCATGATTCGATCGTACGCGCTCGGTTGTGCGGCACGAAGGGTGTGCGGGTGCGCCGGGGGCTCTGAGGGCGGGCTTCTGGGGTCTGCCTGGTTGCTTGATAATGGACATTATGTCAAGTAGATGTGGTCGGCGGCTCGTGGGGGCTCTCCCCTGCCGGTTTCGGTTAGGGGTTTGGGTTCGCCGGATTGGCGGGTGTGAGATGCGTTACGTGGTGGGGTGGGTGCGGGGCGGGAGGTGGGGTGGGGCGGCGGGGGTGGTGGTGTGCGGGTGTTGTGGCTGGTGGAGTGGTGGTTTGGGGTGCTTCTCCCCCGGTGGTGCGGTTGGGGGGCGGGGTGGGGTGGGTGGTTGACAGTTGGGGTGACTTCTCGTTGATTAGCTGCCGCTGGGTTGATGTGGCGTTTAGGGTGGTCTTCTGCTATCGCGCCGCGAGAGGAGCAGCACGTGGGGAACGAGTCTGTGTTATGTCCGGTGTGTCAGGGGGTTGTTCCGGCTTCGGGGCGGGATGCGTACACGCCGCTGCGGGGGCGGCTGATTCTGACGAATGGGTATTGCGGGGGTGACTGCGCCGATCGGCGTGGGGTTGATCGGGAGCGGACGCAGCAGGTGGCGCGTCCGGTTGCGGCGCCGGGTCCGGTTCAGGGGCAGGCGCAGGGGCATCTGCAGGGTCATCCGCAGGGGCAGGCGTATGGGTATGGGCAGGAGTCGGTGCAGGCTCCGTTGTATGCGCCGGCTCAGGTTCCGGTTGCGGTGGGTCCGGGGGTTCGCCGCTAGGTTTTCGCGGTTGCGGCCAGGCTGTCACGGTGTGACGGGCTGGCCGTTTTCCGTTTTTCAGGGGGTGTAGGGGCGGGTGGCGGTGACGGCTGTGGTGGGCAGGGGGCCGTAGAGGTGGGGGTAGCCGTTCTCGGTGCGGATGTCGAGGCCGGTGGGGTCGATGTCGAGGATGATCAGGTCGGTGTCGGGGATGTGGTGGTAGTAGGTGTCGTGGACGGTGCGGAGTTGGGTGTGGTCGCGGCTGCAGTGGATGTAGCCCTCTTGGGCGAGGGTGCGGCCGAGGGTGGAGATGAGGTACTCCCCCGTGGTCTGGGCGTGGGTCCAGTCGGTGCGCAGGGCGAGGTGGTGGATGGTGGGGTGGGTGGTCATGGTGTCCATTCGGTTTCGAGCATGGCGTAGATCATTTCTGAGACCCATTCGCCTTTGACGTGTTCGTTGTCGATGAGGTGGGCTTCCTGGCGCATGCCGAGTTTCTGCAGGACGCGGGCGGAGGCGGTGTTGCGGGCGTCGAGGCGGCCGACGATGCGGTGGAGGCCGAGGTGGTCGAAGCCGAGGCGGAGCATTTCGCGGGCGGCTTCGGCGGCGTAGGCGTGGCCGTGGTGGTCGGGGTGCAGGATGTAGCCGATTTCGCCTTGGCGGTGGGTGCGGCTGGTCCAGATGAGCAGGGTGTTGCCGATGAGGGCGCCGGTGTCGTTGCGGGTGATGGCGACGTCGAGGGCGTCGCCTTCGTCGTGGAGCTGGGTGCGGGTGATTTTCTTGTCGAGGTGTTCGCGGACGGTGTTGCGGTCGCGGGGGGTCCAGTAGAGGTAGCGGGCGACGTCGGGGCGGGATTCGTAGGCGTGGAGGGCGTCGAGGTCGTCGGTGGTGAAGGGGCGCAGGGTGAGGCGGGGGGTGGTGATGGGGTAGCGGGGTTTGAGCACGGGGGCAGTGTAGTGGCTTGCTCTGGGAGTCGAATGCGTGTTCCACTTGGGTGGTGGGTTGGGATGCGCTGCCGTTGGTGGAGGCCGCTGACGATCGTCCGCTGATCGAGCGGCGGGCGGTGCTGCGTGGTGGTTTCTATGAGATGCAGGCTCGTTCGGTGATCGAGCGGGTGCCGGTGTGGGCGGGGGTCTCCGAGGGGTGGGGGGTGTCGCCGTATCGGGGGTGTGCGCACGCGTGTGTGGGGTGTGGGGCGCGGTCGGGGCATGGCCGGTTGGGGTTGGACGCGGGTCGTGATTTCGAGACGCGGGTGGTGGTGCGGCCGAATGTGGTGGTGCGGTTGCGGGCGGAGCTGGCTCGGTGGGGTGGTGAGCCGGTGGCGGTGGGGGTGAGTGGTGATGTGTATCAGGTGGCGGAGCGGACGTATCGGTTGATGCCGGGGGTGGTGGCGGCGTTGGCGGAGGCGGGGGTGCCGTTCACGGTGTATACGAAGAGTCCGCTGGTGTTGCGTGATGCGGGGGTGCTGGCGGAGGCGGGGGCTTCGGTGGCGGTGTCGATCGCGTTCGTGGATGAGCGGATCCGGCGTGGGGTGGAGCCGGGGGCGGTGGGGGCGCAGGCGCGGTTGGAGCTGGTGTCGGCGTTGGTGGAGGCGGGGGTGGCGTGCCGGGTGCGGATGGGGCCGGTGTTGCCGTTGTTGAGTGATGCGGCGGATCAGTTGGGGGCGACGGTGCGGCGGATCGCGGCGGCGGGGGCGGTGGCGGTGGAGCCGGTGGTGTTGCGGCTGCCGCCGGGGACGCGGGAGTGGTATTTGGAGTGGTTGGGGGGTGCTCATCCGGAGTTGGTGGGCCGGTATGAGGAGTTGTATGACCGGTCGGGGTTGCCGTCGGCTGGTTATGAGGAGCGGATTGTGGGGCAGATCGGGCAGTTGTGCCGGGCGTATGGTCTGGCGTGTGGTGCGGGGGTGGCGGAGCGGCGTGAGCCGCGGTTCGGGCAGTTGGCGTTGGTGTGAGCGGGGCTTCTCCCCCGTTGGGTGGTAGGGGGTTTCTCCCCCGTTCGGTGTGAGGGCTTCTCCCCTGTGCCGCTGGTCCCGTAGATGCGTGAAGGGCCGCACCTGTGTGCAGGTGCGGCCCTTACGTGTGTGGTGGTCAGGCGTCGTTCTTGAGGGCGCTGCCCTTCTTCCACTGGGTGAAGGACATCTGCCAGTAGCCCCAGCCGTTGTTCCATTCGAGTTGGCGGTCGGTGCCGGTGATGTCGACGATGTCGCCGCGCTGGAAGGTGTCGTAGAACCATTTGGCCTGGTCGGGGCGGGCGTTGATGCAGCCGTGGCTGACGTTGCGGCGGCCTTGGGCCCAGGTGTTGTTCTTGGCGTGGACGTATTCGCCGCTGTTGGAGATGCGGACGGCGTGGTCGATCATGACGTCGTAGTAGCCGGGGTCGCCCTTTTTGCGTCCTGGGGAGATCATGCGGACGGGGTGGGCGCGTTCCATGGTGAGGTGGATGCCGGAGGTGGTGGTGTATTCGCGGGTGGTGGCCATGCCGGCGCTGATGGCCATGGTCTTGACGCGTTTGCCGTCCTTGTAGACGTACATCATGTGCTTGGCGGCGTTGATCTTGCTGATGACCTTGGCGCCGATCTTCATGCTGTAGTCGTAGTCCTTCATGCCGTAGAGGCCCTTGCCGGCTTTGACGCCGGTGAGGTCGGCGGAGAAGGTGACTTTCTGGTGGGCGGCCCAGTATTTGGCGGGGCGGTAGATGGCGACGGTGTCGTCGATCCAGCGCCAGGCGCCCTTGTGGGGTTCTTCGGATTCGACGTGGAGGTTGCGTTCGACGGCGGCCTTGTTGGTGACGGCCTGGTTGAAGGTGACCCGGATGGGCATGCCGACGCCTACGGTTTCGCCCTTGACGTTGGGGGTGACGTCGGCGATCTGCAGGATGCGTTCGGGTTTGAGGGTGGTGAAGGTGCCGTCGGCGGTGGTGGCTCCGGCGCGGGCGGTGACGGTGTAGCTGCTGGAGGGTTTGAGGGGGGTGGTGGAGATCCAGCGGGTCTTGTCGCTGTTGTACTTGCCCTCGAGTTGTTCGCCCTTCGCCTCGACGATGACGTCGTCGAGGGTGCCGCCGGCGGCGGTGACGATGACCTTCTTGGCGGGGTCGACCTTGGCGCCGCCGTCGGCGGGGCTGATCTGGATGGTGGGGGGTTGGGTGGTGGCGGAGGTGGTCGCCTCGGAGGCGGAGGGGCCGTTGGGCGTTCCTCCGCCGGAGCATGAGGCGGTCAAGGCTGCCGTGGTGGCCAGGGCCACTCCTGCGGCGGTCTTTCTCCAGCCGGTTGCGACGTTCACTCCGTACCTCTCCCCCACTTGCTCATCTGCGCACTAAAAAACCTTAATGCTCCTGCATGTAAGACGCGGATGAGTTTGGGAGAGTTCGGTCACATTTCGATCACTTCTGGGGGTGTCGCCGCTGGTCAAGACGGGTCAGGACGGCCGGAAAGCGGGCCCGACAGGCGGTGGGTGAGGCCGGTGTGCCGGCGGCCCGCTCCCCTGGTGCGCACGGCCTGGGCCAGGGCGCGGCGGGAGCCGACGATGACGACGAGCTTCTTGGCGCGGGTGATGGCGGTGTAGAGGAGGTTGCGCTGCAGCATCATCCAGGCGCTGGTGGCCAGCGGGATGACGACGGCGGGGTATTCGCTGCCCTGGGAGCGGTGGATGGAGACGGCGTAGGCGTGGGCGAGCTCGTCGAGCTCGTCGAAGGCGTAGTCGACGTGTTCGTCCTCGTCGGTCAGGACGGTCAGGGCGCTGTCGTCGGGGCGGATGTCGGTGACGATGCCGACGGTGCCGTTGAAGACGCCGGCGGCGCCCTTGTCGTAGTTGTTGCGCAGCTGGGTGACCTTGTCGCCGACGCGGAAGACGCGGCCGCCGTAGCGGCGTTCGGGCATGCCTTCGCGGGCGGGGGTGAGGGCTTCCTGCAGGGCGGTGTTGAGGGCGGCGGCTCCGGCGGCGCCGCGGTGCATGGGGGCCAGGACCTGGATGTCGCGGCGGGGGTCGAGGCGGAAGCGGCGCGGGATGCGGCGGGCGACGACGTCGACGGTGAGGGCGGCGATCTCCTCGCCTTCCTCGCAGGGGAACAGGAAGAAGTCGGTCATGCCGGCGAGCTGGGGGTGGTGGCCGGTGTTGACGCGGTGGGCGTTGACGACGACGCCGGACTCCTGGGCCTGGCGGAAGATCTGGGTGAGGCGGACGCGCGGGATGTCGGGGGCGGCTAGGAGGTCTTTGAGTACCTCGCCGGCGCCGACGGAGGGGAGCTGGTCGACGTCGCCGACGAACAGCAGGTGGGCGCCGGGGGCGACGGCCTTGACGAGTTTGTTGGCCAGGAGTAGGTCGAGCATGGAGGCTTCGTCGACGACGACGAGGTCGGCGTCGAGGGGGTTGTCGCGGTCGAAGGTGGCCTCGCCGCCGGGGCGTAGCTGGAGCAGGCGGTGGACGGTGGTGGCCTGGTGGCCGGTGAGTTCGGCCAGGCGTTTGGCGGCGCGGCCGGTGGGGGCGGCGAGGATGACCTTGGCGTGTTTGGCGCGGGCCAGGGTGACGATGGAGCGGACGGTGAAGCTCTTGCCGCAGCCGGGGCCGCCGGTCAGGACGGCGACCTTGCGGGTGAGGGCGAGGCGGACGGCCTGGCGTTGCTCGGGGGCGAGGTCGGCGCCGGTGCGGTCGCGCAGCCAGGCTTCGGCGGCGTTCCAGTCGACGTCGGTGAAGCTCTTGAGCCGGTCGTGGCCGTTGCGCAGGAGGGTGAGCAGGCTGCCGGCGAGGGAGAGTTCGGCGCGGTGGAAGGGCGGCAGGTAGACGGCGGGCACGACGTTGTCGCCGGCGGGGACGGGTTCGCGGACGGCGCCTTCGGCGGTGACGAGGTCGTCGAGGCAGGTGGTGACGAGGGGTGCGGGCACGTCGAGGATCTTGACGGCGTCGGCGGTGAGGTTGGGGGCGGGCAGGTAGCAGTGGCCGTCGTCGGCGGCCTGGGACAGGGTGTAGCGCAGGCCGGCTTTGACGCGTTCGGGGCTGTCGTGGGGGATGCCGACGGCCTGGGCGATGGTGTCGGCGGTCTTGAAGCCGATTCCCCACACGTCGTCGGCGAGCCGGTAGGGGTGGGTGCGGACGACGTCGACGGATTTGTCGCCGTACTGCTTGAAGATGCGGACGGCGATGGAGGTGGAGACGCCGACGCCCTGCAGGAAGATCATCACTTCTTTGATGATTTTCTGTTCTTCCCAGGCGGCGGCGATGAGTTTGGTGCGTTTGGGGCCGAGGCCGGGGACTTCGGTGAGGCGTCCGGGGTCGTTCTCGATGATGTCGAGGGTGGCGGTGCCGAAGTGGTCGGTGATGCGTTCGGCCATCTTGGGGCCGATGCCCTTGATGAGGCCGGAGCCGAGGTAGCGGCGGATGCCCTGCACGGTGGCGGGGAGCACGGTGGTGTAGGACCACACCTCGAACTGGCGGCCGTAGCGGGGGTGTGAGGTCCAGCGGCCGGTCAGGCGCAGGGATTCGCCGACCTGGGCGCCGAGGAGGGGGCCGACGACGGTGAGGAGGTCGGCGCCGGTGCGGGCGGTGGCGACCCGGGCGATGGTGTAGCCGGTCTCCTCGTTGGCGTAGGTGATGCGTTCGAGGACGGCCTCCAGCACGGCGCCGGCGGGTCGTTCCTCGGTCATGGCCAGCATTCTGCCCTACGGGCGGGGCGGCGGTGATCGCGGCGTGACGTTGGTCACGACGGGCGGTGGGGGCGTCACAGGGGCGGGGTGGGCGGCGTCTTGTGTACAGGCGAGGTCAGGAGGTTTCATCATGCGTTCGCCCGTACGTTCCGGGGCCAGGCGGGGGTCGTTCCAGTTCTCGCACTGGTCGTTCATGTTCGCGCAGATCGCGATCTGGTCGTTCGCGGTGCTGGTGGTGACGGGGGCCGTGCTGATGCTGTTCTACGAGCCGGGCATGGCGCGGGTGCGTTATGACGGCCCGTACGGGCCGCTGCGGGGGCTGTGGGTCAGCGAGGCGTTCGATTCGACCATGCGGCTCTCGCTGGAGGTGCGTGGGGGGCTGCTGGTGCGGCAGGCGCATCACTGGGCCGCGCTGGTGTTCGTGGCGGCGGTGGCGTTGCAACTGCTGCGGATGTTCCTGACGGGGGCGTTCCGGCGGCCGCGCACGGGTCAGTGGCTGATCTGGGTGACGCTGCTGGCGCTGGGCATGGCCGCGGGCGAGACCGGCAACGCGCTGCCGGACGACGGGCTGTCGGGCGGGAGCTTGTGGCTGATCGTGTCGGTGGTGCAGTCGATCCCGCTGGTGGGGACGTGGGTGGCGGGGCTGCTGTTCGGGGCGGGGTTCCCGGGCGATCACATCATTCCGGTCATGTACGGCGGGCATCTGGGGGTCTCGGTCGTGATGGCGGGGCTGCTGATCTGGCGGGAGCTGCTGGTGCGGCGGCGGGGGCATTCGCGGTTCGTCGCGTCGCTGCCGGTGCGGCGCAGTGCCCGGCTGATGATGGCGGCGGCGACGGCCGGCATGCTGATCATTCTGGGGTACGGGGTGCAGATCGCTCCGGTGTGGCTGTACGGGCCGGCCAGTCCGTCGCAGATCTCGGCCGGTTCGGTGCCGGACTGGTACATGGGGTTCCTCGACGGGGCGTTGCGGATCATGCCGGCGTGGGAGCTGACGCTGGGCGGTTACACGCTGAGCCTGGCGGTGCTGGTGCCGACGCTGGTGGTGCCGGGGGTGTTCTTCACGGTGCTGGCGGCCTACCCGGTGGCCGAGCGGTTCGTGCTGGCGCGGCGGGGGCGGCGTGACGGGCTGGGGCGGCCCAAGAGCGCGAGCCGGATGGCGCGGGAGCGGGCCGTGGGTGACGTGCTGGACCGGCCGAGGGACACGCCGGTGAAGACGGCGCTGGCGGTGGCCGGGATCACGTTCTACGGGCTGTTGTGGGCGGCGGCGGCCAACGACCAGCTCGCCCACCAGTTCCACCTGTCCCTGGAGGCGGTGACGGTCTTCTTCAGGTGCGCGGTGGTGGCGGGGCCGGTGGTCGCGTTCGTGGTGACGCGGTGGATCTGCCTGGGGTTGCGCCAGGCGGAGGATCATGGGGTGGAGAGCGGGGTCATCGTGCGCTCCCCCGGTGGCGGGTTCCACGAGCGGCCGATGCCGGAGCGGCCGGGGCGGGAGGCGATCGGCGCGGGTCGCCACGGTTAGGCCGGCGGGTGGGTCACAGGGCGTAGTCGTACTGGTCGGGCCAGGTCGGGCGGGCGCCCAGCTCGCGGGCGGCCCGGTGCGGCCAGTACGGGTCGCGCAGCAGCTCGCGGCCGAGCAGGACGGCGTCGGCGTGGCCGGAGGTGAGGATGTCCTCGGCCTGCCGCGGGTCGGTGATCTTGCCGACGGCGGCGACGGGCATGCCGGTCTCGGCGCGCACGCGGGCGGCGAAGGGCACCTGGTAGCCGGGCGTGGGGACGATGCGGGCGCGGGGCGCGTTGCCGCCGCTGGAGGTGTCGAGCAGGTCGATGCCGTGGGCGTGCAGTTCCTTGGCCAGCCGTACGGTGTCGTCGGCGGTCCAGCCGTCGCGCTCGTCGCCGGGGTTCTCGGTGAGCCAGTCGGTGGCCGAGACGCGGAACAGGACGGGCAGGTCGTCGGGCCAGACGGCGCGGACGGCGTCGGCGATCTGCAGGGCGAGGCGGATGCGGTTGGCGAAGGAGCCGCCGTAGGCGTCGGTGCGGTGGTTGCTGTGCGGGGAGAGGAATTCGCCGATCAGGTAGCCGTGGGCGCCGTGGATCTCGGCGACGCGGAAGCCGGCGCGCAGGGCGCGGCCGGCGGCGGCGGCGAAGTCGGCGACGACGCGCTGGATCTCCTCGGTGGTGAGCTCGTGCGGGACGGGGTAGCCGTCGTCGAAGGCCAGGGGGCTGGGGCCGGTGACGGGCCAGCCGCCGTCGGCGGGGGCGACGGGGCCGCCGCCGCGCCAGGGGCGGTCGGTGGAGGCCTTGCGGCCGGCGTGGCCGAGCTGGATGCCGGGGACGGCGCCGTGCAGGGTGAGCAGGTGGCTGATGTGGGCGAAGGCCCGCTCCTGGCGGTCGTTCCACAGGCCGAGGTCCCAGGGGGTGATGCGGCCTTCGGCGGAGACGGCGGTGGCCTCGGTGAGGATGAGGCCGGCGCCGCCGGCGGCGCGGGCGGCCAGGTGGGAGTAGTGCCAGTCGTGCGGCACGCCCGTGTCGGGGCCGTCGGGGGCGGCGGAGTACATGCACATCGGCGACATCCAGGCGCGGTTGGGGATCGTCAGTGAGCGCAGGGTGATCGGGTCGAACAGCACAGGGGGGCACCTCTCCCGGGAGGACGGCTTGTACGTCAATCATCGTACTACGAGAGTTATCGTATTACGATGGTTGCCGTACCATGGTGGTGGTTGAGGGAGGGCCGATGTCCACGAGGGTTCTGCAGCACCCCGACGCCGCCGAGATCCGGCTGGAGGCCGTGCTGCACGCGCTGGCCGACCCCATGCGGCTGGAGGTGGTGTGCTTCCTGGCCGCCCACGGCGGGGAGGCCGGCTGCGCCGAGATCGACCTGGGCGTGAGCAAGTCCACCGGCACCCACCACTACCGGGTGCTGCGCGAGGCCGGGGTCATCACCCAGGTCTACCGCGGCACCGCGAAGATCAACTCGCTGCGGCGCGACGACCTCGACGCGCTCTTCCCCGGCCTGCTCGACAGCGTCGTCACCGCGGCCGCCCGGCGCGTCCGCGTCTGACCGGCCGCGCCAGCCCGGGAGGCCGGATGATCGTACGGGCCGCCGCGGTGACGGCACTGCTGGCCACGGCCGCCTGCACGGCCGCTCCCCCGCTGCCGCCCCGGGCGGACGCCTCTCCGCGGACGGCGCCCACGCGCGCGGAGGCGGGGTGCGGCGAGCGGCGGCTGCCCGGCGGGCGGCACACCTTCGAGCACGGCGGCCTCACCCGCACCTTCCTGCTGAGCGTCCCGGACGGGCGCGGGCCGCACCCGGTGCTGCTCAACCTGCACGGCCTCGGCTCCGACGCCCGCGAGCAGGCCGCCTACACGCGCCTGCCCCGCGAAGGTGCCGCCCGCGGCTACATCGTCGCCACCCCGCAGGCCGCCGACGGGCGGCTGGCCTGGACGCTGCCGCACACCTACGGCCCCGACGACACCGCGTTCCTCGGCGCGCTGCTCGACCACCTGGAGGACGGCCTGTGCGCCGACCGGCGGCGCGCGTTCGCCGCCGGGCTGTCCTACGGCGGCGCGATGGCCGTCGCCCTCGTGTGCGGCCTGCGCGGCCGGCTGGCCGGAGCCGCCGCCGTCGGCGGCGTCAGCCTGGCGCCGCCCTGCGAGCGGCCGCCGCCCGCCACCGTCGTCGCCGTGCACGGCACCGCCGACCGCGTCGTCCCCTACCAGGGCGGGCATCCGCTGCGCGAGGCCAGCGGCGACCTGCGGGCGCTGGCCGACCTCGTGACCCTGCCGCCCGTCACCGCCGTCAGCCGCCGGTGGGCCGCCGCCTACCGGTGCGGGCCCCCCGCCGCCTCCTCCCCCGCCTCCCGGGTACGGCTGTCGGCGTGGACGTCGTGCGCCGGCGGCGCCGCCGTCCGGCTGTACACGGTCAAGGACGGCGGGCACACCTGGCCCGGCCCCGTCGAGGTGCCCCGGCTGGGCCGCACCGAGACCGGGCTGGACGCCACCCGGCTGCTGCTGGACGTGTTCGACCGGGCGCCGGACCGGTCCTGAAGGCGCAGGCAGCGGGCGTTAGGCTTGGCGGCCATGAGTCACCAGGTGGGACACCAGACGGCGGCCGCGCTGCTGCGCCGCCTCGCGGCCGAACAGGCCGAGTGCCGCATCCCGTCGATCATGGCGGCGGTCGTGCGCGACGGGCACATCGCATGGGCGGCCGGGCGCGGCCGCGTCGGCGGCGAGCCGCCTACGACGCGCACCCAGTACCGGCTCGGCTCGATCACCAAGAGCGTGGTCGCCGTCGCCGTCATGCGGCTGCGCGACGAAGGGCTGCTCGACCTGCTGGATCCCATCGGCAAGCACCTGCCCGGCGCCCGGTTCGGCGAGGCGACCGTCGCCCAGCTGCTCTCCCACACCAGCGGGCTGACCGCCGAGCCGCCCACCCCCTGGTGGGAGCGCACCCCCGGCGTGGAGGCGGGCGAACTGCTCGCCCGGGTCGGGCCCGGCCACGTCAAGCACCGGCCCGGCCGCCGCTTCCACTACTCCAACGTCGGGTTCGCGCTGCTGGGCGAGCTGGTGGCGCGGCTGCGCGGCAGGCCGTGGCTGGACGTGGTGCGCCAGGAGGTGCTGGAGCCGCTCGGCATGAGCGACACCACCGCCCGGCCGCGCGCCCCGCACGCCTCCGGCTACGCCGTACACCCGTACGCCGACGTGCTGCTGCCCGAGCCCGAGCACGACGCCGTCGCGATGGCGCCCGCCGGGCAGCTGTGGTCGACGACCGCCGACCTGGCGCGCTGGGCGGCCTTCGTCGCCGGTGACACCCGGGGCGTGATCGACGCCGCCACGCTGGAGGAGATGCGCGAGCCGGCGATCGTCGACGACGGCGACGCCTGGACCGCCGGCTACGGGCTCGGCCTGCAGCTCACCCGCTACGCCGGGCGGCGGCTGGCCGGGCACACCGGGTCGATGCCGGGCTTCCTGGCCACCGTGTGGGCCGACCCGGCCGACCGGGTCGGCGTGCTGTTCCTGGCCAATACCACCTCCGGGATGAGCCGCACCCTGCTGACCGACCTGCTGCGCATCCTCGACGAGCACGAGCCCAGCCTGCCGCGCGAGTGGGAGCCGGCTGAGGCCGACGCCGACCTGCTGGCGCTGACCGGCGTGTGGCACTGGGGGCCGACCCCGTACGTGCTGCGGCTGCTGCCCGGGCGCGGGCTCGCTCTGGAGCCGGCCCGCGGCGGCGGCCGGGCCTCCCGGTTCGTGCCGCAGGACGACGGGACGTGGCTGGGGCTCGACGGCTACTACGCGGGCGAGACGCTGCGCGTGGCCGCCGACCACCTGGACGTCAACACGTTCGTCTTCACCCGCGAGCCGTACGACCCGGGCGCGCCGGTGCCGGGCGGCGTCGAGACCTGGCGGGCCTGACCCGCACGGGCGGGCTTCTGGGCGGGCTCCTTCGCGGGCCCGCTCAGGGGCTGGCGAGGGTGGCGGCCAGGTCGGCGGCCGGGCCGGGCGGCAGCGCGGCGTGCACCAGCTCCACCCGGTGCACCAGCCGGGGCGCCACCAGCGGCACCCCCGTCGCGGCCGAGGCGGGCAGCAGCGTCAGCCCGTGCCCGGCCGTGACCAGGCTCATCACCGTGCGCGGATCGTCGCCGGTGTAGTGCAGCCCGGCGCGGAACCCGTCGCCCGCCAGGTCACGCAGCCGCTCCAGCGGGCACAGCGGCGTGCGCAGCCAGCGGGCGTCCACCAGATCGGCCAGCCGCAGCCCCGCCCGGCCCGCCAGCGGATGATCGGCCGGCAGCGCCACCACCAGCGGCTCCTCCCCCGCCCGCGTCGCGGTGAGCGGGCCCGCGTCCGGCAGGCGCAGCGGATCGCTGGGCGCGGCGATGCCCGCCACCAGCGCCAGCTCCGCCTCGCCGCCCGCCACCAGCCGGGCCGCCTCGTCAGCCGGGCACGCCCGCACGGTCACCGTCAGCCGCGGCAGCCGCGCCCGCGCCCGCGCGGCGCGGCGTGCCCGGCCGGATCCGGCTCCTGACCGGCGTCGCGGCCGCGGCGCTGGCGCTGCTGTTCGGCGCGATCGCGGCGGGCGGCGCGACCGCCGGCGAGGGCCTGCGGGTGATCGGCCGCGACGCCGGTCCCCAGGTCGTCGCCACCGCCGGGCTCTACTTCGGGCTGAGCGACATGGACGCGCAGATCGCCGACGTGCTCGTGATGGGCAGCGGCGACGACGCCCGCCGCCAGGCCGCCATCAAGCGGTACGAGCAGCAGCGCACGATGGCGAACCAGGCGCTGCTGAAGGCGTTCGAGCTGGCCGGGGACGACCCGGCCGAACGGCGCACGATCGAGTCGGTGCTCGACGGGCTGGCCCGCTACGAGCGGCTGGCCGCGCGGGCGCTGCTGCTCGACGAGCAGTCCGGGCACGCCGCCGGCCCGCCGCCGTCCGGGGTGGTGGCCGTCTACCGGGAGGCCACGGACCTGATGCGCCAGGTGCTGCTCCCGCAGGCGTACAACCTGACGCTGGAGAGCGGCACGATCGTGCGGCGCACCTACGACGAGACGGCGGTGACGCTGCCGCTCCTGCGGGTGGCGGTGGTGGCGGCCGGGCTGCTGGCCATCGGCTGCCTGGCGTGGCTGCAGGTCTTCCTGGCGCGGCGGTTCCGCCGGATCCTCGGCCCGGCGCTGCTGGCCGCCACCGTGGTGACGCTGGCGGCGACGGTGGCCGGGGCGTCGGCGCTCCAGCAGGACGCCGACCACCTGCGCACGGCCAAGGAGGAGGGCTTCGACTCGATCGTCACGCTCGCCAAGGCCCGCGCGATCGGCAACAGCATGCAGGGCGACCAGAGCCGGTTCCTGCTCGACGAGGAGCGGGCCGACACCTACGAGCACACCTACCTGGACAAGGCGCAGCGGCTGCTCTATCTCGAAGCGGGCAACCTGGGCGGCTACCACGCGGCCGTCGCCGGGCGCGACGAGGACTACCGGGGCATGCTGGGCCGCCAGCTCGGCGGCGACCGGGGCCGGGCCGCGCTCGACGCCTGGGCCAGGTTCCAGCGGACGGACGCGACCCTGCGCGCGATGGCGAGCGGGGACCGGCCCGGCGCGGCCGTCGCCTCCCGCCTCGGCTCGGTGCGCGACGCGTTCGACGCCTACGACAAGGAGCTGGTGACGCTCGCGGCCCGGCACCAGGCGGTCTTCGAGCGGGCGGTCGGCGCGGGCCAGTCCGCGCTGGACAACCTGTGGCGGCTGCTCCCGTTCGCGATCGGCGGCATCGGCGTGCTGCTCGTCGCCGGGGTGTGGCCACGTCTGAAGGAGTACCGATGAAGCGGCTGCTGCCCGCGGTCCTGGCCGTGATCGCGATGCTCGCCGCCTCGTGCGGCCTGGCCGGTGACGGCGCGGAGAGCGTCCTGGACAAGGACCGGCTGGTCATCGGCGTGCGCCCCGACCTGCCGCTGGTGGGCTTCCGCAAGGCCGACGGCTCGTTCGAGGGGTTCGACGTCGAGGTGGCCCGCTACATCGCCGGGAAGCTCGGCAAGGAGGCCGAGCTCATCGGCGTGCTGGCCGACGACCGGGACGACGTGCTGGTCGACGGCAAGGCCGACCTGGTCGTGGCCACGTTCACGATCAGCCAGGACCGCAAGGACACCGTGCTGTTCGCGGGCCCGTACCACATCTCCTACCAGGACATCCTGGTGCGGCCGGACGAGAACGGCATCCGCAACGTGCGCGACCTCCGGGGCCGGCGCATCTGCGAGGTGACGGGCTCCAACGCGGCGCGGCGCGTGGTGGAGGAGCGCAAGGTGGCGGCGCGGGTGCTGCCGTTCAAGGACTACGCGGCCTGCATGACGGCGCTGAAGGGCCGCCAGGTCGACGCCATCACCACCAACGACGTCATCCTCGCGGGCCTGGCCAAGCAGGGCGGCGGCGGGCTGCGCCTGGTCGGCACCCAGTTCAACGAGCAGCGCACCGGGGTCGGGCTGCGCAAGGGCGACGTGGCCGGCTGCGAGGAGGTCAACCGGGCGATCATCGACATGTACCAGGACGGGACCGCCGCGCGGCTGCTGGAGAAGTGGTTCGGGGGCACCGGGCTGGTCGTCGACCGGGTCGCCGTGCCGCAGTTCGAGGGGTGCTCGTAGAACGTTGGTGCTCCAGCCGGGCGTCTCCGCGAGATCGGTCACCATGAGTGGGCAATCTGTAGCGGAGAGTCGTCCCCGGAAAGGAACACCGCTTCATGCACCTGTTCACCCGAACCTCCCTCACCGCCGCCGCGCTCGTCTGCGGCTCCCTGGCCCCGGCCGTCCTCGCGGCCGCGCCGGCCCTGGCCGCGCCCGCGGGCAACGCGCCCGAGTGCGTGGCCGTCTGGGAGACCACCGGCCGCGTCACCAAGACCGGCTACGCGCGCAACGACTGCGACAGGCGGCTGCGCCTGAAGATCGTCTGGGCGCGTGGCACCGACGGCTCCTGCTACACCGTCGACCCCGGTCAGACGATCTCGTCCCAGGTGCCGCGCGGCATCCGGACCTTCGACGGCGCCAACAGCTGCTGACATGCCTCGGGCCGGCGCCCCGCGGGACGCCGGCCCGAGCGGCCTCACCTGTCAGTCGAGGTAGTCGCGCAGCATCTGCGCCCTGGTCGGGTGGCGGAGCTTGGCGAGGGTCTTCGACTCGATCTGCCGGATGCGCTCCCGCGTGACGCCGAACTCCCTGCCCACCTCCTCCAGCGTGCGGGGATGCCCGTCGGCCAGGCCGAAGCGGAGCTGGATGATGCGCTGCTCGCGGTCGGACAGCGTCGCCAGGATGTCGTCGAGCTGGTCCTGCAGCATGATGAAGGCCGCGGCCTCCATCGGCACCACCGCGTCGGAGTCCTCGATGAAGTCGCCGAGGTCGGAGTCCTCCTCACCGATGGGAGACTGCAGCGACACCGGCTCCTGGGCGATCCGCTGGATCTCCACGACCCGGTCGACCGGCAGGTCCATCTCCGCGGCGATCTCCTCGGGCGCCGGCTCGCGGCCGAGGTCCTGATGGAGCTGGCGCTGCACCCTGACGAGCTTGTTGATGGTCTCCACCATGTGCACGGGAATGCGGATGGTCCGCGCCTGGTCGGCGATCGCCCGGGTGATCGCCTGGCGAATCCACCAGGTGGCGTAGGTGGAGAACTTGTAGCCCTTGGTGTAGTCGAACTTCTCCACGGCGCGGATCAGGCCGAGATTGCCCTCCTGGATGAGGTCCAGGAAGAGCATGCCGCGCCCGACATACCTTTTCGCTATCGACACCACGAGCCGCAGGTTCGCCTCGATGAGGCGCTGCTTGGCCCGGGTGCCCTGCCAGACGAGCTCCCTGAATTCCGGGAAGGCCAGACGCGAGACCCCGTTGCCGAGCTTGTCCTCGGCGAACAGGCCGGCTTCGATCGACTTGGCGAGCTCCACCTCCTCTTCGGCCGTCAGCAGGGGCACGCGGCCGATCTCCCGCAGGTAGATGCGGACCAGATCGCTGGTCGGCGCGCGCTTGCCTACGTCTTCCTCATCGGCGCGGGGGGTCTCCTCGTCGCCCTGGGGCTCGAGGACCTCCACACCGTTCTCGGCGAGCATCCGCACGACGCGTTCCAGCGCGTCGGACGGGAGCTCGGATCGGTCGAGCGCGGCTGCGACGTCATCGACGGTTACGCTTCCGCGCTCCCTTCCCTTCGCGACGAGGTCCGCCACCTGGTCTACGGATGGCGGTCCACTTGACAGCACCGATGCACCCACGGGAGACAGTCTGCAGTATTGGTTCCATAAAATGGCAGACCCATTTTTGGCACTGAAGGTAAGGCCGTCACCCTTACGGAATTGAGATCCCTTCAATGTTTAGCCGGAGTTTGATCAGGAAAGTAAAGTCAATTACGCGTTACGGATTGCGTGCCCGGTGTCCCCCCAGGCCGGGCACCGTGGTCTGCCTGCCCGGACACCTCCGGGCGATTCCCACTCAACCACCCGGATTTACCGTGGTAAAAGGATCTTTCAACTTCCGGCGGCGCGATCACGCAGGACGCGGCGCTGCTGCTCCAAGGCGACCAGCTCGCCGAACAGCCGGTTGTACTCCTGCTGCTCGTCGACCGGATTGAGCCGCTGGATGCGCGACTTCACCTGGGCGATGGCGCGGTCGACCGCGGTGGCCTCGATGGCGGCCAGCATGGCTGCGGCGTAGCGCTCCTCGGCGTGGGAGTCGGCCTGGATCGCCTCCACCGCGAACCGGGTGACCAGCGCGCGGGCGCCCTCGGCGTGGGCGTGCTCCACCAGCCGGTCGACCCACGCGCGCCCGCCGGGCCCGGCCGCGGCCAGCCCGCCCGCCGCCACGATGACCTGGTGCAGCGCCAGGTGGTCGGGAGCGGTGAACGCCTGCTGGTCGAGCGCGTCGAAACGCGGCCCCAGCAGCGCGGGCCGCTGCACCGCCAGCTTGAGCAGCTCGGCCTCCACCCGCACGTGCGGGTCGACGGGCGCGGGCCTGGGGGCGCGCTGGGGGCGGCCCTGCTGCGTCTGGGCGGCGTCGGCGATGCGCTGGATGACGAACCGCTCGTCCATGAAGCCCAGCCACCGGTCGAGGTCGATCGCGTAGCGCTTGCGCAGCCCGGCGTCCTTGATCCCGGCCACGATGGGCGCCGCCGCGTCGAGCGCCGCGATCTTGCCCTCGTTGCTGCGCAGGTCGTAGCGGGAGATCGTGCTGCGGATGGCGAACTGGAACAGCGGCTCGCGCCCGGCGATCAGGTCGCGCACCGCCGCGTCGCCCTGCTTGATCCGCAGGTCGCACGGGTCGAGCCCGTCAGCCTGGACCGCCACGTACGTCTGGGTGACGAACTTCTGGTCGTCGGCGAACGCGCGCAGCGCCGCCTTCTGGCCCGCCGCGTCGCCGTCGAAGGTGAACACCACCTCGCCGCGGAACTCGGCCTGGTCGAGCAGGAACCGGCGCAGGATCTTGATGTGCTCCTCGCCGAACGAGGTGCCGCAGGTCGCCACCGCCGTCGGCACCCCGGCCAGATGGCAGGCCATCACGTCGGTGTAGCCCTCGACGATGACCGCCTGGGCGCGCTTGGAGATCTCGCGCTTGGCCAGGTCGAGGCCGTAGAGCACCTGGCTCTTCTTGTAGAGCGGCGAATCGGGGGTGTTGAGGTATTTGGGGCCGTCGTCGGCGTCGATCAGCTTGCGCGCGCCGAACCCGATCACGTCGCCGGTGGCGTCGCGGATCGGCCAGATCAGCCGCCCCCGGAACCGGTCGATCGGGCCGCGCCTGCCCTGCTTGGCCAGGCCGCCCTTGACGATCTCGTCGGCGCTGAAGCCGCGCGCCATCAGGTGGCGGGCCAGCGCCTCCCACTCGTTGGGCGCGTAGCCCACGCCGAACAGCTCGGCGTCGGCCCGCTCGAAGCCCCGCTCGGACAGGAACCGCCGCCCGGCGGCCGCGTCGGGGCCGAACAGCTTGTCGGCGTAGAACTCGGCGGCGACCTTGTGCGCCTCGATCAGCCGCGCTCGCTCCCCGTGGTCGCGGCGCGGCACATAGCCGCCCTGCTCGTACTGCAACTGGATGCCGGCGCGCTGCGCCAGCCGCTCGACGGCCTCGCCGAACGACAGGTGCTCGATCTTCTCGACGAACGTGATCACGTCGCCGCCCTCGGAGCAGCCGAAGCAGAAGAACATCCCGCGCTCGGGGGTGACGTTGAACGACGGGCTCTTCTCGTCGTGGAAGGGGCACAGGCCCTTGAGATTGCCCCCGCCGGCGTTGCGCAACTGGATGTGCTCGCCGATCACGTCGGCGATGGGGGAACGCTCGCGTACGAGCGCGATGTCGACATCACGGATCCGGCCAGCCACGCGGTGAGTCTATTCGGCTCCCCCGACAGACTCTCACCGACGGGCGACCCCACAGCGGGCACCTCCGGATGAACCTCCGGATGAGGGGACGGCATCCGTCACACTCTTCCCTCCGAGGGCAGACAGCATCCGATAGCGGAAAAGCTGTTATGGGAACGCCCCCCGTCGGCTACAAAGGTAAAGGCTGGGGTCGGATACGGTGACGCGGGTGGAGATCATGCGGAGCACACGGTGGGTGGCGGCGACGGCTGCCCTGCTCGCGGTCGCCGCGTGCAGCCCGGCGACCGGCGTCGCCGGGGTCAGCGCGCGGACGCCAGCCTCGCCCGGCACGTCCGGCGCGCCGAGCTCGCCGGGCACGGGCGGCTCGGCGGCCGTGACCGCGACGATCCCGCCGCCGACGCCCGAGCGGCAGGCGTCGGTGCGCGCCCCCGAGGGCGACGACCCGGTACGGGTGCCGCCGCCCAAGCTGTCGAAGTACACCTACACGTTCCCGGTCAGGGGCTGCCGGGTGAGCTACCAGCGCAGGCTCCTGGTGCTGCCCAAGACGACGATCTGGGCGGCCGAGGGGTGCGCGTTCGTGGCGCCGGTCGGCGGCGTCGTGGACGAGGTCAACACGCGCAACCGCTGGCTGCCGTCCACCGACGCGGGCGCGCACCGGGAGGGCCGCTTCGTCACGATCATCGGCGACGACGGCGTCCGCTACCTGGGCGGCCATCTCGACAGCGTCGCCGACGGGATCAGGCCGGGCGTCCGCGTCTCCGGCGGCCAGGTGCTGGGCACGGTGGGCAACTCGGGCAACGCCCGCACCACCGGGCCGAACCTCTACTTCGCGATCTCCTGGAAGACCGGGCCGTCGCTGTGGTGGGTGCGCCGGGGCATGGTCGAGCCGTGGGACTACCTGGACGCCTGGCTGTCGGGCAACCGCACGCTGTCGCCCCGGCAGGAGACGCTGGCGATGCGCGCCAGGCTGGGCGAGTCGCCGCGCTGCACGGTCCTGTGTACGTCGAAGAAGGCGCCGAAGACCACGAAGTCGCCCAAGCCGGACGACGACCCGTTCACGCTCAACCCGACGGGCAACCCGGCCACCATGCAGTGACGCGGGTCAGCGGCTGAGCCGCCGGTGCCAGCCGACGGCGGAGGTGTCGGTGAGCGAGGCGATCTGGTCGATGACGACCCTGACGCGGGCCTTGTCGTCGGGCGCCGCCAGGAAGGCGGGCCGGAAGGCGGGCTCCAGCGTGCCGGGGGCGCCGAGCGTGATCAGCGAGGCCAGCTCGGTGATCAGGTCGCGCTGCCTGGCCTGGGTGGCGTGGTGGTCGTCGGTGGTCATCACGTAGTGGGCGGTGATGCCCTTGAGCAGGGCGCACTCCAGCCGGGTGGTCTCCGGGACGAGCAGGTCGGCCCGGTGGCGGGGCCCGTACGCGCCGATGGTGGCGCTCTGCGCGGCGCGGCAGAAGCGGCCGATGAGGCCGCTGGTGAGGGCCTTGAGCCCGGCCAGGTCGGCGAACGTGGCCGCGAACCGGCGCGGCCACAGCGGCTCGGCCACCAGGGCGGCGAAGACCTCCTCCAGCTCGCCGAGGTCGGCGCCGGGCGCGTACCAGGTGCGGGTGATCTCGCACACCTGCCTGCGCTCGGCGGGCGAGCGGAGCGCCTCGGGGGTGACGTGACCGGAGTGCAGCGCGTCCTCCAGGTCGTGCACCGAGTAGGCGACGTCGTCGGCCCAGTCCATGATCTGGGCCTCGAAGCTGACGCGGCCCTCGGGGGCGCCTTCCCTGATCCAGCGGAAGACGGGTAGGTCGTCGTCGTAGACGCCGAACTTGGCCGACCGGTCGCGGGTCCACGGGTATTTGACGGAGGCGTCGAGGGCGGCCCTGGTCAGGTTGAGCCCGGCGCTGGTGCCGTCGGCGGCGATCACCTTCGGCTCCAGGCGGGTGAGCAGGCGCAGACTCTGCGCGTTGCCCTCGAACCCGCCGCAGCCCTCGGCCAGGGCGTTGAGCGCGACCTCGCCGTTGTGGCCGAACGGCGGGTGGCCCAGGTCGTGCGCGAGGCAGGCGGTCTCGACCAGGTCGGGGTCGACGCCGAGGGTGGCGCCCATCTCCCTGCCGACCTGGCCGCACTCCAGCGAGTGGGTCAGCCGGGTGCGCGGGACGTGCTGGCCGACGCCGAGCGTCTCGCCCGGCCCGACGACCTGGGTCTTGGCGGCCAGCCTGCGGAGCGCGGAGCTGTGCAGGATGCGGGCGCGGTCGCGCTCGAACGGGCTGCGCTCGGGGTTGCCGGGCGGCTCCGGGACCCATCGGGCCTGATCGTGCGTGTCGTAGGCGGCCATAAGTGCAGTGATTTTATCCAGATTCCGGACTCCGCTAGTGTCAAGCCTCGCGAGAACCCCCTTCCCCGGGAGCCCTCCCCTCATGACGACTGCGTTCCGGGCCGTGCTGGCCTTCACCCTGCTCGCCGGCTTCTACGTGCTGGTGGGCTCGGTCGTGACGGCGGCGCTGGTGTTCGACGTGCTGCTCGTCGTCGACTTCCACGCCAACGGGCTGCGCGCGGCGATCGTGCTGACGCTCGCCGCCGCCGCGCTCGTGCAGGCGCTGGTCATGGTGAGCCGGCGGCCGGGCGGTGAGGAGCCGGGCGTGGCGGTGTCGCGCGAGCACGAGCCGGTGCTGTGGCAGACGGTCGAGGACCTGGCGCGGCGGGTGCGCACCGCGCCGCCCGACGAGATCCGCCTGGTGCCGGAGGTGAACGCGGCCGTGGCGGAGGACACCCGCTTCCTCGGCCTGGTGGCGACGCGGCGGCGCATGTACGTCGGGCTGCCGCTGCTGCAGACGCTGACGGTCGACGAGATGCGCGCGGTGCTCGGGCACGAGCTGGGCCACTACAGCGGCTCCCACACCCGGCTGGGCGCGCCGGTCTACCGGGGGCGCGTCTCGCTCATCGCGACCGTGGGGCACCTGGGCCGCCATCCGATCATCCAGAAGGTGTTCGCCGCCTACGCCAAGCTCTACCTGCGCATCTCCCAGGCGGTCTCGCGCCGGCAGGAGCTGGAGGCCGACCAGCACGCGGTCGCGATCGGCGGCCGGCAGGCGATGGCGCAGGCGCTGCGCAAGATCCACCACACGGCGATCGCGTGGGACCTCTACACCGAGGGCTACCTGGCGCTGACGGGGGCGGGCGGGTGCCGGCCCGCGGCGGTGTTCGGCGGCTTCTACTCGCTGCTGAACGATCCGGCCAGGCAGGCCGAGCTGACGCGGCTGGGCGAGCGGCCTCAGGAGACGTCCCCGTACGACTCCCATCCGAGCCTGGCCGAGCGGCTGGCGGCGATCGAGCTGCTGCCGGAGCCCGAGCACGTGCCGGACCCGCGTTCGGCGCTGACGCTGCTGCGCGACGCCAACGTGGCCGCGCACGCCGTCGAGGAGTCGATGTGGACGCCGAAGGCGCTGGCGGAGCTGCGGCCGGCGTCGTGGGACGAGCTCGTCGCCGAGGGCATGTACGCGGTCCGCAACGCGGGCGCGCTGCACGACCTGGCGACGGCCGGCGGGCAGGTCATGGGGGCGAACCGGCCCTACCTGGACGCGGCGTTCGAGGCGATCGCGCGGGGCCGCCAGGCCGAGCTGGAGGAGCGGCTGCGCGCCTCCGGCTGGGAGTCCGAGGGTCCGGTGCTGGCCACCGTGCTGCGGCTGGCCCTGGAGGCGGTGCTCATCCAGCACGGCCAGGCCCGCTGGTCGCTGTCGTGGGCGGGCCCCGCCCGGCTCCTCTACGACGACGGCGAGGAGGCGGCGCTGGCCGAGTACGCGGCCCAGGTCGCCGCCAGCCCGGCCGCCGTCGCCGGGCTGCGCGCCTGGCTGGGCGACCAGGGCGTGCCCCACGACTACGTGCCGCCGGGCGCCGAGCAGCCGGCGCCCGTGGCGGCGGTATGAGGGCCCGCTAGCGCGAGTCGGAGTCGCTGCCGCTCAGCGCCGCGCGGCCCGCCTCCAGGCGGGCCACCGGGATGCGGAACGGCGAGCAGGAGACGTAGTCGAGCCCGGTGTCGTGGCAGAAGTGCACCGAGTCCGGGTCTCCCCCGTGCTCGCCGCAGATGCCGACCTTGAGCCCGGGCCGGGCCGCCCGCCCCTCCTGCACCGCCAGCGCCACCAGCCTGCCGACGCCGTCGCGGTCGAGCGTCTCGAACGGCGACACGCCGAAGATGCCCAGCTCCAGGTAGCGGGAGAAGAACGCGGCCTCCACGTCGTCGCGGGAGAACCCCCAGGTCATCTGGGTGAGGTCGTTGGTGCCGAAGGAGAAGAACTCGGCGGCCTCGGCCACCTGCCCGGCGGTGAGCGCGGCCCTCGGGGTCTCGACCATGGTGCCGATCAGGGCCTCCACGCCCGCCTCCGCGAGGATCGCGGCGGCCTCCTCACGGACGGCCTCCAGCTCCTGTACGGCGGCGACCAGCGGGATCATGATCTCCGGCCTGGCCCCCGGCACCTCGCGGGCCGCCTGGGCGATCGCCCGGACCTGCATGGCGAACAGCCCGGGGATGACCAGGCCGAGCCGTACGCCGCGCAGCCCGAGCATCGGGTTCTGCTCGTGCAGCCTCTTGACGGCGGCCAGCAGGGCGCGGTCCTTGTCCGTGGCCTGGCCCGTGGCGTCCTTGACCGACAGCGCCACCATGTCGGGCAGGAACTCGTGCAGCGGCGGGTCGATGAGCCGGATCGTCACCGGCAGGCCGTCCATCGCCCGGAAGATCTCCGCGAAGTCGGCCTTCTGGAGCGGCTCCAGCGCGTCGAGCGCGGCCTTGCGCTCCTCGTCGCCGGAGGCGAGCACCAGGTCCTCCACGAGCTGCCTGCGCTCGCCCAGGAACATGTGCTCGGTGCGGCACAGCCCGACGCCCTCGGCGCCGAAGCGGCGGGCGCGGGCCGAGTCGTCCGGGGTGTCGGCGTTGGCCCGCACGCCGAGGCGGCGCACGGAGTCGGCGTGCCGCATGATCCGGTCGACGGCGCGGACGAGGTCGTCGTCGGACTGGTCCCCGCTGCCCGCCGAGCCCTCGAAGTACTCCACCACGGCCGAGTCGACGACGGGCACCTCGCCCAGGTAGACCTCGCCGCTGGTGCCGTCGATGGAGATCACGTCGCCCTCGGACACCACGACGCCGCCGGGGGCGGTGAAGCGGCGCTCGTCCACGGACACCTCCAGCTCCTCCGCGCCGCACACGCAGGTCTTGCCCATGCCGCGGGCCACCACGGCGGCGTGGGAGGTCTTGCCGCCGCGGCTGGTCAGGACGCCGCGGGCGGCGATCATGCCGGACAGGTCGTCGGGGTTGGTCTCGCGGCGGACCAGGATGACGTCCTCGCCCCGGGCGGCCAGCTCGACGGCGCGTTCGGAGGAGAAGACGGCCTGGCCGACGGCCGCGCCCGGCGAGGCGTTCATGCCTTTGGCGATCTTCTTCTTCTCGGCGCCGCCGTCGAAGCGCGGGAACATGAGCTGGGCGAGCTGGTCGCCGGTGACGCGGGTGACGGCCTCGTCCATCGTGATGAGGCCCTGGTCGACGAGCTGGGTGGCGATGCAGAACGCGGCGGCGGCGGTGCGCTTGCCGACCCGCGTCTGCAGCATCCACAGCTTGCCGCGCTCGATCGTGAACTCGATGTCGCACAGGTCCCGGTAGTGGTTCTCCAGCTTCTCCATGATCGCCAGCAGCTCGTCGTACGAGCGCTTGTCGAGGCGTTCGAGGTCCTGGAGCGGGATCGTGTTGCGGATGCCGGCGACCACGTCCTCGCCCTGGGCGTTCTGCAGGTAGTCGCCGTAGATGCCCTGTCTGCCCGTGCCCGGGTCGCGGGTGAACGCGACGCCCGTGCCGGAGTCGTCGCCGCAGTTGCCGAACACCATCGCCACGATGTTGACGGCGGTGCCGAGGTCGGCCGGGATGCGCTCCTGGCGGCGGTAGAGGATGGCGCGCGGCGCGTTCCAGGAGTCGAAGACGGCCATGACGGCCAGCCGCATCTGCTCGCGCGGGTCGGCCGGGAAGTCGCGGCCGGTCCGCTCGCGCACGATGCCCTTGTACGTCTCCACCAGGCCCTGGAGCTCGCCCGCGTTCAGGTCGGTGTCCTGGCGGTCGCCCTTGAGCGCGTCGAGCGCGTCCTCGAACAGCTCGCCGTCGATGCCGAGCACGGTCTTGCCGAACATCTGGATGAGCCGCCGGTAGGAGTCCCAGGCGAAGCGCTCGTTGCCGCCCGACTGCTTGGCCAGGCCGTGCACGGACTCGTCGTTGAGCCCGATGTTGAGCACCGTCTCCATCATGCCGGGCATCGAGAACTTGGCCCCGGAGCGGACGCTCACCAGCAGCGGGTCGTCGGCCTGGCCGAGCTTGCGGCCCATGCCGGCCTCCAGCGCGCTCAGGTGCGCGGCGACCTCGTCCTCCAGGCCGTCGGGCAGGGCGCCCTCGGCGAGGTAGTGGCGGCACGCCTCCGAGGTGATCGTGAACCCCGGAGGGACGGGCAGCCCCAGGTTGGTCATCTCGGCGAGGTTGGCTCCCTTGCCGCCGAGGAGATCTTTGAGATTCCTGTTGCCCTCGGTGAAGTCGTAAACGTACTTGGCCACCACAGCTCCAATCAACGCTTCTGCCCGGGACTCTACCGGCGAAATAGATGATGAAACTGCACCCTTAGGATAAACCACTGTTTTGCCTGGTCAACACCGAAACAGAGGTCTAATCCACTCAATATTCAGCAAGCTTCGACAATTGGTTTATACCAATGGTTCAAACCAATTCCGAAGAGGTTTCCGCGTGCCCGAGCGGATTGGGGGGCGCGGAACCACGCCCTTTACAACCCGGCCTGACTGGAGCAGCGTGACTGTTCAGCCCCGTCCCCGCGATCCCACGGTGACCGGCGGCTGGGATCCTCGGCCCCGTGCTTTCCACGACACGCCGACTGACGGCCGCCGTCTGCCTGGCGGGAGCGGTCGCCTGCGCAGCCACGACCCCCCAGTCCGGGGAGCTCTTCCACATGACCGTGCTGCGTCCCGGCGACTGCATCGCCGAGATCTACGGCGACCTGACGGCGACGCTCGTGCCGTGCGGGCTGCCGCACGCCGCCGAGTTCTCCTCCATGTACGTGCTCCCCGAAGGCCCGTGGCCCGGCGAGACCGAGGCGATGCGCAAGTCCAGGGCCTGGTGCGCCGACAAGATGCGGGTCCTCCCGGACAAGCGGCACCTCGTGGAGGCCACCGCCGTACTCCCGCTGGAGCACGAGTGGCCGCGCCACCGCACCGCCTACTGCATCGCCGTGCCGCGCAAGGGAGAGCTGGTCGGGCGGGTGCTCAAATGAGCGGGTCCGCCTCCGGCGCCGGGCCCGGCGCGCCGTCCCGCGCCGGCAGCCACAGGACGAACGTCGACCCCCGGCCCACCTGCGAGAACACCGCCACCCTGCCGCCGTGCGACTCCACGATCTGCCGGACGATCGCCAGGCCCAGGCCGGTGTGGCGGTCCCTGCGGCTCGCCTCGCCGCGCCAGAACCGGTCGAACACCCGGGCCTGGTCGGCCGCCTCCAGCCCGGGCCCGTCGTCGCGCACCGCCACCCACAGCCACCCGCCGTCCGCCCCGGAGCCCCGCCGCTCCCTCCCGTGGCCGGCCTCCCGCCCCCGTGCCGACGGGGGCCCGGCGGAGGTGGAAAGGGTTTCGGCGGCCGTCCACGGGGCGCCCCAGCGGCCGGCGGCGACGCGGACCCGGCCGCCCGGCGGGGAGAGGCGCACCGCGTTGGACAGCAGGTTGGCCACCGCGCGCCGCAGCGCGTCCTGGTCGCCGGTCATCTCCAGCCCCGGCGTCAGCTCACGGGTGATGGTGAGCGCGCGGGCCGAGGCCAGCGCCGCGTACTCCTCGCACGCCTCCCCCGCCACCCGCGCCAGGTCCAGGTCCGTGTCGGCGAAGGCGGTGCCCTGCCGCCTGGCGCTGGCCAGCAGGTCCTCCACCAGCCGCGTCATCCGGGTCGTCGCCCGGTCCACGACGGCGACCGCGCGGGCCCGCTCCTCGTCGCTGGCCTCCGGCGACAGCAGGACGGCGTCCACGTTCGCCCGGATGATCGTCAACGGGCTGCGCAGCTCGTGGGAGGCGTCGTCGATGAGCTGCCGCTGCGCCCGGAACGCCTCCTCCAGCCGGTCGAGCATGGTGTCGATGGTGTCGGCGAGGTCCTTCAGCTCGTCGTTCGGGCCGCCGAGCGTGATCCGCCGGGTCAGGTCGGTCGCCTGGATCTCCTCGGTCGTCCGGGTGATGGACCGGACCGGCCGCAGCACCCGCCCCGACAGCATCCAGCCGATGCCGAGACTGGCCAGGAACAGCGCGCCGAGCGTGTAGAGGGAGTAGTCGCGCAGCGTGTCCATCGTCCGCACGTTGATCGCGTTCTCCACCTCCTCCATGAGGACCACTTCCCGCTTGCCGATGTACTCGCCGTTGCGGAACGCCTTGGCGACCTCGGTCGCGTACCCCCGCTGCTCGGTCGTGCGCGAGACGGCGAGGTAGATGCCGCCGAGCACCAGCGCCGCCAGCAGGAACAGCAGCCCGGAGTAGAGCACGGTGAGCCGGAACCGGATGGTGTGGATCATGTGGGCTCCTTGAGCCGGTATCCCCGGCTGATCACCGTCTCGATGAGCCCGTCCGCCTGGAGCTTGCGGCGCAGGTTGCCGACGGTCACCCGCACGGTGTTGGTGAACGGGTCGGCGTGCTCGTCCCAGACGTGTTCGAGCAGTTCCTCGCTGGAGACGACGTGGCCGGGCCGCGTCATCAGGTAGTGCAGCACCCCGTACTCCTTGGGGGTGAGCGCCAGCGCCCGGCCGCCCAGCGACACCTCCATCCTCGCCGTGTCGATCCGCAGCAGCCCGACTTCGAGGACGGAGGTGCCGCCGGTGTCCCTGCGGAGCAGCGCCCGGACCCTGGCCAGCAGTTCGGGGAAGGCGAACGGCTTGACCAGGTAGTCGTCGGCGCCCTCGTCGAGCCCGCGCACGCGGTCGTCCAGCCGGTCGCGGGCGGTGACCATGATGATGCGCACGTCGTTGCCCGCCGCCCGCGCCGCCCGGCACAGCTGGAAGCCGTCGCCGCCGGGCAGGTTGAGGTCGAGCAGCACCAGGTCGTAGCCGTTCACCTGGAGCTTCTCCTGCGCCGCCGGGGCGTCGAAGGCGACGTCCACGGCGTATCCGGCCCGGACCAGGCCCACGCGCAGCGCGTCGACCAGGTCCTCCTCGTCCTCGACCACCAGCAATCGCATGCCTGGACCCTAATTTCGGATGATGCGTTCCGCGATGGGCGCGGCGCGGTCGATCGGGATGGCGAAGCCGATGCCGATGTTGCCGCCGCCCCGGTCCGCCGCGATGGCCGTGTTCACGCCGACGACCTCGCCCCGGGCGTTGACGAGCGGGCCGCCGGAGTTGCCGGGGTTGATGGAGGCGTCCGTCTGCACGGCGGTGCGGGCCGAGCCGCCCAGCCTGACCTCGCGGTCCAGGGCGCTGACGATGCCGGCGGTGACGGTGCCGGACAGGCCGAGCGGCGAGCCGATGGCGAGCACCTGCTCGCCGACGGCCAGGGCGGCGGAGCGGCCGAGCGTCGCGGGCGGCAGCCCGGCGGCGCCGTCGACGCGCAGCACGGCCAGGTCCTCGTCGTCGTCGGCGCCGAGCACCCGGGCCGCCAGCCTGCGGCCGTCGCCGAGCACCACGGTCACCTCGCTCTCACCGCGTACGACGTGCGCGTTGGTGAGGACGTGGCCCCGGCCGTCCACCACGAACCCGGAGCCGCCGCCGCGCCGCAGCTCGATCGAGACGACGCTGGGGAGCACGCGGGCGGCGGTGGCGCTCATCCCGGCCAGGCTGCCCGCCGGGGCCGGGGCGGCCCTGGGCAGCGCGGCCGCGGCGGGCGGCTCGCTCCCGGCGAACACCGCCGCGCCGGCCAGACCGGCCGCGCCGCCGGTGACCGCCGCGACGAGCACGGCGGCGAGCAGCAGACGACCGCCCCGAGGCGGCGCGGCCGGCCCGGCCATCGCCCGCACGCCCGGCGTGACCGCCGGGGCCGGGCGGGTCAGGGGCGGGGTGACGAACTCCGGCCCGCTGGGCCGGCCGAGCCCGATCACGGCAGCCTCGCGAACCAGAGCATCGAGGCCCCGGCGGCCAGCAGCCCCAGGACCAGGGCCGCCGCCACGAACCACTGCCAGATCTCCTGCCGTTCGGTCCGGTAGCCGACCGACGTGCCGATGTCCTCGTAGACCGCCTGGAGCTCGTCGCCGCTGGCCGCCTCGTAGAAGCCGCCCCCGGCGGTCTCGGCCAGCTCCCGCAGGGCGGGGCCGTCCACCGGGACCGGCACCTGGCGGCCCTGCAGCTCGATGACGCCGCCCTGGGTGCCGTAGGCGATGGTGGTGACGGGCACGCCGCGCGCGGCCGCCTCCCGCGCGGCCTCGGCGACCGTCCTGCCGGTGGTGCTGGAGCCGTCCGACAGCAGCACGATGTGCGCGGGCGGCGCCTCCTCCTGGCTGTCGAGGGCGGCGATCGCCTCCAGCGACGACAGGACGGCCTCGCCGATGGCGGTGCCGGCGGACGTGGACAGCCGGTCGAGCGCGGTCAGCACCGCCTGCCTGTCGGTGGTGGGCGGGACCGCCACCGACGCGTCCGACGAGAACGCGACCAGGCCCAGGTTGAACCGCTCCGGCAGCCCGTCCACGAACTGCCGGGCCGCCTGCCGGGCGGCGGTGAACCGGTCCGGCGACACGTCGGTGGCCTCCATGGACGCGGACACGTCGAACGCCACCATGATCGTCGCGCGTTCCCTGGGCACCCGGACCTCGGCCGTCGGCCTGGCGAACCCGACGACCAGCAGCGCGAACACGCCGAGCAGCAGCGCGGCCGGCACGTGCCGCCGCCATCCGGGCCCGCGCGGGGCCACCTTGTCGAGCAGGTCCAGGTTGGTGAACCGGACGGCGTACGCGCTGCGCCTCGCCTGCGTCACCACGTACGCGACCGCGAGCAGGGCGACGGGCGCCAGGAGCAGCAGCCACATCGGCGAGAGCAGCGTCACCGGCCCCCACCCCCCGACGACAACGCCCCGGCGACACCGGGTGCGGCGGGCGCGGTGGGGCCAGTGGGGGCGGCGGGGGCGGTGGGGGCGTGGGCGAGGCGGCGGTGGGTGAGGATGTGACGGGCGAGGTCGCGGAGCCAGTCGCCGTCGGTGCGCAGCCGCAGGTGGGCGGCGCCGGCGCGGCGCAGGGCGGCCGCGATGGCAGCGCGCTGGGCGGCGGCGGCCTCGGCGTAGCGCAGCCGCAGCCGGGCGCCCGCCGTGGAGACCTCGCGCCGCCGCCCGGTCTCGGGGTCGACGAGCGTGAGGACGCCGACGTCCGGGAGCGTCAGCTCGCGCGGATCGAGCACCTCCACCGCGAGCGCCTGGTGGCGGACGGCGAGGCGGCGCAGCGCCGGCTCCCAGGCCGCCGGCTCGTCCAGGAAGTCCGACACCACCACGACGAGGCCACGCCGCCGCACCGCCTTCCCGAATCGCTCGATCGCCGCGCCGAGCGGCGGCGGGGCGGCGCCCGGCGGGGTGCGGGGCAGCGCGGACACGGCCCGCAGCACCGCCATCAGGTGCGCCCGCCCGGTCCTGGCGGGCAGGACGCGGACGCCGTCGCCGTGCAGCAGGTGGGCGCCCATCCGGTTGCCGGTCCGCTGGGTGAGGAAGCCGACCGCCGCCACGGCGGCCAGCGCGAGGTCGCGTTTCTCCATCGTGGCGGTGCCGAAGTCCATGCTGGCCGTGGCGTCGAGCAGCGTCCACACCTCCAGCTCGCGGTCGGCGACCTGCTCGCGCACGTGCGGCTCGGCGGTGCGCGCGGTGACGTTCCAGTCCATCCGCCGCACGTCGTCGCCGGGCCGGTACGGCCGGGCCTCGGCGAGCTCGCTGCCCGGCCCGGGGAACAGGCCCAGGTGCTCGCCCTGGAGCAGCCCGTCGAGCCGCCTGGTGATGACCAGCTCCAGCCTGCGCAGCGCGGGCTCGGCCGCCAGGTGGGCGGTCATGCGGCCGCGTCCTGCTGCGGGGCGATGACCGGGAGTGGCACCGCCGACAGGACCTGGTCCACGATCGACCTCGGCGGCACGTCGTCGGCCAGCGCGTCGAACGACAGCACCAGCCGGTGCGCCATCACGTCGGGCGCGAGGTCGCGGATGTCGTCGGGCAGCACGTACGAGCGGCCGCGCATGAGGGCGAGCGCCCGTCCGGCGGCGAGCAGGCCGAGCGTGGCGCGCGGGCCGGCCCCGAAGGCGAGGTGGCGGCCCAGGCCGGGCAGCCCGTAGCGGTCGGGGGCGCGGGTGGCGTGGACGAGGCGGACGGCGTACTCGGCGACGGCGTGGTGGACGAACACCTGGTCGGCGCGGCGTTGCAGCTCGGTGAGCCGGTCGGGGTCGAGCACGCGCTGGGGCACGGGCGGGTCGACGCTCATCCGGTAGGCGATCGCCAGCTCCTCCGACTCGCTGGGATAGCCGACGTCCACCTTGAGCAGGAAGCGGTCGCGCTGGGCCTCCGGCAGGTGGTAGACGCCTTCGGACTCGATCGGGTTCTGCGTGGCCAGCACCAGGAACGGCGTCGGCACCTGGTGGGTGGCGCCGCCGATGCTCACCTGCCGCTCGGCCATGATCTCCAGGAGCGCCGACTGGACCTTGGCGGGCGCCCGGTTGATCTCGTCGGCGAGCAGCAGGTTGACCATGACCGGGCCGAGCTCGATGTCGAACGTCTCGGTCGACGGCCGGTAGATGCGGGTGCCGACGATGTCGGACGGCACCAGGTCGGGCGTGAACTGGATGCGGGCGAACGTGCCGCCCACCACGGTGGCCAGGGTGTGGGCCGCCAGCGTCTTGGCGATGCCCGGCACCCCTTCGAGCAGGCAGTGCCCCCTGGCCAGGACCGCGACCAGCAGCCGTTCGACCATGTGGTCCTGGCCGACGATCACCCTCTTGACCTCGAACAGCGCCCGTTCCAGCAGTTCGGCGTCGGTCATGGCCTGACCTCGGGGCAGTCGTCCACGACGAGCCGGAGCTCCAGCGCGGACGGCTCCGGCCCGGCGTACGCGGCGCCGCCCGTCAGGAGCAGCGCGCCGCCGGCCAGGAGAAGGGCGGCGATACGTGTGGTGCGTGGCATGGATCCCCTGTCCCTTTCATCGGGTTCAGGGCCATGTCATCAAGCGGGCGCGAAAACGTAGGTAACTGCGGCCTTTATGCGATTTTTCGGTGGGGTGGTCAGGCGTCGCGCCGCAGCACCACGAGCGCGACGTCGTCCTCCCGCGTCCCGAAGGCCGCCAGCATCCCGTCGCAGAACGCCTCCAGGTCGTCCCCGACGGTCTCGGCCAGCGCCCTGGCCCGCTCCAGGCAGTCGTCCAGCAGCGTGTGCCGGTCCTCCACCAGCCCGTCGGTGAACAGCATGACCGTCCCGCCGGGCGGCAGCACGAGGTGGTCGACCTTGTACTCCTCGTCGGCCACGCCCAGCATGAGGTTGCCCATGCCGTGGTAGCGGGCGTCGGGCCCGGCCATCAGCGGCGGGATGTGCCCGGCGTTGGCCAGCGCGATCTCGCCCGTCGCCGGGGTCAGCAGCATCAGGCAGACGGTCGCCGTCATGCCCGGGTGGTAGCGCCGCAGCACCTTGTTGAGCAGGTCCATCGACGCCGACAGGTTCACCTCGTCCATGACGGAGGCGCGCAGCGCGTGACGCAGCTCGGCCATGACCGTCGCGGCGTGCAGCGAGTGGCCCATCACGTCGCCGACCGCCACGAGCATCCGCTCGCCCAGGCTCAGCACCTCGTAGAAGTCGCCGCCCACCTCGAGCCCGCCGCCGGCGGGCTCGTAGCGCAGGCCCAGCGTCACCCCGGCCACGTCCGGGACGTACGGGGGCAGCAGGCTGCGCTGCAGCATGATCGAGATCGCGTGCTCCTCGGTGTAGGCGCGCCGCGCGTCGACGGCCAGGGCCAGCTCCTGGGCGAGCTGGCGCAGCAGGTTGACCTCGTCGGCGTCCAGCTCCGGGTCGGCCTCGACGCCGAGGAAGATCGGCGGCCGGCCCTTCCTGGTCCGGCAGAGGACCCCGGTGACCGGCATGTCGATCTCGGAGTCCGGCACGAGCTCGCGCCACCGCTCGGGCGGCAGGGTGATCACCTCGGCGCCCGTCGCCGGGCCGAGCGCGATCGCGGTCAGGCGCTCCAGCAGGCTGGGGGCGACGCCCTTGCCGGCCGCCGCCTCGCCAGGGCGCGCCCGGTAGCGGCGCAGCCGCCCGTCGGCGGGCAGCGCCAGCGCGCCGGAGAAGCGGCCCATGATCTCGGCGGTGCCCGCCACCGCCACCGACAGCAGCCGCTCGAAGGAGTCGGCCCGGTTGATGCGCAGCGTCGTCTCGGCCAGCCTGGCCAGGCGCCAGGCCATCACCTCGGCCTGCCGCCGCGCCCGCGAGTAGCGCAGCGTGGCCACGACGGTCGCGGTGAACTCGTCCGGCTCGATGGGCTCCGACAGGTACGCGTCCGCGCCCCGCTCCAGCCCCTCGGCCCGGTCGGTCACCGAGACGGCGTGGGCCGACACCTGGATGACCGGGATCGAGGCGGTCGCCGGGTCGGCCTTGATGCGCTCGCACACCGCGTAGCCGTCGAGGCCGGGCAGCCGCACGTCCAGCACCACCAGGTCGAGGCCGCCCCGGGCGAGCACCTCCAGGGCCTCCTCCCCGGTGCCGGCCTCGACGACCTGGTGGCCGGCCCGGCGCAGCCAGCTCGACAGGATGTAGCGCTTGGTGGGCGTGTCGTCCACCACGAGGACCGTCGCGGGCGGCTCAGCCACGGCTCGTCCCCGTTGCCTCGCGCACCGCGCGCAGCAGGTCCTCGCGGCGCAGCCGGTCCTTGGACAGCACCGGATGGCCCGCCACGGCCCTGCCCGGCGCCACGGTCACGACCACCACCGGCACCTCCCGCAGCTCCTCGTCCTCCGCCATGCGCTGGAGCAGCGCGTTGCCGTCGAGGCGCGGCATCAGCATGTCCAGCACGACGACGCCGGGCCGCCGCTCCTTCATCACGCCCAGCGCCTCGACGCCGTCGCCGGCCTCGTCCACGTGGACGGCGAAGCCGTGCAGCATCCTGCGGGCCAGGGCGCGGAACGCCTCGTCGTCGTCGGCTATCAGCAGCCGCTCGACCTCGGGCACCAGGTGGTGGCGCGGCAGCCGGACGGTGACCGTCGTCCCCTCGCCCGCCGCGCTCGCCAGCTCCAGGCTCCCGTCCAGCGCCTCCACCAGCCTGCGCGCGTACGGCAGGCCGATGCCGGTGCCCCTGGCCGTGGCCTGGAGGGGGCCCGGCACCTGGTAGAACTCCTCGAAGACGCGCTCCAGATCCTCCTGCGAGATGCCGATGCCGGTGTCGGCCACGGTGACGACCACCTCGTCGGCGGCCTCGTCGAGCTCCGCCCGCAGCCGCACCTCGCCGCTCCGGGTGAACTTCAGCGCGTTCGACAGCAGGTTGCGCAGCACCCGCGTGAGCATGACCGCGTCGGTGTAGATCTCGGCCGCCTCGGGGGCGACCGAGGTGCGCAGCTCCACCTCGCCGGTCGGCTGCATCGTGACCCGGAGCTGCTCCACGAGCCTGGCCAGGTCGCACAGGCCGAGCTCGGGCTGCAGCCGCCCCGATTCGGCCTTGGCCATGTCGAGCAGCTCGCCCACCAGCGCCAGCAGCGTCTCGGCCGAGCCGCCGATGAGCCGGATCTGGTGCGCCTGCTCCTCGGTGAGCGGCTCGCCGCCGGGGCCGACGAGCAGCCGGACCAGGCCGATGACCGAGTTGAGCGGGGTGCGCAGCTCGTGGCTGAGCGTGGTCCAGAACCGGTTCCTGGCCTCCGACGCCTCGCGGAGCTGGGTGGACTTCTCGTCGAGCTCGGCGTAGAGGGCGACGACGCCGCGGTTGGTCTCCTCCAGCTCGCTGGAGAGCTGGTTGTACAGCGCCAGGACGCCGGTGTTGGTCTCCTGCAGCTCGGTGTTGAGCCGCCGCACGTCCTCCAGGGCCGTGGCCAGCTCCTCGTTCTGCGCCCGCAGTTCCTCCAGCGCGGTGACCGGGGTCAAGCCTGCCAGGCTGTCGCGGATGCGCTCGGCGGGCGGGCCCTGGCGGCGCGGGGGCAGCCGCTTGACGATCGTGACCGGCCCGCCGGGCGTGGCGGTGACCTCGTCCACCAGGCGCCGGGCGAGCGCCAGGCCCTCCGATGAGCACAGCGCGTCGGGGGCGCGCTCGACGGTGATGAGCAGCCGATCGCTCTCCAGCGAGAACACGACCAGGGCGCCGGTGCCGGCCGTCTCCCGGCCGACCTCGCTGAGCGCGGTCGCCACGCGAACCTGGTCCTGCGTCTCCAGCCCGGACAGCCGCGCCACCGCGCGGCCGAGGCGGCGCAGCGAGAAGACGTCCTGGTCGCCGGTCAGCCGGAGCCGGGCCACCTCGGTCCCGCTCATGGCCGCGGCCTCACGATCACCACGCAGGCGTCGTCGCGGCGGCTGCCCGCCTCGCGCAGCAGCCCGGCCGCGATCACGGCCGGGGAGCAGGTGAACAGGCCCGGGACCGCGCCGGCGGACCAGCGCTCGGTCAGCCCGTCGGAGTGCAGCACCACGCTGGCGTGCTCGCCCAGCTCGTACTCGTACTGGCGCAGCGTCCCGCCCTGATGACCGGCGATGCCCGGCACGGAGATCATGCCCTGGCGGCCGTCGGCGCGGGAGATCCAGCCGGAGACGTTGCCGAGCCCGGCGTAGCTGACGGCGGTGGAGGTGACGCGCGCCACCGCGACCGCGCCGCCCCGGGTGGAGTTCAGGCCGCGGTGGACGCGGGCGAGGATCTCGCGCGGCTCGTCGCGGGACGAGCGCAGGAACAGCGCCACCGCCTCGCGGGAGGCCTGCGCGGCGGCCGGGCCGTGCCCCAGCCCGTCGCACACCAGCACGGTCGTCACCGGCCCGTCGGTGACGATCGCGTACGAGTCGCCCGACACGCTCTCCTCGCCGATGGGCCGCACCAGGCCGCTGGCCGGCGGGAGGGTGTCCAGCTCCGCCCGGCCGAACTGGACGGCGAGCACGGTGCCCTTGCCCGGCAGCGAGTGGACGTCGTAGCGGGAGGCGATGCGGGCGATCGCGCCCAGGCCGATGCCGAGCGTGCCGGACGTGGAGTAGCCGTCACGTAGAGCGCGCGCCACGTCGGGCATGCCCGGCCCCCGGTCCAGCGTGATCAGCTCGACGACGTCCGGGGCGCCCGGGCAGAGCCGGACCAGCGCCATCCCCTGCTCGGCGTGCTTGACCAGGTTGGAGACGGCCTCGGTGGCCGCCACCGCGACCTGGCCGGTGCGCTCGTCGCCGAAACCGGCGGCCAGGGCGAGCCCGGTGGCGAGCCGGCGCACCGCGCCGACCGCGCTGGGCTCCTCGGCGCGTATCCAGGTGTCGTCGCCGAACTGCCTGATGCCGTCCACTGATCCAGCCACCTATCTGGCCCACTTCGTCACGGTCACCGTCGTCCCCTTCCCAGGGGCCGAGGTCAGCTCGAACTCGTCGACCAGCCGCCGGGAGCCGCCCAGGCCAAGGCCCAGGCCGCTGCCGGTGGTCCAGCCGTCGGTGAGCGCCTGCTCCACGTCCGGGATGCCGGGGCCCTCGTCGACGAAGGACAACCTGAGGCCCCGGCGCAGGCCGTTGTCGACGATCTCGACGCTGGCCCGGCCTCCTCCGGCGTAGACGAGCGCGTTGCGGGCGAGCTCGCTGGCCGCTGTGACGACCTTGGTCTGATCGACGAGGGAGAGCCCGACGTCCACGGCCAGGGTCCGGACCCGCTGGCGCACGGCCACGACGTCGGCGTTGCTCGTGATCGGCAGCTCGTGACCGCCTCCGGTCATCGTGACGTGCTCCGGGTGTGCTCCAGCAACGCGACGCCCTTCTCCAGGTCGAGGGCGGTGCGCACGCCGCCCAGGGACAGGCCGAGCTCGACCAGCGTGATGGCCACCGCCGGGCGCATGCCGACGACCACGGTCTCGGCGTCGAGCATCCGCGACATGGCGGCGATCGTGGCCAGCATGCGGCCGATGAACGAGTCGACGATCTCCACGGCGGTGATGTCGATGATGACGCCGCGCGCCCCGGTGGAGACCACCCTGTCGGCCAGGTCCTCCTGGAGGGCCAGCACGCTCTGGTCCTCCAGGTCGACCTGGATGGAGATGATGAGGATGTCGCCCAGCTTGAGAATGGGGACGCGCTCCATCAGACCTCCTCGGTCCGCACCGCGATGCGGGTGCGGCGGGGGGTGCTGATCTCGGTGCCGCTGCGGCTGAGCGCGTAGGCGAGGGCGTCGGCGAGCGAGGCCTTGGTGACGATGTCGCCGAACTCGATGCCGAGCGTGACGATGGTGTGCGCGATCTGCGGGCGGATGCCGGAGATGACGCATTCGGCGCCCATCAGGCGGGCGGCGAAGACGGTCTTGAGCAGGTGCTGGGCGACCTGGGTGTCGACGGCGGGGACGCCGGTGATGTCGATCACGGCGTGCTCGGAGCCGGTCTCGACCAGCGTCTGCAGCAGCTTCTCCATCACGACCTGGGTCCTGGCCGAGTCCAGGGTGCCGATCAGGGGCACCGCGACGATGCCCTCCCACAGCTTGACGACGGGCGTCGACAGCTCCAGGAGCTGTTCCGCCTGGTCCAGGATGATCGTCTCGCGGGCGGTGGCGTACACCTCGAACGTGTAGAGGCCGAGGTCGTCGATCAGCCGCGAGAACCAGATGAAGCCGCGCAGGGCGTCGGCGGAGCCGTCGCTCTCGACGGCCTCGTAGACGGCCTCCTTGAGGCCGTAGACCGCGCGCGCGGTGTCGGAGGGGGTGTGGCCCTGCCGGGCGCGCTCGCGCGACAGCTCGGCGAGCAGGCCGCGGACGTCGGTCAGGTCGTCACGGCCCTCGCCGATGGCGAGGCGCAGCGCCTGGTAGATGTCCCGCAGCTCCTCGCCGGACGTCTTGGCCAGGGCTGTCCAGCGCTGCAGCACCCGCTCTTCCTCAGTGGTGAGCAGGTCGTGGATGCGTTGCCTGCTGGCATCAGCGTGAGCGGTCAACGGTGACCTCCGGAGCAGATCGGGACAGGGGCAGTCCATGAATGCTACAAGCGAGAGATGTGGTGTTACGTCCAGGTATGCGAGGATCGGCGCGAACGGAACGCGAAAGGGCCGCACCGGAGTGCGGCCCTTTCGGTGAACGAGCGGTGCGTCAGTCGTTGAGGTGCTGGCGCAGGTAGGAGTCGACCTGGTCGAGGGCGATGCGCTCCTGGCTCATGGAGTCGCGCTCGCGCACGGTGACCGCCTGGTCGTCCAGGGTGTCGAAGTCGATCGTGATGCAGAACGGCGTGCCGATCTCGTCCTGGCGGCGGTAGCGGCGGCCGATCGCGCCCGCGTCGTCGAACTCGACGTTCCACCGGCGGCGGAGCTGGGCGGCCAGGTCACGCGCCTTCGGCGACAGGTCGGCGTTGCGCGACAGCGGCAGCACCGCGGCCTTGACCGGGGCCAGGCGGTGGTCCAGGCGCATGACCGTGCGCTTCTCCATCACGCCCTTGGCGTTGGGCGCCTCGTCCTCGGTGTAGGCGTCGAGCAGGAACGTCAGCGTGGCCCGGTCGACGCCGGCGGCCGGCTCGATCACGTACGGGACGTAACGCTCGCCGGTGTCCTGCTCGAAGAAGCTGAGGTCGACGCCCGAAGCCTTGGAGTGGGCGGTCAGGTCGAAGTCGGTGCGGTTGGCGATGCCCTCCAGCTCACCCCACTCCGAGCCGGTGAAGTTGAAGCGGTACTCGACGTCCACGGTCCGCTTGGAGTAGTGGGACAGCTTCTCCTTGGGGTGCTCGTAGAGCCGGAGGTTGTCCTTGTTGATGCCCAGGTCGGAGTACCAGCGGAAGCGCTCGTCGATCCAGTACTGGTGCCATTCCTCGTCGGTGCCGGGCTTGACGAAGAACTCCATCTCCATCTGCTCGAACTCGCGCGTGCGGAAGATGAAGTTGCCCGGCGTGATCTCGTTGCGGAACGACTTGCCGATCTGGCCGATGCCGAACGGGATCTTGCGGCGGGCCGACTGCTGCACGTTCTGGTAGTTGATGAAGATGCCCTGGGCGGTCTCGGGCCGCAGGTAGGCCAGGCCGGACTCGTCCTCGACCGGGCCGAGGAAGGTCTTGAGCAGGCCGCTGAACTGCCGGGGCGCGGTGAAGGAGCCCTTGTTGCCGCAGTTGGGGCAGGTGATGTCGGCCAGGCCCCCGGCGGGCTCCTTGCCGTTCTTCTCCTCGTACGCCTCGAGCAGGTGGTCGGCGCGGAAGCGCTTGTGGCAGGACTGGCACTCGGTCAGCGGGTCGGTGAAGGTCTCGACGTGGCCGCTGGCCTGCCACACCTCGGGGGCGAGGATGACGCAGGAGTCGAGGCCGACGACGTCCTCGCGGGCCTGGACCATCGACAGCCACCACTGCCGCTTGACGTTGTTCTTCAGCTCGACGCCCAGCGGACCGTAGTCCCATGACGCGCGCAGTCCGCCGTAGATCTCGCTCGACGGGTAGACGAGCCCGCGGCGCTTGGCGAGGCTGACGATGGTGTCCATGACGTCGGTGCGTCGTGCCATGTTGGTCGGTTCTCTTTCCGGCTGGAGGTCGGCGAGGGAATTCTCAGTGGACTCTCAGTGAGGTCCCAGCTTAGGGGACGGGGCCGCGGCCCCGTGCGCGAGTGACGTTACGCGCCTTCGAGGAGGTAGACGTCCTCGAAGGCACTGGGTTCGTTGACCATGAGCGTCATGAGGGGATACATCGCCATCCGGGCGGCGGACAGCGCCCGGCGGTAGAACCCGGCGCCCTCCCATTCGCTGATCACGGCCCACAGGTTGGGCTCGTCGACGGACCGCGCCAGCCGGCCCCGGACGTAGCCGGGCTGTTCGGCGAGCAGGTCGAGGATGGCTTGGCCCTGCTTGGCGAAGTCTTGGGACTGGGACTCTGGAACGGTGTAGCGGATCACGGCGAGCACGCCCCCAGGATGTCAGACGGCGCGGAGCCTCCGGGCCGATTCGCGCGGCGCTAGGCTCGGGACCGTGGGCACAGACGACGACCGCCGCAGACACCCGCTCGCCCAGCCGCGTCCCGGGGCCAAGCGCCCGCTGCCGCCCGGCGAGCAGTTCTTCACGCCGGGGGCGACGGGCCTGCGCAAGTCGGTGGAGGAGCGCAGCGCCACGCCGATGGCGTTCCTGTTCACGCAGGTGCCCCGGTGGGTGACACCCGCGGTGATGGTGGTCCTGCTGCTGGCCGGGTTCGCGGTCACCAACTGGCTGGGGGGCGTGGCGGTGCTGCCCGTCCTCGTCTTCATCGGCTGGCTGGCCTACTTGTCGTGGCCGTCCCTGGGGGTGGGCGGGAAGCTGCTGCGGGTGGCGATGCTGACGTTCCTGGTGCTGCTGGCGGCGACCAGGTTCGGGGCGTTCTAGCCGGTCCGGTCGCCGGTGTCACGGCCTCACGGCAGCAGCGTGTAGTGCGGGAAGTTGCCGGGCAGGCGCTCGCCTTCGGGGCCCTGGGTGGCGGCCCGGACGAGCAGCTCGCCGCCGACGAACGCGCCGCGCCAGGAGGCGCCGAGCCCGCCGAACAGCTCCTCCCGGTCGCCCCGGGAGCGCGGCCGGTTGTGGCCGACCTTGAAGGCCCGCACGTCGCGGGCGAGCCTGCCGTACGTGTCCTCCTCGTCGCAGGACAGGGTGGCGACCAGGGCTCCGTTGCTGGCGTTCATCGCGGCCAGCAGCTCGGCCTCGGTGTCCACCAGCACGATCGTGTCGACGGGGCCGAACGGCTCGGCGTGGAAGAGGGGCGAGGAGCGGGGCGGGCTGAGCAACGCCACCGGCGCGAAATACGCCGAAATATCCTGCCCTGGCAGGAAATGTCCGTCAGCCAGCGACGCCCGGTGCACCGGCACCCCGCCCCGCGCCACCGCCTCGTCCACCTGGTCGGCCAGCTCCTTGGCCTTCGAGGCGTTGATCAGCGGCCCGAAGTCCAGCTCCGGCAGCGGATCGCCGGGCTCGGCCACGGCCAGCGGATGCCCGAACCGCAGCGACCCGACCGCCGCCAGGTACGCCCGCAGGAACTCGGGGAACAGCGACCGCTGCACCACGAACCTCGGATAGGCGGTGCACCGCTGCTTGCCGTAGTCGAACGAGGCCCGGATCTGCCGGGTGAGCGCGTCCCAGCCGGAGAACTCCCACACGCCCCAGCAGTTGAGCCCCTCCTGCTCCAGCACGTGCCGCCGCTCCGGGTCGGCCAGCGAGGTCGCCACGCTGGCGCCCGCGTCGCGCCCGCCGACGAACGACACGCAGCCGAGCGAGCGCCCGGCCACCAGCACCGGTGACAGCTCCGCCCCTCCCCCGCTGACCAGCGTGAAAGGCAGCCCCTCCCGTACGGCCAGCGCGCAGGCGAGCGTGAGGCAGCACAGCCCGCCGTCGGTCGGCGTCTTGGCGATCACCGCGTTGCCGGCCAGCGCCTGCACGAGCATCGCGTGCATGAGCACGCTCATCGGGTAGTTCCAGCTCGCGATGTTGCTCACCGGGCCGGGCAGCGGCGCCCGCCCGGCGACCATGCGGTCGATCTCCTCCAGATACCAGCGCACCCCGTCCAGGCACCGGTCCACGTCGGCGCGGGCGGTCTTCCACGGCTTGCCGATCTCCCACACGAGCATCAGGGCCAGCAGGTCGCGGTGCTCGGCCATGGCTTCCACGGCCGCCGCCACCCGGGCCCTGCGCTCGGCGAGCGGCAGGTGCCGCCACTGCCGGTGCTCGTCGACGGCGCCCGCCACGGCCCGGCCCGCGCCCGCCCGGTCCAGCCGGGGCGGCCCGGCGATGGCGGTGCCGTCCAGCGGCGAGAAGACGGGCGCGGGCCGCCCGTCACGCTGCCAGAACCCGCCCCAGTGGTTGAGCACCCGGTCCTCGTGGAACGCCTCGGGCGCCACCGCGTGACCGCGTGCGTAGGTGTCCTGCCAGGCCGTACCCGGTTTGAGCAGCATGGCGCCTCCTCAGTCGGACCAGTCGACGGCGATGAGCTCGGGCAGCGGCTCGAACTCCTTGATCTCCTTCAGCGACGGCCCCATCGCGGCGTTGGCCTCGCGCTCGACCATCACCTCCACCAGCACCGGGAGCCGTTCGCGGGCGGCCTCGGCGCTCGCCCAGGCCAGCGCGTCGCGGAGGTCGCCCGGCTCCTCCACCCGGCGCGCCGGGCAGCCGAACGCCTCCATGGCCTTCACGTGGTCGATCCCGCCCTCGCCGTAGTGCAGGTCCACGGCGAAGTTCATCTCGTACGGGATCTCCGCCTGCCTGATGAGGCCCAGGTACTCGTTGTTGATCATCACGATGACGAACGGGATGCGGTACTGGGCGGCGACCGCGACCTCCTCCATGAGGAACTGGAAGGAGTAGTCGCCGACCACCACCACGACCTGCCGTTCGGGGTGGGCGCACTTGACGCCCATCGCGGCCGGCACCTCCCAGCCCAGCGGCCCGGCCTGGCCGCAGACCAGGTAGCGGCGCGGCAGGTAGGTCGTCTGGAACTGGCCGGACCAGATCTGGTAGAGCCCGATCGCGGTGACGAACGTGGTGTCGCGGCCGTAGAACTCATTGAGCTCCCTGAACACCCTGGGCGGCTTGATCGGCACGTCGTCGAAGTCGTCGCGGCGGGCCATCGTGGCGCGCAGCTCGCCGACCCGGCGCGGCCAGGCGCCCGGCTCGCGCGCCTCGCCCCGGCCGCGCGCCTCGTCGAGCAGCGCGGACAGCGCCGGCCTGGCGTGGCTCACGATGCCGAGGTCGGGCTCGAAGACCCGGCCGAGCTGGGTGGGCTCGATGTCCACGTGGATGAACGTGCGCCGGCCCCGGTAGACGTCCAGGTCGCCGGTGTGCCGGTCGCCGAACCGCGCGCCGACCGCCAGCACGAGGTCGCTCTCCAGGAACGCCGCGTTGCCCCACCGGGTCTGCGTCTGGATGCCGGCCATCCCGGCGAACAGCGGGTGGTCCTCCGGGAAGGCGCCCTTGCCCATGAGCGTGACCTGGACCGGCACCTGGAGGTGCTCGGCCAGCGCCAGCAGCTCCTCCGCCGCGTCGGCGATGATCACGCCGCCGCCCGCCAGGATGAGCGGCCTCCTGGCCTCGCCGATCAGGTCGACCGCCCGGCGCACCGCCCGGGGTAAGGGCCGCGGCACCTCGACGGGCAGCGGCGCGTCCACCGTCCTGTCGTACAGGCAGGTGCCGCGCTGCACGTCAATCGGCAGGTCGATGAGCACCGGCCCGGGCCTTCCGGAACGGGCGATCCGGAACGCCTCCCGGAACACCCACGGCGCCTGGGCGGGCTCCTTGAGCTGCACCGCCCATTTGGTGACGGGCCGGGCGACCTCCACGATGTCGACCGCCTGGAACGCCTCCTGGTGCAGCTTGGCGGTGGCCGCCTGCCCGGTGACGCAGATCATCGGGATCGAGTCGGCCATCGCGGTGTAGAGGCCGGTGATCATGTTGGTGCCGGCGGGGCCGGAGGTGCCGATGCAGACGCCGACGTTCCCGGTGACGCGCGCCCAGCCGTCGGCGGCGTGCGTGCCGCCCTCCTCGTGGCGGACCGTGATGTGCCGGATCGAGCTGTGCTGGAGCGCCGCGTACAGCGGCAGGATGGCCGCGCCCGGGATGCCGAAGACCGTGTCGACGCCCTCCGACTCCAGCACCGCGACCACGGCCTCCATGCAGGGGACTCGTGTCATGAATTGAGCCTTTCGATCACTTTGAGCAGCGCGGAGTGGTCGAGCGAGCCGTGGCCCTGCGCCCTGGCCGCCGCGACGAGCTGGGCGACCTGGCCGGTGAGCGGCAGGCTGACCCCGGCCTCGCGGGCCGCGGCGATCGCGATGCCCATGTCCTTGTGGTGCAGGTCGATGCGGAAGCCCGGGGCGAACTGCCGCCTGATCATCGTGTGCCGCTTGAGGTCGAGGACGCGCGAGCCGGCCAGGCCGCCGGCGAGCACGTCCAGCCCGGCGACGGGGTCGACGCCGGACGCCTCCAGCAGCACGATCGCCTCGGCGACCAGCCCGTAGATCCCCCCGACGACGAGCTGGTTGGCCGCCTTGACGGTCTGCCCCGCGCCGGCCGGGCCGACGTGCACGATCGTGGTGCCGAGCGCGCCGAGCACCGGCCGGGCCGCCTCCACGTCCTCGGCCGCGCCGCCCACCATGATCGACAGGGTGCCGTCGATCGCGCCGCGCTCGCCGCCGCTGACCGGCGCGTCCAGCGCCCGCACGCCCCTGGCCGCCGCCAGCCCGGCGACCCAGCGGGAGGTCTCGGGCCGGATCGTGCTCATGTCGAGGTAGAGCAGGCCGGGCGAGGCGTGCTCGACGACGTCCGGCGCCACCTGCTCGACCTGCGGCGAGTCGGGCAGCATGGTGATCACCACGGCCGCGCCGGTCACCGCCTCGGCCACGCTGGAGGCGCCCTTGCCGCCCCGCGCGACCAGCTCGTCCACCCGCTCCGCGCTGACGTCGTAGCCGGTCACGGCGTGCCCAGCGGCGACCAGGTTGGCGGCCATCGGGCTGCCCATGATCCCCAAGCCGACGAACGCGATCGTCATCCCTGCCTCCAAGCGAACGCACCCGGCCCCTCGTGCCGGTACTCCAGGCCGACGTGCCCCCGGTAGCCGGCCTCCGCCAGCCGCGCGAGGATCTCCGGGTACGGCATCCGCCCGCTCCCGGGCCGCCCCCGGCCGGGGTCGTCGGCGATCTGCACGTGACCGAACCTCGCCGCGTGCCCGCCGACGAGCGCGAGCACGTCCTCACCCATGCGGTGCAGGTGGTAGAGGTCGGCCAGGAAGGCCACGTTCTCGCGGCCCACCTCGCCGATCAGGTCGAACGCCTCCTGGGACGACGTGATCGGGTAGTGCGGGTTCTCGTGGGAGTTGAGGGCCTCGACCACGACGGTCGCGCCGATCTCCCCCGCCGCGTCGGCGGCCCTCCTCAGGTTCTCCACCGCCAGCGCGCGGTCCGTGCCGGGACCGTTGCCGTACAGGGCGTTGAGCACCCCGCACCCGAGCTCGCCGGCGAACGCGACCGCCACCGGGATGTTCGCCCGGAAGCGTGCGGAGCCGTCGGGCCGCGCCAGCAGGCCGCGCTCGCCGGCGGCCATGTCGCCGGCGTCGAAGTTGAGCCCCGACAGCCGCACGCCGGCGTCCTCGACGGAGGCGCGCAGCGCGGCCAGGTCCGCGGGATCCGGCTCGGGCGTGGCGAACGGCCACCACAGCTCGACCGCGTCGAACCCGGCCTTGGCCGCCGCCGCGGGCCGCTCCAGCAGCGGCAGGTCCGTCAGCAGGATGGACAGGTTGACCGCGAACCTCATGCCGCCGCCCTGCCGAGCGCCGACCGCATGAGCCTGGCCGTCTCCGACGGCGTCCGCCCGACCCGCACGCCGACCGCCTCCAGCGCCTCCTTCTTGGCCTGGGCGGTGCCCGACGAGCCCGACACGATCGCGCCCGCGTGCCCCATCGTCCTGCCCTCGGGGGCGGTGAACCCGGCCACGTAGGCGACGACGGGCTTGGTGACGTGCGCGGCGATGTACGCGGCGGCCCGCTCCTCGGCGTCGCCGCCGATCTCGCCGATCATCACGATCGCGTCGGTGCCCGGGTCGTCCTGGAACGCCTGGAGGCAGTCGATGTGCGTGGTGCCGATCACCGGGTCGCCGCCGATGCCCACGGCGGTCGAGAACCCCAGGTCGCGCAGCTCGTACATGAGCTGGTACGTGAGCGTGCCCGACTTGGAGACCAGGCCGATCCGCCCCGAGGAGGTGATGTCGGCGGGGATGATCCCGGCGGAGGACTGGCCGGGGCTGATCAGACCGGGGCAGTTCGGGCCGATGATCCTGGTCCGTCCCGCCGCCGCGGCGCGCAGCCGGATCGCGTCGCGTACGGGCACGCCCTCGGTGATGACCACGCACAGCGGCACCGCCGCCGAGACCGCCTCCTCCACGGCCGCGAGCGTGAAGCGCGGCGGCACGAACACCACCGACACGTCGGCGCCGGTCTCCGCCACGGCGTCGGCCACCGAGCCGAACACCGGCACCGCGCGCTCGCCGAAGTCGACCGAGCGGCCGCCCTTGCCGGGGGTCACCCCGGCCACCACCTCGGTCCCGGCGGCCAGCATGCGGGCGGTGTGCCTGCTGCCCTCCGCGCCGGTCATGCCCTGGACCAGCACCCGGCTGTCCTTGGTCAGGAAGATCGCCATCACGCACCTGCCGCGAGTCTGGCCGCCATCTCGGCGGCGCCGTCCATGGTGGAGACCTGGCGGACCACCGGGTGCCGGGCGTCGCTCAGGATGCGCCGGCCCACCTCGGCGTTGTTGCCGTCCAGGCGTACGACGATGGGCCTGCTGTGGCCGCGTTCGCCGAGCAGTTCGAGCGCGGTGACGATGCCGTTGGCCACCGCGTCGCAGGCGGTGATGCCGCCGAAGACGTTGACCAGCACCGACCGGACGTCCGGGTCCGCCAGGATGATCTCCAGGCCGTCGGCCATGACCTGGGCGGACGCGCCGCCGCCGATGTCCAGGAAGTTCGCCGGATCGGCGCCGGCGCCGGCGACCACGTCGAGCGTGCTCATCACCAGCCCGGCGCCGTTGCCGATGACGCCGACGCTGCCGTCGAGCTTGACGTAGTTGAGGCCCTTGGCCCTGGCCCGGTCCTCCAGGCTGCCGGTGCGCTCCCCGGCCGGCCGCTCGTGGCGGAAGGCGGCGTTGTCGTCCAGGGTGACCTTGCCGTCGAGGGCGACGATCTGCTGGCCGGTGGTGCAGATGAGCGGGTTCACCTCGACGAGCAGGGCGTCCTCCTCGGCCATCACGGTCCACAGCCGCTCCAGGACCGGGGCCGCGGCCTGCGGCAGGCCCGCCTTGGCGGCCAGCAGCCGCGCCGTGCCGGCGTCCACGCCGGTCACCGGGTCGATCGGCAGCCGCACGATCGCGCCGGGGTCCGTCGCGGCCAGCTCCTCGATCTCCATGCCGCCCTGGGCGGACACCATGGCCAGGAAGCCGCCCTCGGCCCGGTCGACCAGGAAGGCCGCGTAGTACTCCTCGAAGGGCACGGTCGCGGCCTCGACCAGCACCCGTTTCGCGATATGTCCCTTGATATCCATGCCGAGGACGCGGGCCGCCTCCTCCTCGGCCGCGGCCGGGCCCGCCGCCGCCCTGATGCCGCCCGCCTTGCCCCTGCCACCGGTCTTCACCTGGGCCTTGACCACGACGGGGGCGCCCAGCTCTGCCGCGATCGCGCGGGCCTGCCCAGGCGTTTCCGCGACCCTGCCCGGCGGGACCGGGATCCCGTGGCGCCCGAAGAGCTCCTTCGCCTGGTACTCGTACAGGTCCATTCGAGCCTCCTTTGTAGACGGTATACCGTATGGAATATCCGCCGTCTAGGTCTCGACAGAGGGCCGGTTACTGGATATTCCATACGGTATGGAGAATGCAGAAGTTGTCCGGGACTGGCGCGGGCGCTCCTACCTCGTCGGACCGGTCCCCGCCGACCGCACCCGCATGTTCCGGCTCGCCCTCGTGGCCATGGCCGCCATCAGCCCGCTGCAGTACGGCTTCGCCGCGCTGCTCGCCCGGGACGGCGCCGGGCTGCTGCTCCTGGCCGCCTGTCTCGTCTTCCAGGCCGCCGGGGCGCTCCCCGCCCTCCACCTCGTCCGCCGCGGCCGACTCCCGGTCCGCACCGCGCTCGCCGCGGGCGCCGCGCTGACCGCCACCGGCCTCCTCACCCTCGCCCTGACCTTCCCCGCCTCCACTACCGCCGCGGGGGGTGCGGGGCCGGGGGTGGCGTTGCTCGGGTACGCGGTGCTCGGGGGGCTCGGGGCGGGGGCCGTCTACGGCGTGTGCAGCGAGGTGGTCTCGGCCTGGTACCCCGACCGGGCCGCCTCCCGGGTGAGCCTGGTGACAGGGGCGTTCGGGTACGGGGCGGTCCCGCTGCTGGTGTGGGCCGGGATCGCCCCGGCGACGACCCCGTGGGCCTTCGGGGCGGCGGCGCTCGCGGCGGCCGTGGCCATCGGCGTCGCGGCCCGGCGCCTGCGGCTGCCGCCGCGCCACTGGTGGCCCGCGACCGTCGACCCCCGTGCGCACGCCCTGGACGCGGCCATCCTGCGCCGCACGCCCGGCGCGGTCCGCCAGTTCGGCCTGGCCCAGGCCCTGCGCACCCGGGCGCTCCCCGCGCTGGCCGCCATCCTCGCCTGCGCGGGCGCGGTGTCCGTCCTCGACGTGATCGTGGTCGCCGCCACCGGCTCCTGGGGCGCGCTGGCCGTGCTGGTGGCGCTGAACGGCGCGGGCCGGGCGGCCGCGATGCGCGCCTCGGAGGCCCTGGGCCGCCGGCGCGTCCTCGCCGCCGTGCTCGCGATCCTGGCCGCGGGCCAGCTCCTCCTCCTGGCCGCCCTCCACACCCCCGCGCCCGGCCCCGCAGCGGCGGTGGCACCGGCGGGCGGCCCGCTGCTGTGGCTCGGCGCGATCACCGCCGGGCTGGGCGGCGGCGCGTTCTATCCGCTGGTGGCGAGCCTCGTACGGGAGTTCTTCGGCGTCGAGAAGGTCGGCGAGATCCAGGCCGTCGTCTACAGCGCCAAGGCCGTGGCGGGCGTCCTGGCCGCCTGCCTCGCGCTGGGGGCCCTGACCGCGCCGGGCCCGGCCCTGCTGGCCGCCGCCGCCCTCGCCGCCCTCCCGGCGCTGGCCACGCTCAGGTTGCGCACGCCGGGGCTCCCCGCGACCATCCCGCTGTGAATGCGGGGCGAAACGCTGTGTGAAACGCTGTGATGTAGCTCTCTGTGATGAGACTCACGGCGGGCCGTGCATCCTGCGCAGTATGCTGTAGGCAGTCGACCAAAACCATTTTGTTGCGCAGTCTCTGGAGTCGTCATGTTGCTGTCGGATCAGGCCGGTCAGGCGGCGGCCACCAAGATTCCCCGCCCTGCCACGCTCAGGGAGAGCGTGATCGAGGCCATTCAGGAGCTCATCGTCTCCGGCCAGCTCAAGCCCGGCCAGCACCTGGTCGAGAGCGAGCTGGCCGCCCTGCTCGGGGTGTCGCGGCAGCCGGTGCGCGAGGCGCTGCAGCAGCTCAGCGGCGAGGGCTGGGTCGACCTGCACCCGGGGCAGGGCGCGTTCGTGCACGTGCCGACGGTGGAGGAGGCCGACCAGCTCCTGGCGGTGCGCGCGCTGCTGGAGACGGAGTCGGCGCGGCTCGCGGCGCAGCACGCCGGCGAGGAGGGGGTGCGGCGGCTGCGTGCGCTGTGCGAGCGCGGCATGGCCGCCGTGCGTTCCGACGACGTCGACGGCGCCGTCGCCACCAACTCGGAGCTGCACGCGCTGGTGACGGCGCTGTCGGGCAACAAGGTGCTGGAGGAGCTGGCCAGCCAGGTGGCCCGGCGGGTGCGGTGGTATCACACGCCGGTGGCCCGCCAGCGGGGCATGGCCTCGTGGGAGGAGCACCGGTCGCTGATCGACGCGATCGAGGCCGGTGACGCCGACCGGGCCGCGTCGATCATGCGGGAGCACACCGGTCACACCCGCGCCTCGTACATGGAGCAGCGCGAGAACGAGCCGGTGGAGCCCGCGCCCAAGCCGGTGCGCCGCCGCCGCCCGCGCACGACCCCGGCGACGAACTAGCCGCCGCGGCCGGCACCCCGCCTTTCCGCCCGGAGACGGTCCGGGCGGCGGATTCCGCTTGCCCGGGGCCGTCCCGGGCAGCACATGGAGCAGAAACTGGGAGGTGTTCGAACGATGAAGAAGACGCTTGTCCGCTTCCTCCTTGGTGATCCCCTGGGTCAGGCCGCCGACGGCCGGGCCCTGGGCATCGGGCTGAGCGCGGCGCTCAGGAAGCACTACTCCGCCGACGACGCGGAGCTGCACCTGCGGGAGTGGGCCGTGGAGCACGACGTGCGCAAGAGCCCCAAGAGCTGAGCCGCGCACCGGGGGACGGACGCCCCCGGCGCGCGGCGTGGTCAGCGCTCCACCGGTTCCGCGACCTCCTTCCGGGCGTCGCGCGACGACTTGACCAGGCTCAGCACCGTGGTGACCGCCAGGGTGCCGAGGATGACCCCGAGCGACACCAGGATCGGGATCTCCGGAGCCCACGACACGCCGTCGTGGTGCAGCGCCTCCAGGATGAGCTTGACGCCGATGAAGGCGAGCACCACCGACAGGCCCTTGCTCAGGTAGACGAGCCGGTCGAGCAGGCCGCCGATGAGGAAGAACAGCTGCCGCAGCCCCATGAGGGCGAAGGCGTTGGCGGTGAAGACGAGATACGGCTCCTTGGTGAGCCCGAAGATGGCCGGGATCGAGTCGAGCGCGAACAGCAGGTCGGTGGTGCCGATGGCGACCATGACGATCAGCATCGGCGTCACCATCCTGCGGCCCAGGTGCACGGTGAGGCGGGCGCCGTGGTAGGTGTCGGTGGTGGGCAGCACCCTGCGGACCGTGCGCAGGGCGAGGTTCTCGGAGAACTCGGCCTCGTCCTCCTCGTGCCCGACGAGCTTCCACGCGGTGTAGACGAGGAAGGCGCCGAAGACGTAGAAGAGCCAGTCGAACCTCGACACCGCCTCGGCGCCGGCGGCGATGAAGGCGCCCCGCATGAGCAGGGCCAGCACGATGCCGATGAGCAGCACCTTCTGGCGATACTGGCGGGGCACCTGGAAGCGGCTCATGATCAGCAGGAAGACGAACAGGTTGTCGACGCTGAGCGAGTACTCGGTGATCCAGCCGGCGAAGAACTCGCCGCCGTGGCCGGGGCCCGACACGACCAGCAGCCCGATCCCGAACAGGACGGCCAGGCCGACGTAGAACGACACCCAGCCCACGCACTCCTTGAAGGTGGGTTCGCGCGGGTTGCGTGCGACGAGGTAGAAGTCCAGCGCCAGGACGAGGGCGAAGCCGCCTATCGTAGCGAGCCACACCCAGGTGGGCAGGTTCATCGGCGGGCTCCCTTCCGCGCGCGCAGCGCCTCGGCGTGATGGACGTAGAGGCCGAGCAGCGCTTCGGCCTGCGGGTTGGCGGGGGCGACGCGGAGGAGCCAGTGCGGCATGAGCCGCTCGTGGATCCAGACGAAGCCGATGGCGAAGCCGAGCGAGACCATCGCCTGGTAGAGCAGGAAGCCTCCGGCCCCGCCGGCCAGACCACCGGTCCCGGCGACGCTCTCCTGGACGAGCCTGGACAGCGGGAAGGCCGCCATCCAGTACAGCCCGCACGGTCCGAAGGTGCCGGGCCGGAAGACGCCCCGGCCGAGCAGGACCCCGTACAGGCCGCCGAAGAGGCCGAGGGGCAGCGCGAGCATGAGGGCCGACAGGGCGGCCAGGCCGGTGGGGACCCCGGCGAACAGGGTCAGCCCACCGGCCATGGCGCCGGCGACGGCTCCGATCGACGCCCCTGGCAGGGCGAGTTCGAGGCTGTGCCGATCGATCATCAGCCCACGACCACGCCGAAGGCGAACAGGCTGTAGAACAGCATGCCGAGGTAGAAGACCGCGCCACACCCGATGATCACGTTCGACCACCACCTCGGCCTGATCGGCTTGGGCAGCATGCGGTTGTTGACCAGCAGCAGCGTCACGCAGTAGGCGCCCATCGCGAACGTCGACAGGAACGCCAGCGTGTCCAGGATCCCGGCCGGTCCGTCAGCGGGGCCGAACAGCAGGATCAGGATGCCGAAGATGATCACACCCCAGAGGAAGCCCGCGTACAGGTGTGACATGCGCAGCTTCTTCGCGCCCTTCACGAAGTTGTACGTCATGTCGGCCTGGCCGCGGGAGAAGGAGTCGAACAGCCCGAGGGTGGCGTTGAGGCCGATCAGCGCGATGAACCCGAGGAAGATCACGCCGAGCACGGAGCTGCCCGCCGAGGAGACGGCGTCGGCCATCGCGGTGAGCGCGACCTCCCGCTCCTCGTTCTGGATGACGTCGCGGACGCCGGGGTTCTGCCGGACGGCCGCCTGGGCGATCACCGTGAAGGAGACCGTGACGAGCATGGTGATGCCCCAGAAGAGCAGTAAGGCGTCGAAGGTCACCCAGCGGCGCCAGCCCTTCCACTTGGCCATCTCGGCCGGGTCCTCGGTGTCGAACATGAAGCCGCGCGAGGGCATGGCCTCTTCCTCGCCGGCGTGCCGCAGCCCGTGGACCTTGGGGATGTGCGCGCCCATGCCGGCGCCGGAGGCCCGCAGGTGCAGCGTGTACCACATCTGCTGCATGCCGGACGGCCCGGCGAAGGCGCAGGCGCCGACGATGACGGGGAACCAGGCGGCCGTCATGGCCTCGGCCGGCAGGTAGCCGAAGGCGAACATGCCGGTGATCGTGGTGACGACGTCGTTCCAGGAGCCGACCATCGCGGCGACCACCGCGGTGCCGATCACGAGCGCGCCGATGAGCAGCGACAGCACGTTCTCCAGCAGGTTGTAGATGACCTTGGCGAAGCTGAAGATCACCCCGACCAGGATGAGCCCGGCGACGGCGGTGACCATCCAGGGGATGCCGGAGATCTGTTCCAGCGCCGCCGCCCCGGCGGACAGGTGCCCCGGCCAGATGTAGACGGCCATGGCGACGATGAAGAAGAACCACATGAGCGGCTTGAAGACGCGGGCGGCGCCGGAGAAGATGCTCTCCCCCGTCGCCATCGCGTAGCGGGCCATCTCCAGCATGACCACGGCCTGGAGGGTCACGCCGATCAGGAACAGCCACCTGATCTCCGGCCCGAACAGCAGCACGAGCCGGGGCCACATGTACGACTCGCCCATCCCCACGCCGAGGGCCACGAGGAAGACGGTGGGCCCGAGGATGTGCACCGAGGGAGGCGCGTCGGGGAGTTTCCTGATGGGCATCGGCTCCAGCCGGCCCGCTTTCCATACTCGTTCGTCCTCGACCGGCGGCGCAGACGTCGCCGGGGGTTTTGATGTGTCCACCTACGGACCTCCTGGGGGGATTTGTTGGTTCTCCTGCGCTGCCCCGAATGCGCCCCCTCGCCTGGCTCTGCTGCGGCTCGGCTCTTAGCCCAGCAGTCCGGCTGCCCTGGCCCAGCGGTACTTCGCGCCGAGCACCGCCACGGGCTTCTCGGTCGTGTACGGGTACGCGACCACTCCGTGCTCGAACAGGTACTCGCTGGCCTCCTCGACCTCGGTGTCCCCGGCCAGTGACGCGACGACCGGCTTGACGTTGCCCTTCGCGCGCTCCTCGGCGACCACGCGGGCGACGAGTTCGGCGAAGACCATCGGCGGCGTGACGATCGTGTGCCAGTAGCCCAGGACCAGCGCGTGGATCCGGTCGTCGGCGAGGCCGAGGCGGACCGTGTTCTCGTAGGTCGAGGGCGGCTCGCCGCCGGTGATGTCGATGGGGTTGCCCGCCGCGCCGAACGGGGGGATGTAGGCGCGGAAGGCCTCGTCCAGGTCGGGCGGGATGTCCATGAGCGTCAGGCCCGCGTCGACGCAGGCGTCCGACAGCAGCACGCCGGAGCCGCCCGCCCCGGTGATGATGACGACGTTCTCGCCCCGGGGCGTCGGCATGATCGGCAGCGATCTGGCGTACTCGAGCATGTCGTTGAGCCCGGGGGCGCGCACGACGCCGGCCTGCCGCAGGATGTCGTCGTAGACCTTGTCGTCACCGGCGAGCGCGCCCGTGTGGGAGCCGGCGGCGCGGGCGCCCATGGCGGTGCGGCCGGCCTTGAGGACGATGACGGGCTTCTCCTTGACGACGCGGCGGGCGGCCTCGACGAAGCCGCGCCCGTCCTTGAGGTCCTCCAGGTGCATGGCGACGGCGCGGGTGTTGTCGTCCTGCTCGAAGAAGGTGAGCAGGTCGTCCTCGTCCACGTCGGCCTTGTTGCCGACGCCGACGATCGCCGACACGCCCATCTTGGTGGTGCGGCTGAAGCCGAGGATGGCCATGCCGATGCCGCCGCTCTGCGAGGTGAGGGCGACGCCGCCGCGCACGTCGTAGGGGGTGCAGAAGGTCGCGCAGAGGTTCTCGGGCGTGTAGTAGTAGCCGTAGATGTTGGGGCCGAGCATGCGCACGCCGTGCCTGCGGGCGATCTCGACGATCTCGCGCTGGCCCTCGACGTTGCCCGTCTCGGCGAACCCCGACGGGATCATGATGGCGCCGCCGACGCCCTTGCGCCCGGCCTCCTCCAGCGCGGCGGGCACGAACTTGGCGGGGATGGCGAACACGGCCACGTCCACGTCGTGCGGCACGTCGGAGATGCTCTTGTACGCGGGCAGCCCCATGATGTCGTCGGCCTTGGGGTTGATCGGGAAGATCTGGCCCCGGTAGCCGCCGTTGATGAGGTTGCGCATGACGGAGTTGCCGATCTTGCCGGTCTCGGCGGAGGCGCCGATGACGGCGACGGAGCGCGGCTTGAAGATCCGCGTCATCTGCTCCAGGATGCGCTCGCGGGGCAGCCGGCTGACCTCGGCGGGGGCCTCGCCGATGAGGATGCGCACGTCGGCGGCCACGGCGCCGCGGGCGTCGGCGAAGACGGGGTTGAGGTCGATCTCGGTGATCTCGGGGAAGTCGCTCACCAGCCTGCCGACGCGTTCGATCAGTGCCGCCAGGGCCTCCCGGTTCGCGGGCTCGGCACCACGGGCACCTTTCAGCACGTCCGCCGCTTTGATGTCGTCGAGCATCCCCAGGGCTTCTTCCGCCGAAACCGGGGCAAGCCGGAAAGTAACATCCTTGAGCACCTCAACCAGGACACCTCCCAGCCCGAACGCGATCACCTTGCCGAACGTCGGGTCGGTGACCGCGCCGACGATGACCTCGTGACCGCCGCCGACGAGCTGCTGCACCTGGACGCCGTCGACGCGGGCGCCCGGGTTGTGGGCCAGGGCGTTGGCCATGACGGTCTCGAAGCCGTCGCGTACCTCCTCGGCGGTCCTGAGGCCGACCAGCACGCCGCCCGCGTCGGTCTTGTGCAGGATGTCCGGCGAGACGATCTTCAGCACGACCGGGAGGCCGATGTCCTCCGCGATCGACACGGCCTCGGCCGCCGAGGTGGCCAGCCCTTCGCCCGGGGTGGCGATGCCGTACGCCTCGCAGATCCCGCGCCCCTCCGGGGCGGTCAGGGCCGTGCGGCCTTCGGCGAGCGCCTTGTCCAGGATGTCCCTGACTGCACTCACTAGATGACTCCGTTCGTCTTCAGCTCGGCCAGCTCCTCGGGGCTCACGCCGAGGGGGCCGTAGATCTCCTGGTTGTGCTCGCCCAGCAGCGGCGGCGTCCTGACGTCGACCGGCGAGTCCGACAGCTGGAGCGGGCTGCCGACGGTCACGAACTCGCCGCGTTCGGGATGGTCGACCGCGACGACGATGCCCTCCTCGCGCAGGCTCTCGTCCTCCACCAGCTCCCTGGTCGACAGGATCGGGCCGCACGGGATGTTCTCGGCGTTCAGCCGGTCCAGCACCGACCACTTGTCGTGCCGGATCGTCCACTCCTCGATGAGCTGGAACATCTTGTCCAGCTTCGGCAGCCGCGCCTCCGGCGTCGCCCACTCGGGGTCGTCGGCCAGCTCGGGGCGGCCGATGATGGCCGACAGCGGCTTCCAGCCGACCGGCTGCACGATCACGTAGATGTAGTCGTTCGGGCCGCCCGGCGCGCAGCGCACCGCCCAGCCGGGCTGGCCGCCGCCGCTGGCGTTGCCGGAGCGCGGCACCTCGTCGCCGAACGTCCTGTTCGGGTACTCGCGCAGCGGGCCGTGCGCCAGCCGCTGCTGGTCGCGCAGCTTGACCCGGCACAGGTTGAGCACCGCGTGCTGCATGGCGACCTGCACCCGCTGGCCGCGCCCGGTGCGCTCGCGCTGGTAGAGGGCCGCCAGGATGCCGGCCACCGCGTGGATGCCGGTGCCCGAGTCGCCGATCTGCGCGCCCGTGGCCAGCGGCGGGCCCTCCTCGAAGCCGGTCGTCGACATCGAGCCGCCCATCGCCTGGGCGATCACCTCGTACGCCTTGAACTTGGCGTAGCGGCCGGCGCCGAAGCCCTTGATCGAGGCGTAGACGAGGCGCGGGTTGAGCTCCTGGAGCCGGTCCCAGGTGAAGCCCATGCGGTCGACCGCGCCGGGGCCGAAGTTCTCCACCAGCACGTCGGCGCCCTTCACCAGCTCGGTGAACAGCTCCTTGCCGCGCTCGCTCTTCATGTTGAGCGTGATGCTGCGCTTGTTGCAGTTGAGCATCGTGAAGTAGAGGCTGTCGACGTCCGGCAGGTCGCGGAGCTGCTGCCGGGTGATGTCGCCGGCCGGCGACTCCAGCTTGACCACGTCGGCCCCCAGCCAGGCGAGCAACTGGGTGGCGGACGGGCCGGACTGGACGTGGGTCATGTCGAGGACGCGGACACCTTCGAGTGCCTTCATGTCGGGACCTGCCCTACTTGTACATGGTCTGGTTCATGGTGCCGGGCGCGTACACGTCGGGATCGACCCAGACGTTGATCAGCGACGGCTTGCCGGACTCGCGGGCCCGCTCCAGCGCGGGGCGGATCTCGGCCGGGTCGCGGACCTCCTCGCCGTAGCCGCCGAGCAGCTCGGCGAACTCGCCGTAGCGGATGTCGCCCAGCGTGTTGCCGACGCGGGCGCGGTCCTCGCCGTACTTGGCGGCCTGGCCGTAGCGGATCTGGTTCATCGAGGAGTTGTTGCCGATGACGCCGATGAACGGCAGGTCGAAGCGGACCATCGTCTCGAAGTCCCAGCCGGTGAGGCTGAAGGCGCCGTCGCCGAACAGGCACAGCACCTCCTTGTCGCGCCTGGCCTGCTTGGCGGCCATCGCGAACGCCATGCCGACGCCCAGCGTGCCGAGCGGGCCCGGGTCCATCCAGTGGCCGGGCGACTTGGGCTGGACGACCTGGCCGGAGAAGGTGACGATGTCGCCGCCGTCGCCGATGTAGATGGTGTCCTCGGTGAGGAACTCGTTGATCTCGTGGACCAGCCGGTACGGGTCGATCGGCTGGGCGGCGGAGAGCTGGCGCGGCAGCCGCTTGTCGTAGGCCGCGGCCTCGACCGCGCGCAGCTCCTCGATCCACTCCTTGCGCCTGGCCGCCGAGTCGGAGACCCGGCCGCTGGCCGCCTGCGCCGTGGCGGCCAGGATGAGCCCGGCGTCGCCGACGATGCCCAGGTCGATGTCCCGGTTCTTGCCGACGGTGCGGTAGTCGAGGTCGATCTGCACCACCGTCGCCGTCGGCGACAGCCGCTTGCCGTAGCCCATCCGGAAGTCGAACGGCGTCCCGACGATGATGATCAGGTCGGCCTCGGTGAAGGCGTAGCGGCGGCTGAGCTGGAAGTGGTGCGGGTCGCCGGGCGGCAGCGTGCCCCGGGCCGAGCCGTTCATGTAGGCGGGCACGTTGAGCTGGCGGACGAAGTCGATCGCCGCGTCCGTGGCCCGGCAGGTCCATACCTGGCTGCCGAGCAGGATGCACGGCTTGTCCGCGTGGGCCAGCAGGTCGGCCAGCTTCTCGACGGCCTCCGGGTCGCCGGCCTGGCGGGTGGAGGCCCGGTAGTTCTTCGGGATGCGCGCCTTCTCCAGCGGCACCTTCGCGTCCAGCACGTCGCGCGGGATCTCCAGGAACGACGGGCCCGGCGCGCCGTGGTAGCACTCGCGGAAGGCCATCGACACGATGTCGGCCACCCGTTCCGTGCTCGGCACCGTCGCGGCGAACTTGGTGATCGGCGTCATCATGTCGACGTGCGGGAGGTCCTGCAGCGAGCCCATCTTGTGCTGGCTCAGCGCCCCCTGCCCGCCGATCAGCAACATCGGGCTCTCGGCGCGGAACGCGTTGGCCACGCCGGTGACCGCGTCCGTCGTGCCGGGGCCGGCGGTGACCACCGCGCAGCCGGGCTTGCCGGTGATGCGCGCGTAGCCGTCGGCCGCGTGCGCGGCCACCTGCTCGTGGCGCACGTCGATGACCTCGATGCCCTCATCGACGCAGCCGTCGTAGATGTCGATGATGTGCCCGCCGCAGAGCGTGTAGATCACGTCCACGCCCTCGGCCTTGAGCGCCTTGGCCACCAGATGACCGCCAGAGATCGTTTCCGACATCGATGCGTCCCTTTCCCAGCGACTGTCTCCCGCATACTGCATACCGTATGAACGCAATGGTTACCCTGCCGTCACCGGCCTGTCTAGCCCCCCTCGGGCAACTCGATCAGCTCGACCGGCTCCCCGGACCACCCCGCGGGCACCACGGCCAGGGCATCCGCCATCGCCGCGCCCCACAGAGATCCCGGCCGGTCGTGCCCGACCGGCACCGCCCCGCGGCCCGACCGGCGCACCGGCACCAGCCGCGTGTCCCTCGGATGCGTCCGCACCGTCCCCGCCAGCGCGCTCACCTCCGTACGCTCCTCCAGGCCGGACATCGCGCGCAGCATCGGCGCCAGCAGCGTCACCGCCGCCGCCAGCGCCGCGAACGGGTTCCCCGGCAGGCCGACGACCCACGTCCCGTGCGGTGTCCGCGCCAGCAACTGCGGGTGGCCGGGGCGTACCGCAACCCCGTCCACCAGCACCTCCGCGCCGAGGTCGGCGAGCACCCCGCGCAGGTGGTCGGCGGGCCCCTTCGAGGACGCCCCGCACCCGACCACGACCTCGGCGGGGACGGCGGGGGCCAGGGCGTCGCGCAGCGGGCCGGGGCCGTCGGGGAGGCGGACGCTCTCCGTGAGCCGGCCGCCCGCCCACGCGACCAGGCCCGGCAGGAAGGGGCCGATGGCGTCGCGGACCCGGCCCGGAGCAGGCAGACCGTGGCCGACGACCTCGTCACCGGTCACCAGGACCCGCACCCGGGGCCTGGGGCGGACCCGGAGCGTGTCATGGCCGAGCGCCGCGGCGAGCCCGAGCACCACGGGGCTCACCAGCGCGCCGGCCCCCAGCACGACGGCGCCCTCGGCGACGTCCTCGCCGCGCCGACGCACGTGGCGGCCGTCCTCGGCGTCGCCGCCGACCCACAGCGCGCCTCCCGATCCGCGCGCCCCGCCTGAGGGGCGGACGGACTGCTCGTACGGCAGGACCGCCGACGTGCCGGCCGGGACCGGGGCGCCGGTGGCGATCTCGACCGCCTCCCCCGGCGACAGCGCCCCGGCGTACGGCGCGCCGCCCGCGAGGACGTGGGCCACGACGCGCCAGGGCGGCGGCCCGCAGACCGCGTAGCCGTCCATGGCGGCCACGTCCACGCCGGGGACGGGCACCAGGGCCCGCAGCGGATCGGCGAGGCGGCGGCCGGCGGCGTCGGCGAGCGGCACCGGGACGGGATCGAGCGGACGGGCGCATCCGGCGGCCAGGTCTCTGGCGGCGGCCCAGGACAGGGCCTCCAGCACGGGTTCGTCACGGAGAACGGTCATGAAGCGGCTCCCTTGACCCCAAATTTTCCATACTGTATACCGAATGCACTGCGGGTCGCATCCACCGGCCCGCGGTGGGCCGGGGGGCCGGACATACGATCCGACGCGAGAACGGAGCGCAGCATGAAGGTCGCTGTTCTTGGCGCCGGCGCCATCGGCGCGTACGTGGGCGCCGCCCTCCACAGGGCGGGAGTCGAGGTGCACCTCATCGCCAGAGGTGAGCACCTGGACGCCATACGCAGATCCGGTGTGCGGGTGCTCAGCCCGAGGGGCGACTTCGTCGCCCGTCCCCACGCCACCGACGACCCCCACCAGGTCGGCCCGGTGGACCACGTCTTCCTGGGCCTCAAGGCGAACAGCTACGCCGCCGCGGGCCCCATGATCAAGCCACTGCTGCACGAGGCCACGAGCATCATCGCCGCGCAGAACGGCATCCCCTGGTGGTACTTCCACGGGCTCAAGGGCCCGTACGAGGGCTACCGCATCCAGAGCGTCGACCCGGGAGGGGCGGTCAGCGCGGCGCTGCCCCTGGAACGGGCCATCGGCTGCGTCGTCTACGCCGCGACCGAGATCGAGGAGCCGGGCGTCATCCGGCACCTGGAGGGCACCCGGTTCTCCATCGGCGAGCCCGACGGCACGCTGACGCGCCGGTGCGCCGCGTTCAGCGACGCGGCGGTGGCCGGCGGGCTCAAGTGCCCGGTCGAGCGGGACCTGCGGCGCGACGTGTGGATCAAGCTGATGGGCAACATCGCCTTCAACCCGATCAGCGCGCTGGCCCGGGCGACCATGGCCGGGATCTGCCGCCACGACGGCACCAGGGAGCTGGTGCGGGCCATGATGCGCGAGACCGTGGAGGTGGCGGCGAACGTCGGCTGCGATCCCGGGATCTCCATCGAGCGCAGGCTGCGCGGGGCCGAGAAGGCGGGCGAGCACAAGACGTCCACGCTCCAGGACCTGGAGAAGGGCAAGCCGCTGGAGCTGGACGTGCTGCTCGCGGCGGTGGTCGAGCTGGCCGACCTGACCGGCGCGCAGGTGCCGACGCTGCGCGCGATCCACGCGGTGAGCGACCTCCTGGCGGAGAACCTTGTCCGAGCGGTCTAGCGAGGCATACCGTAGATTGTATACAGAATGGAGGGATCATGAGCTATGACCGCCTGACCCGTCCACTGGTGCGCGAGGACGGCGTGCTGCGCGAGGCCACCTGGGAAGAGGCGCTGACCCGCGCCGCCGAGGGGTTCCGGCGCAACGTCGACAAACACGGCCCCGACAGCTTCGCCATGCTGTCGTGCGCCCGTTCCACCAACGAGATGAACTACGTCGGGCAGAAGTTCACCCGCGTGGTGATCGGCACCAACAACGTGGACTCCTGCAACCGCACCTGCCACGCGCCCAGCGTGGCGGGGCTCTCGGCCGTGTTCGGCAGTGGTGGCGGCACCTCCTCCTACCAGGAGGTCGAGGACACCGACGTGATCGTGATGTGGGGCTCCGCGGCGCGGAACGCCCACCCGATCTTCTTCCAGCACGTGCTGAAAGGCATCCACAACGGGGCCCGGATGTTCGCCGTGGACCCGCGCCGCACCGGCACCGCCCAGTGGGCCGACCTGTGGCTGGGGCTGAACGTGGGCACCGACATCCCGCTCGCCCACGCCATCGCCCGCGAGATCATCCACGCCGGGCTGCAGAACCAGGAGTTCATCGACCGCGCCACGACCGGCTACGAGGAGTTCCGCGCGTGCGTCGAGCCGTGGACGCTGAGCGCCGCCGAGCAGGTCACCGGCGTGCCCGCGCACGCCATCCGCGAGCTGGCGCACGCCTACGCCCGCGCCGACCGCGCCCAGCTGTGCTGGACCCTCGGCATCACCGAGCACCACAACGCCACCGACAACGTCCGGGCGCTGATCAACCTGGCCCTGCTGACCGGCCACGTCGGCCGCTACGGCTCGGGCCTGTCGCCGCTGCGCGGCCAGAACAACGTGCAGGGCGGCGGCGACATGGGCGCCATCCCCAACCGGCTGCCCGGCTTCCAGGACCTCCTCGACCCGGCGATCAGGCGGAAGTTCGAGACGGCCTGGGGCGTCGGCATCCAGCCGCGCTACGGCCACAACCTGACCCAGATGCTGGAGGCGATGGCCGAGGGCGAGGTCACCACCTGCTACCTCATCGGCGAGAACCCGGTGCAGTCCGAGGCCGACTCGCTGGCCTGCATCAAGCGCCTGTCCATGCTCGACCACCTCGTCGTGCAGGACATCTTCCTCACCAAGACCGCCCAGATGGCCGACGTGGTGCTGCCCGCCAGCGCCGCGTGGTGCGAGGCCGACGGCACGTTCACCAACAGCGAGCGGCGGGTGCAGCGGGTGCGCAAGGCCCTCGACCCGCCGGGCGAGGCGCGCGACGACATCTGGATCATGTGCGAGCTGGCCCGCCGCCTGGGCCACGACTGGCACTACGACGGCGCCGAGGAGGTCTGGAACGAGCTGCGCGCCCTGTCCCCCGACCACAGCGGCATGACCTACCGGCGGCTGGAGGAGCTGCACGGCATCCAGTGGCCGTGCCCGTCGGAGGACGCCATCGAGCCGCCCTACCTGCACGGGCGGCTGTGGGAGAGCGACCCGGTCAAGCGGGGCACGCCCGCGCCGTTCGCGGTGCTGCGCCACTCGCCGCCGGTCGACCTGCTGGACGAGGAGTACCCGCTCCGGCTGACGACCGGGCGGCGGCTGGACTCGTACAACACCGGCGTGCAGTCGTCGGGGTTCGCCTCGCCGCTGCGGCGGGGCGAGACGGTCGAGATGTCGCCGGAGGACGCCGAGCGGCTGGAGCTGGTCGCCGGTGAAGAGGTGCGGATCAGCTCGCGGCGCGGCTCGGTGGTCGCGCCGGTGTTCATCGACCCCGGCCTGCGGCCCGGGCTGGTGTTCATGACGTTCCACTTCCCGGACGAGGTGGACACCAACGCCCTGACCATCGAGGCCACCTGCCCCATCGCGGGCACGGCCGAGTTCAAGGCGGCAGCCGTACGCGTCGAGAAGCTCGTCAAGGCCGGGTGAACAGATGGATCTGAGGTTCCGTGACGCGCAGCCGTCCGCCGAGGAGCGCGCCGCCGTCGACGCGCTGCTCGGCCCGCCGGCCACCGGCTGGGAGGGCGGCGCCAGGACGGAGGCGGAGCTGCGTTACGCGGCTCGCCCCGAACCGGCCCGCGACCTGCTGCTGCCCGCCCTGCACGCGGTCAACGACCGGGTCGGGTGGATCAGCGAGGGCGCGCTGGACTACATCTGCCGCCGCCTCACCGTCCCGCCCGCCGAGGCGTACGGGGTGGCGTCGTTCTACTCTCTGCTGTCGCTGAAGCCGCGTCCGGCGCGGGTGCTGCACCTCTGCACCGACCTGGCCTGCCAGGCGCGCGGCGCCGAGGACGTGCGCAAGCGCGTCGAGGCGCGGCTCGGCCCGGCGGGCTCCTCCTGGCAGCCCAGCCCGTGCCTGGGCCTGTGCGAGCGCGCCCCGGCCGCCCTGGCGATCGAGGCCGGCGAGACCCCGTCCACCCAGGTGTACGGGCCGGTCCAGGGGGACGAGGTCACCGTGCCGCACGGCTCCAACGGCCACGGGCCGGCCGGCTGGGAGCCGCCCGCCGAGGCGGCCGTGCCCCAGGCCGGGCGCGACGGCCTGGTGCTGCTGAAACGGATCGGCGTGGTCGACCCGGCCGGCCTGGACGCCTACCGGGCCACCGGGGGCTACGCGGCGCTGCGGCGGGCCTTCCAGCTCGGCCCGGCGGGCGTGATCCGGGAGGTGCTGGAGTCCGGCCTGGTCGGCAGGGGTGGCGCGGCCTTCCCGACGGGCCGGAAGTGGGACGCCACCGCCCGCCAGCCGGACCACCCGCACTACCTGGTGTGCAACGCCGACGAGAGCGAGCCGGGCACCTTCAAGGACCGCGTGATCATGGAGGGCGACCCGTACGCGCTCGTCGAGGCCATGACGATCGCCGCCTACGCCACCGGCTGCGCCAAGGGCTACCTCTACGTCCGGGGCGAGTACCCGCGGGCGGTGCGGCGGCTGGAGCACGCGATGGCCACGGCGCGCTCGCGCGGCCTGCTCGGCGCGGACATCCTGGGCCAGGGCTTCTCCTTCGACATCGAGCTGCGCCGGGGCGCGGGCGCGTACATCTGCGGCGAGGAGACCGCGATCTTCAACTCGATCGAGGGCTTCCGCGGCGAGCCGCGCAGCAAGCCGCCGTTCCCGGTGGAGAAGGGCCTGTTCGGCAAGCCGACCGTGGTCAACAACGTGGAGACGCTGGTCAACGTGCTGCCGATCCTGGAGCACGGCGCCCAGGCGTACGCGGCGGTCGGCACCGAGGGCTCGACCGGCACCAAGCTGTTCTGCGTGTCGGGCAGCGTGGACCGGCCCGGCAGCTACGAGCTGCCGTTCGGCGCGACGCTGCGCGAGCTGCTCGACCTGGCCAGGCCCGCCGGGACGCTCAAGGCGGTGCTGCTCGGCGGCGCGGCCGGGGCGTTCGTGACGGACCTGGACGTGCCGCTCACGTTCGAGGGCACCCGGGCGGCGGGCGCCACGCTCGGCTCCGGCGTCGTCCTCGTGCTGGACGACACCGTCGATCTCAAGCACATCCTGCTGCGCATCGCCGAGTTCTTCAGGGACGAGTCGTGCGGCCAGTGCGTGCCCTGCCGCGTGGGCACCGTACGGCAGGAGGAGGCCCTGCACCGGCTGTCGGAGCGCGTGGACGAGAGCGACCTGCTCCTGCTGCGCGAGGTCGGGCGGACCATGCGGGACGCCTCGATCTGCGGCCTCGGACAGACCGCATGGAACGCGGTGGAATCGGCCATCGACCGCTTGGGGGTATACAAGTGATCCCGCTCCAGCCGCCCCGGCGGCTCGTCGACGTGCAGATCGACGGCGAGACCGTCCGGGTGCCCGAGGGCTCGACGATCCTGGACGCCTGCCAGGCGGCGGGCAAGGACGTCCCGACGCTCTGCTACGGCGACACGCTCACCCCCAAGAACGCCTGCCGGGTGTGCGTCGTCGAGGTCGAGGGGTCGCGCACCCTGGCCCCGGCCTGCTCCAGGAAGGTCGAGGCCGGCATGACCGTCGGCACCGACACCGAGCGCGCCCGCCACAGCCGCAAGGTGGTGCTGGAGCTGCTCGGCTCGTCGGTGGACCTGTCGACCACCCCGCGGGCGGCCGGCTGGATCGAGGAGTACGGCGCCGAGCCCGGCAGGTTCGGCGACGACGCGGCCACGGTCGAGCAGCCCGCCAAGGTCGACAACGAGCTCTACGTGCGCGACTACAGCAAGTGCATCATGTGCTACAAGTGCGTCGACGCCTGCGGCGACCAGTGGCAGAACTCCTTCGCCATCGCCGTGGCCGGCCGCGGCTTCGACTCGCACATCTCCACCGAGTTCGACGCCCCGCTCACCGACTCGGCCTGTGTTTACTGCGGCAACTGCGTCGAGGTGTGCCCGACCGGGGCGCTGTCGTTCAAGTCGGAGTTCGACATGCGCGCCGCCGGGACCTGGGACGAGTCGCGGCAGACGCAGACCACGACGATCTGCAGCTACTGCGGCGTCGGCTGCAACCTGACGCTGCACGTACAGGACAACAAGATCGTGAAGGTCAGCTCGCCGCACGACAACCCCGTCACCAAGGGCAACCTCTGCGTCAAGGGCCGCTTCGGGTACGGGTATGTCTAGGGTCGCCGTCAAGCGCCGCATCCTGCGCATCAGGGACTCCGCCCCGACGCGCAGGGTCGACTCGCTGGCCGCCGAGGAGCCCCTGGAGATCCGCCTCGACGGCACGCCGCTGACCGTCACCATGCGGACGCCGGGCGACGACTTCGACCTGGCCGCCGGGTTCCTGGTCAGCGAGGGCGCGGTCGCCTCGGCCGGCGACATCGCGACCATCCGCTACTGCGCGGGGGCCCTGGCCGACGGGCGGAACACGTACAACGTCCTGGACGTGCGGCTCGCGCCGGGCGTCGAGGCGCCCGCGCCGCGCAACTTCTACACCACCTCCTCCTGCGGCGTCTGCGGCAAGGCGTCGCTGGAGGCGGTGCGCACGGTCGCCCGCTGGTCCGCGCACGACGACCCCGTCGAGCTCGGCCAGGCGACGGTGGCGGCCCTGCCCGGCCGGCTGCGCGCGGCCCAGCGGGTCTTCGACCGGACGGGCGGGCTGCACGCGGCCGGCCTGTTCACGGCCGCGGGCGAGGCCTTGTGCGTGCGCGAGGACGTGGGGCGGCACAACGCCGTGGACAAGCTGCTCGGCTGGGCGCTGCGGCAGGGCCTGCTGCCGCTGCGCTCGACCGTGCTCATGGTCTCCGGCCGGGCCTCCTTCGAGCTGGTGCAGAAGGCGGTCATGGGGGGCATCCCGGTGCTCGCCGCGGTGTCCGCGCCCTCCTCGCTCGCGGCCGAGCTGGCCGAGGAGGAGGGGCTGACGCTGATCGGGTTCCTGCGCGGGGACTCGATGAACGTCTACGCGGGCGAGCGGCGGCTGGACATCACCCCGGGCGCCGGCAACGGCTCTGCCGGCGCGCGAACACCGGGGTGATGAGGGGATGCCGTCCGGCGCCGCCTGGCCCCCAGCACGCCGTTCGGCATCCCTACCAAGGTCGACTTTGACAACCATTTTCATTTTGCAGCATACTGACTCACATGATGTCAGGACATTCCCGCCTGCGAGCCGCCGGGCTCCTCGCGGGCGCCACGCTGCTCACGACCACCGCCTGCGGAGCCGGATCCGGCGCGACACCTGAGGCCGCCGACGGCAAGCCCCAGGTCCTCGCCGCGTTCTATCCGTTGCAGTGGCTCAGCGAGCAGATCGCGGGCCCCGACGCCCAGGTGGCCGTCCTGACCGCGCCCGGCGTCGAGCCGCACGACCTGGAGCTCGGCGCCCAGCAGATGGCCCAGCTCGAGGACGCCACGCTCACCGTCTACATCAAGGGCGTCCAGCCCGCCGTGGACGACGCGGTCGACCCCGAGCGCTCCTTCGACGCCGCCACCGCCGTGGCCACGCTCCCGGCCGGCGGGCACGCCGAGGAGGGCCACGCCGGGGAGGAGGGCCACGGCGAGGAGAGTCACGCCGAGGAAGGCCATGCCGAGGAGACTCACGCTGAGGAGGGCCACGACCACGGGGTCGCCTACGACCCGCACCTGTGGCTCGACCCGTCCCGCCTGGCCACCGTCGCCGGCAAGCTCGGCGAGCGCCTGGCCGCCGCCGACCCGGCCCACGCGCAGGGCTTCAAGGACCGCGCCGCCACCGCCGCCGCCTCGCTCACCATGCTCGACAAGGAGCTCGCCACCGGCCTGACCACCTGCGCGACGCGCACCATGGTGACCGCGCACGAGGCGTTCGGCTACCTGGCCGACCGGTATAAGCTCAAGCAGGTCGGCATCACCCTCGACCCCGAGACCGAGCCCTCGCCCGCCCGCATCGACGAGGTGGCCAAGCTCGCCAAGGCGGAGAAGGTGACGACCATCTTCACCGAGGCCCTGGTCAGCCCCAAGGTCGCCGAGGTGCTCGCCGCCGAGGTGGGCGCGAAGACGGCCGTGCTCGACCCGCTGGAGAGCAAGCCCTCGGGCGACTACCTGTCGGCCATGCGGGGCAACCTCAAGACCCTGCAGTCGGCGTTGGGATGCACACCTTGACCGAGACCGCCTTCGAGATGCGCGACGGGCGGGTGACGCTCGACCGGCGGCCCATCCTGCGCGGCATCGACCTCACCGTCAGCCCCGGCGAGGTCGTCGCCGTCATGGGCGCCAACGGCTCAGGCAAGTCCACCCTGGTCCGCGCGCTGCTCGGCCTCACGCCGCTGTCCGGCGGACAGACCCTGATGTACGGCACGCCGCCCGCCAGGTTCCGCGACTGGTGGCGCATCGGCTACGTGCCGCAGCGGCTCTCCGTCGGCGGCGGCGTGCCCGCGACCGTCGGCGAGGTCGTCACCTCGGGCCGCATCGCCCGGCAGAGCAGGCTGCGCCGCACCAGCGCCGCCGACCGGGCGGCCGTGGCGAGCGCCTTGGAGGCCGTCCGCCTGTCCGACCGGGCGCACGACCCGGTCCAGGCGCTCTCCGGCGGGCAGCAGCAGCGGGTGCTCATCGCCCGCGCCCTGGCCGGCGAGCCCGACACGTACGTGATGGACGAGCCCACCGCGGGCGTCGACGCCGCCACCCAGCAGCTCCTGGCCGACACGCTGGCCAGGCTGGTGGCAGGCGGCAAGACCATCGTGCTCGTCGCGCACGAGCTCGGCCCGCTGGAGCCGCTCATCACCCGCGGCGTCGTCGTGCGCGAAGGCCTCGTCGCGCACGACGGCCCGCCGCCCCGGCCCGAAGGCGACTGCGCCAGGCCGGGACACGAGCACGTCCACCCGCACGCCGCCGAAGCCACGGCGGGGCCGCTGCGGGGCTGGCAGGGAGAAGCATGATCGAGTTGCTCGACAGGCAGTTCTTCCAGCTCGCGCTGCTCGCGGCGCTGCTGGTCGGCCTCTGCGCGCCCGCCGTGGGCACGTTCATCGTGCAGCGCAGGCTCGCGCTGCTCGGCGACGGCATCGGGCACGTGGCGCTGACCGGCGTCGCGCTCGGGTTCCTGACCGGCACCGCGCCGGTGCTCACCGCCGTCCTCGTCGCGGTGGCCGGCGCCGTCGCCATCGAGCTGGTCAGGGCGCGCGGGCGCACCAGCGGCGACGTGGCCCTGGCCCTGATGTTCTACGGTGGCATCGCGGGCGGCGTGCTGCTCATGGGCATCGCGCCCGGCGGCAGCAACTCCAAGCTCAACTCCTACCTGTTCGGCGCCATCGCCAGCGTCACCGAGCAGGACATCTGGATCATCGGCGCGCTGGCCGTCGCCGTCCTCGCCGTCGTCGCGATCTTCGGCAGGGAGCTGTTCGTGCTCTGCCAGGACGAGGAGATGGCCCGCGCCAGCGGCCTGCCGGTGCGCTTCCTCAGCCTGCTCATCGCCGTCACCGCCGCGCTCACCGTCGTCATCGCCATGCGCGTGGTCGGCCTGCTGCTCGTCAGCGCGCTCATGGTCATCCCGGTGGCCACCAGCCAGCAGCTCACCCGCGGCTTCCGCACCACGATGCTGCTCGCCATGCTGTTCGGCGTCATCGCCGCCGTGGGCGGGCTGCTCGCCTCCACCGCCTCCACCCGGGTGCCGCCCGGGGCCTCAATCGTGCTTCTTGCCCTGGCCGGCTTCGTCCTGGCCCTGGGTGTGGGTAAATTCGTACGCCGAGGCCGATCCCAGGAGTCGACAGTGACCGAGCCAAGCACGCGTGCCGAGGAGGTCGTATGACCACGAGACGCGACGCCGTGCACGACACCCTTCGCCAGAGCGAGGGCTTCCGCAGCGCGCAGGACGTCTACGCCGAGATGCGCCAGCACGGCGCCAAGATCGGCCTGACCACCGTCTACCGCGCCCTCCAGGCGCTGGCCGATGGCGGCCACGTCGACGTGCTGCGCACCGACGACGGCGAGTCGGTCTACCGGGCGTGCGAGACCGGCGAGCACCACCACCACCTGGTCTGCCGCCGCTGCGGCCGGACCGTCGAGGTGGCCGGGCCCGCCGTCGAACGCTGGGCCGAGACCGTCGGCACCGAGCACGGGTTCACCGAGATCACTCACACGGTCGAGGTGTTCGGCACCTGCTCGTCCTGCTCGCGCACGCCGCGCCCGGCCTGACCCCGCCGCGACCCGTACAGGACGCCCAGCACCACCACCGCGCAGCCGGCGAGCTGGAGCGGCGACGGCCGCTCGCCGAGCGCGACCGCCGACAGCGCCACCGTCGTCACCGGCTGCACCAGCAGGAGCAGCGCGGTCAGCACGGCCGGCTGCCGGGGCAGCGAATAGGTGATCAGCGACCAGCCGAGCACCTGCGGCCCCAGCGCGAGCAGCAGCAGCCAGCCGTGCGCCGGCCACTCCGGCACGAAGCTCGCCCCGCCGAACAGCGGGCTCAGCGCCGCGATCGCCACCGTCGCCACCACGGTCGCGTGCGCCAGCGGCCCGGCCGCGCGGCCCGAACCGGCCTTCATCAGCAGCAGGAACGCCGCGTACGCGATCGACGTGGCCACGCCGGTCACCACCCCGAGCGCCGGGTCGGCGCCGTACGCCCCGCTGTCGAACACCCCCGAGATCAGCACCACGCCGCCGAACACCACCGGCGTGGCGATCATCAGCGGCGTCGACGGCCGCTCCCGGAACAGCGCCCACGCGGCGAACGCCACGATGAACACCTGAAGGTTGCCCAGCACGGTCGCCAGCCCCGCGCCCACGTAGTCGATCGTGTGATGCCAGAACAGCAGGTCGAACGCGAACATGAGCCCCGCCACCCACGCCAGGTAGAGCGGCTTGCCGGTCAGCGGCCCGAGCCTGCGCCGCTCCAGCCAGGCCAGCACCAGCATGGGCGGCACCGCGTACGCGCACCGGAACAGCGCCGAGGTCGCGGGCGAGACGCCCGACAGCCGGACGAGCGGGGCGGAGGTCGAGATGATCAGTGCTCCGGCGATCGCGATCAGCACGAAACGACGATGTGCACTCACCGAAACCCCCGACCCCCCGTGGGAGAGATACGCTGCGACCACGCTAGAACCGGCCCGGACAGGAGTCAATATGCCGTTTGGCCATGACATGGTGCATGCGCTGGCCACCGTCGTCGAGCTGATCAACACCTCGCCCTCCACAGGAGGGGACGACGGTCTGGCGACCCTGGCCGAGCTGCAATCCTTCGTCGACTCGCGCCAGGTGAGCGGCATCAGCACCCTCACCCCGCGCGACCTCGGACAGGTACGCATCGTACGGGAGGCGTTCCACCGCGTCTTCGTCGCCCCCGACCAGCCCACCGCCGTGCGCACCCTCAACTCGCTGCTGTCCGAGACCCGCATCACCCCACGGCTCACCGAGCACGACGGGCACCCGCTGCACGTCCACTACTTCGCGCCCGACGCCACCCTCGCCGAGCACCTGGCCGCCGACTGCGGCGTCGCCCTCGCCCACCTGCTCGTCGAGGGCGAATGGGAACGGCTGCGCACCTGCTCCGCGCCCGACTGCGAGCACGTCTTCGTCGACGAGTCGCGCAACCGGTCGCGCGTCTACTGCGACAGCCGCACCTGCGGGAACCGGATGCACGTCGCCGCCTACCGAGCCCGCCGCCGAGGCTGACCCCCTGTCGGGCCTGCCGTCCTCCCCCAGCGCGCCGCCCCAGGGAGGCAACCGGCGCGGGGAGCCGGGCACGGCCGCTAGGAGGCCGCCAGGATGCGCTGGAGGGTGCGGGCGCCGAGGCGGCTCATCGGCGGGTTGCTGTCGACGTAGTACCAGACCAGGCCCATCGCCTGCTGGAAGGCCCACGCCTTGCCGCGTTCCCATTCGAGGTCGGTGCAGCCGAGGTCGTCGCGGAGCGCCTGGCGCGGCCCGGCCTCCAGCAGGTGCCAGGCGCTCACCAGGTCCAGCGCCGGGTCGGCCGGGGCGAAGCCGCCGACGTCGAGGATGCCGGCGAGCAGGCCGCCGGACACGAGCACGTTGCCGGGGATCAGGTCGCAGTGGTTCATCACGTCGGCGCCCTCGCGGGGCAGGATCCGCAGCTCGGCCCAGAGGCGGCGCAGCCGGGGGACGTCGAGGAGGTGTTCGCTGTGGGTGAAGCAGGTCTCCATCCACGCGTCGTGGTCCTTCAGGTCGCCGCCCCGGCCGGAGCCGCTGAAGGTGCGGCCACGGGTGTCGAGGGCGCGCAGGTCGTGGACGAGGGCCGCCAGGTCGTGGGCGAAGGCGACCGATTCGCCCGGGTCCGCGTCCGTGGCCACGACGCCGGGCAGCCACGTCTGCACCGACCACGGGAGCGGGTAGCCCGCCCCGGGCTCGCCGAGCGCGACCGGCTCGGGGGTGCGGAACCGCGTACGCCCGGCCAGCTCGCCCGCCGCCCGCGCCTCCTTCTGGAGCCAGGCCCGCGTCGAGTCGACGTCGCGGGGCTCCAGGGGGAAGCGGGCGGCCAGCCCGTCGCCGATGCGGAAGATGGCGTTGACCGTGCCGTGGGCGGCGACGCCCGTGACCGGCAGGTCCCGCCACTGCGGGAACTGTTCGGCCACGAGCGCGCGGACCGTCTCGGGCGTGACTGTCAGCTGACCTGCGTGCATCTCCACGCGGATTAGCGTTCCGTGCCCGCGCCCGGGACCGCAACCGGGTTTCCGGCCGCGCTGGGACGGACGCCCGTACGGCTCCCGTCAGGGGCGGACGAGGCCGGCCACGGCCTCCGTTACGTGGCCGACCTCGTCCTCGGTGTTGTAGTAGTGCGGCGACAGGCGCAGGGCCCACTCCACGTCCTTGTCGCCGAAGTCGTACCGGGCCAGCTCGCGGAAGCTGAGCGCCGAGTTGACGCCGCGCGCGTCCAGCGCCGCCTTGAACGGCCGCGCCTGCCACCCCTCGATCGCGAACGTGACCAGCGCCCCCAGCGCCGGGCCCCGGTCCAGGACGCGTACGCCGGGGATGGCGGCCAGGCCCTCGCGCAGCAGCGCCGCCAGGGCCGGGGTGCGGCGGGCGATGGCGTCCATGCCGACCCGGCGGGCGTACGCGACGGCCGCCGCCGAGCCGAGGACCGTGGCGTACGGGAACTCCCAGTCCTCGAACCTGGCCGCGCTCTCCACCGGCTCGTAGCGGTCGGGAGCGACCCAGCGGGCCCCGTACATGTCGATGAACAGCGGCTCGTAGCCGGCGCGCAGCACGCGGTCGGACACGTACAGGAAGCCGGAGCCGCGCGGGCCGCGCAGGAACTTGCGGCAGGTGGCGGTGAGCAGGTCGCAGCCGATCTCCGCCACGTCCACGGGGTGCTGGCCGACCGACTGGCAGGCGTCGACCAGGTAGAGCAGGTCCAGTTCGCGGCAGTGCGCGCCGATCTCGGCGACCGGCTGGACGAGGCCGGAGTTGGTGGGAATGTGGGTGGCGCTGACGAGCCGGGGGCGGTGCTCGCGCATGAGGGCGGCCATCGCGGGCACGTCCACGCCGCCCTCGGGCGTGTCGGGGGCGTGCACGACGCGGACGCCGTGCCGCTTGCGCAGCGACAGGAAGGCGATCTGGTTGGAGATGAAGTCGTTGCGGGTGGTCAGGATGACGTCGCCGGGTTCGAAGGGGATCGCCGACAGCGCGGTGGCGTAGGCGTGGGTGGCGCTGGTGGCGAAGGCGATGTTGCCGGGGCCGGCGTTGATCAGCGCGGCGATCTCGGTGTAGAAGCCGCGCACCTGCTCGGCGCGGGCGGCCGACGCCTCGTAGCCGCCGATGGCCGCCTCCAGGCGGAGGTGGTCGAGCATGGCGTCCAGCACCGGCGTGGCCAGCAGCCCGCAGCCCGCGTTGTTGAAGTGGACGACCTGCTCGCAGCCCGGCGTGTCGGCCCGCAGGGCCAGAAGCGTTTCCGGGCTCAACTCAGAAGCGTTACCATGTCCTCTCATGTCCGAGAGTAGCACTTCTGAGATGGTGGCAGCTCTCCGGAAGCTGATCGCCGGGCTCGCCCCCGGTGACCGCCTGCCCAGCAGCCGCGAGCTGACCGTCCGCCACCACGTCGGCCCGGCCACCGTGTCCCGCGCGATCGCCCGGCTCGCCGCCGAGGGCGCGGTGGTGACCCGGCCGGGCAGTGGCACGTTCGTGGCCGCCCGCCCCGCGGACCAGGGCGGCGGGGCCGACACCTCCTGGCAGTCGGTGGCGCTCGCCGGGCGCGACGCCTCCGCCGAGCCGCCGGTCCCGCTGCCGGACGGCGCCGTCGCCCTGTCGGGCGGCTACCCGCACGAGTCGCTGCAGCCCACGCGGGCGCTGGCCGCCGCGCTCGCCCGCGCCGCCCGCCGTCCCGGCGCCTGGCGCCGCGCCCCGACGGCCGGGCTCGCGCCGCTGCGCGCGCTGTTCGCCCGCCAGGCGGGCGGCTCGGTGACCGCCGACGACGTGCTCGTCACCGGCGGCGGGCAGGGCGCGCTGTCGATGCTGTTCAGGGCCATCGTCGCCCCCGGCGGCCCGGTCCTCATGGAGTCGCCCACCTACCCGGGCGCGCTGGCCGCCGCCCGCGCCGCCGGGCTGCGCCCGCTGCCGGTGCCGACGGACGCCGACGGCATCCGCCCCGACCTGCTCGCCGACGCCTTCGCCATGACCGGCGCGCGGCTGCTCTACTGCCAGCCCACGTTCCACAACCCGACCGGCACGGTCCTGGCCCCCGGCAGGCGCGAGCAGGTGGTGGAGGTGGCCAGGGCGGCCGGCGCGTTCCTCGTCGAGGACGACTTCGCCCGCCATCTCGGCCACGGCGGCCCGCTGCCGCCCCCGCTGGTCTCCGGCGACCGCGACGGCACCGTCATCCACCTCACCTCGCTGACCAAGCCCGCCTCCCCCAGCCTGCGCATCGGCGCGGTGATCGCGCGCGGCCCGGTGATGCGGCGGCTGTGGGGGATGCGCTTCGTCGACGACTTCTTCACCGCCCGGCCGCTCCAGGAGGCCGCCGTCGAGCTTCTCAGCACCCCGGCTTGGGAGCGGCACCTGCGGACGCTCTCGGCCGCCCTGCGCGAGCGCTGCGCGCTGCTCGCCGCCTGTCTCGCCCGCGACCTCCCGCACTGGACGCTCACCCGGCACCCGACCGGCGGCCTGCACCTGTGGGTACGCCTGCCGGACGGCGTCCAGGACACCACGCTGGCCGACGCCGCCCGCGCCCACGGCGTCGCGGTGGACGCGGGCGCCCGCTACTTCCCCGCCGAGCCCTCGGGCCCCTTCCTGCGGCTCTCCTTCGCCGCCGCCCCGGGCCCGGCCGACCTCGCCGAGGCCACCCGCCGCCTGGCCGCGCTGCCGCCGTCACCCTCCTGAGAGAGGCGCCATCCTCTTGGGAGGGACGTCACCCTCCCGGGAGGGGCGTCACAGGTGGCGGCGCTCGCGCAGGCGGCGGGTCAGCAGGGTCGCGGCCGTGGCGAGGACGACCAGGTTGAACACCATCTGCGCCAGCACCAGCGCCCTGGCCACCTGCCCCTGCGCGTGCACGTCGCCGAAGCCGACCGTGGCCAGCGTCGAGACGGCGAAGTAGAGGGCGTCGGTGCGCGTGCGCAGCCCGGCGAACTCGTTCTCGCCCCAGACGGCCACCCCGTAGTCGGCCAGCGCGAACAGGGCGACGCCCGCCACGGTCGCCACCGCCAGGCCGGTCGCGGGCAGGGAGCCGGGCTCGGCCGTCGCCTGCCGCCTGGCCGCGCGGGCGACGCCCACCACGACCAGCGCCACCCCGGCCGCGAACACCGCCGCGCGAGCCCACCTCAGCCACAGGGGCCCGCCGGCCTCCAGCGGGACGAGGTAGTAGAGCGCGATGACCAGGGCAGAGTTCCAGATCAGTCGCCACATGTCCTGACGTTGCCCACGTCAGGGCGCGCTCAGACCTGGTTGGGCACCGCCCCGCCGTAGCGGCGGTCGCGCTTGGCGTAGATCTCGCACGCCTCCCACAGGTCGCGCCGGTCGAAGTCGGGCCAGAGCCGGTCCAGGAACACCATCTCGGCGTAGGCCGACTGCCACAGCAGGAAGTTGGAGAAGCGCTGCTCCCCCGACGAGCGGACGAACAGGTCGACCGGCGGGATCTCCGGCTCGTCGAGGTAGCGGGCGAAGACCTTCTCGTTGACCTTCGACGCCCTGACGCGGCCGGCGGCGATGTCCTCGGCCAGCTTGACCGCCGCCTCGACGATCTCGGCCTGGCCGCCGTAGTTGACGCAGAACTGCAACGTCAGCGCCCGGTTGTGCTCGGTCATCGCCTCGGCGGTCTGCAGCTCGGAGATCACGCTTTTCCACAGCCGGCCCGGCCGGCCCGCCCAGCGCACCCGCACGCCCATCGCGTTGAGCTCGTCGCGGCGGCGCCGGATCACGTCGCGGTTGAAGCCCATGAGGAAGCGCACCTCGTCGGGCGAGCGCTTCCAGTTCTCCGTGGAGAAGGCGTACGCGCTCAGGTAGGGCACGCCGAGCTCCAGGGCGCCCTCGATGACGTCGAACAGGGACGCCTCCCCCGCCTTGTGCCCCTCGGTGCGCGGCAGGCCGCGGGCCTTGGCCCAGCGGCCGTTGCCGTCCATGACGATGGCGACGTGCCGGGGCACCAGGTCGCGCGGGATCGGCGGCGGCGTCGCACCGGACGGGTGCGGCGACGGCGGGCGGGGATTCACGCGGGTTCCCTTTCTACGTGGCGCAGCGAGCGGATGCCGTGCTCCAGGTGCCATTGCAGGTAGGCCGCCACCAGGCCGCTGCACTCGGTGCGGTGGCGCGGCTCTGAGGCGTCGGCGGAGACCCAGTCGCCCCGCAGCAGCGCCGTCATGAGCCCGATCGTCTCCCCGGCGGGCACGGCCGAGCCGGCCGGGCGGCACGCCCCGCACACCACGCCGCCCGCCACGATGGCGAACGCCCTGACGGCCGGGGCCCGGCACTTGGCGCACGCCTCCAGCGCGGGCGCGTAGCCGGCGACGGCCAGCGAGCGCAGGAAGTAGGCGTCGAGCACCAGCCTGGCCTCGTGGTCGCCGTCGGCCAGCGTGCGCAGCCCGCCCACCAGCAGCAGGAACTGGCGCAGCGCCGGCTCCTTCTCGCCGTGGGTGAGCCGGTCGGCGGTCTCCAGCATCGCGGTGCCGGCGGTGTAGCGGGGGTAGTCGGCCGCCAGTGTCTCGCCGTAAGGTCTGATGGTCTCGGCCTGGGTGACCACGTCGAGGGTGCGTCCGGTGTGGAGTTGCAGATCGACGTGGGTGAACGGCTCGAGCCTTGCGCCGAAGCGCGAGGTGGTGCGGCGCACCCCCTTGGCCACGGCCCGGATCTTGCCGGTGCGCTTGGCCAGGATTGTGACGATGCGATCGGCTTCGCCGAGCTTTTGCGTGCGCAGGACCACGCCCTCGTCACGGTAGAGACTCACTCGCTCATCTTATGGCCGGGAAAGCGTCGGCACTTCGTGCTCCGGCCGTGCGGCGGTGACGCGTTGCTCAGGAACCCTTACTACACTTTGACGCCTGTCCCGCATTGCCCGATGTTCAACCCCCCGAAACCGCCTCGAAAGGGAGTCATGACCCGCGTGGTCCTGCTGGGCTCTTCGCCCGGCCCCGACACCGCTCCGACCGGCCTGAGGCTCGCCGCGCTACCCGGCAATCCCACCGTCTCCGAGCGGCTGCACAGCCAGCTTCGCACCATGGACCCGCGGCCCGCCACGATCGCGTCAGGCGACGTGGCCGCCGCCCTGCGCGCACTGGCCGAGGTCGCCGAGTCGGCGACGGAAAGCCTGTTCATCATCCCGGAAAACTCGGTCGTCCACGACGAGCTGATCTACCAGATCACCAAGTCCAAGCGCGGCGCGCTGGTGCTCGTCGCCAAGGAGCCGCGCCCGGCGGCCGGGGAGGACTCCGACGAGGACCCCGGCGCGGGACAGGAGGAGACGGCCGAGGCCGTTCCGATCGAGGAGGCAGAGCCAGAGATCGGCATGAACCGGGTCGAAGGGCTCCCGGTTCGCTCCCGCATCGGCAAGTCGCGGGTGGTGTCGATCGGCACCGCCACCCACAAGGTGACCCGGCCCAACGCCGTGCTGCTCGGCCCGGTCCACATCAGCGCGCGCAACGCGCCGGTGCTCGCCGAGACCTGCCGTCAGCTCGCCGACATGGCCGACGCCTTCGGCCCCGACGACGACCTGGTGCAGATCATCGCGTTCGGCCTGGTGCGCAACGGCGTCTCGGTCGGCATCCGCGGCCGCCGCGACCTGTTCTACCGCCGCGTCACCACCCAGGAGGAGGCCAACGAGGCCGGCTCCGAGATCATCGGCATGGACGAGGACCGGGCCAGGCTCGACAACGCCGTCAAGGGCGCCGACGGCTTCTTCACCACCTACTTCGTCTCCACCTACTCCCGCTTCATCGCCCGCTGGGCGGCCCGGCGCGGGCTGACGCCCAACCAGGTCACGCTCATCTCCATCGCGCTCGGCGTGGCCGCCGCCGCCTGCTTCGCCACCGGCGACCGGGTCGGCATGGTCGCGGGCGGCATCCTGATCTACTTCGCGTTCGTCTTCGACTGCGTCGACGGCCAGGTCGCCCGCTACGCCCGCAAGTTCGGCGTGCTCGGTGCGTGGCTCGACGCCACGTTCGACCGGTTCAAGGAGTACGTGGTCTTCGCCGGCCTGGCGATCGGCTGGGTCGTGGCTGGTCACGGCGACGACACGATCTGGATCTTCGCGCTGGCGGCGATCGGCCTGCAGTCCGTGCGCCACCTGCTCGACTTCTCCTTCGGCATCGCCAACCGGCGCGCCAAGGCGCCCGCGCAGCTCCCGACGCTGCCGCTCGACGCGCCCGACGACCGGGCCCTGCGCCAGGCGCTGGAGCGCCGCAAGGTCGAGCGCAGCCAGGGCATCCGCGGGCTGCTCAAGATGTGGACCAAGGCCGGCAAGTACCGCGCCGTCCACTGGGCCCGTAAGATGATCGTGTTCCCCATCGGCGAGCGGTTCGCGGCCATCGCGATCACCGCCGCCCTCTTCGACGCCCGCATTACCTTCCTCACGCTGGTGATCTGGGGCACCGTCGCCGCCGCCTACACCCTGACCGGACGCCTCATGAGGTCGCTCGCATGATCACCCACCCGCAGGCCGCCGCCACCCCCGCACCCGACCCGGACGAGGAACGCCGCCGCGTCCAGACCGCCCGGCTGCTCGCCTACCGTGACGACGGGCCGCTCGTCCACGCGCTCGCGGGCAAGCTCGGCAAGGGTCTGCCGCCGGTCCCCGCCACGCTCGCCGCCCTGCTGGCCGTCATCGCCGTCACCGCCGGCGGGCTGCTGGAGCCGGGGCCGATGCTGCTGGTCCCGCCGCTGATCATGGTGCTGCTGGTGCTGCCGACCGCGCCGCGCCACCACCTGGGCCGCTTCGACTGGCTGACGCCGCCGCTGCTGCGCGGCGCCGAGTTCCTCACGCTGATCGTCGTCGGGCTGACCGCCGACGCGCCGAAGTGGCTGCTGTTCGTGCTCGTGTACGTGGTCGGCTACCACACCTATGACACCGTCTACCGGACCCGGCAGTCGATCTGGCCGCCCGCCTGGGTGTTCCACGCCGGGCTCGGCTGGGAGCTGCGGCTGCTCATCATCGGCGTGGGCGCCGCCTTCGACTGGCTGACGCCGGTGCTGGCCGTGCTGACCGCCTACCTGTTCGTGCTGTTCGCCGTGGAGAGCGTGACGAGCTGGGTGCGCCTGGACAAGGCGTCCGCCCAGGCCGGCGCCGAGGCGGAGCAGGACCTGGAGGCCTCTCCCGAGGAGGCCATGGAGCAGGCCACGGGCGAGGCCGAGAAGGGCTGAGCCGCACGCTCGCGCACGAAGGGCCGGTCGCCGTCGCGACCGGCCCTTCGGCATGTCCGGGCGCCCGCGACTGAGAGCGCTCTCCCATCGGAACGGTCCCGGCGATCCGAGGCCCGGACGGACTGTTGACAGCGGGTCAACGGGTGTGTTCAGCTAATCGAGAGAGCGCTCTCTCCGGTTTGCCTCCGCACCCCCCGGGAGCAGCGAATGACGTTACGTACCCTCCGATCCCCCGGCCGCCGCCGGCTCGCGGCCGTCGCCGCGGCGCTGACGCTGGTCAGCGGCCTGCTCGTGCACGTGGCGGTGAGCGCCTCCGCCGCCGTGCCGCCCACCCCGTCCGGCTGGTCGCTGGTCTGGTCCGACGACTTCAACGGCCCCTCCGGCTCCCCGCCCTCCTCCGCCAACTGGCAGATCGACACCGGCCACGCCTACCCCGGCGGCCCCGCCAACTGGGGCACCGGCGAGATCCAGAACTACACCTCCAGCCCCTCCAACCTGGCCCTCGACGGCTCCGGCAACCTGCGCATCACCCCGCTGCGCAGCTCCTCCGGCGAGTGGACGTCGGCCCGCATCGAGACCAGGAAGGCCGACTTCAAGCCCGCCGCCGGGCGCGTCCTGCGCATCGAGGGCCGCATCCAGATGCCCAACGTCACCGGCGACGCCGCCCTCGGCTACTGGCCGGCTTTCTGGGCGCTCGGCTCCCCCTACCGGGGCAACTACTGGAACTGGCCCGGCATCGGCGAGTTCGACATCATGGAGAACGTCAACGGCGTCAACTCCGTGTGGGCCGTGCTCCACTGCGGCGTCAGCCCCGGCGGGCCGTGCAACGAGAACAACGGCCTCGGCGCCAGCCGCGTCTGCCCCGGCTCGTCGTGCCAGTCGGCCTTCCACACCTACCGCTTCGAGTGGGACCGCAGCGTCACCCCCAACCAGCTCCGCTGGTACGTGGACGGCCAGCAGTTCCACAGCGTGAGCCAGTCCCAGTTCGACGCCACCACGTGGAACAACATGACCGGGCACGCCGGCTACTTCCTGCTGCTCAACGTGGCGATGGGCGGCGGCTTCCCCAACGGCGTGGCCGGGTTCGGCACGCCGACCGCGGCCACCGTGCCGGGACGGCCGATGGTCGTCGACTACGTGGCGGTGTGGCAGAGCGGCGGCACCACCGAGCCGTCGCCGACGATCACCCCGACCTCGCCCGGCGGCGTCGACGCCCGCTCCACCATCCAGGCCGAGCGCTACCAGGCGCAGTCCGGGACGATGGTCGAGGCCACCACCGACGCGGGTGGCGGCCAGAACGTGGGCGCCATCGCCAACGGCGACTGGCTCCGCTTCGACGGGGTGAACTTCGGCGCCACGGCGGCCCGCCAGTTCAAGGCGCGCGTCGCGTCCGGGGCCGGGGCCGGCGTGAGCGGCCTGGTCCAGGTGCGGCTCGGCAGCCCGACGGCCCCGCCGATCGGCGACTTCGCGATCGGCAACACCGGCGGCTGGCAGAGCTGGCGCACGGTCCCGGCCAACATCTCACCCGTCACCGGCACCCACACCGTCTACCTGACGTTCGCCAGCGGCCAGCCGGCCGACTTCGTCAACGTCAACTGGTTCACCTTCTCCACCAGCTGACCGCCCCCGGGCCTCCCCCATCGGGGCGGCCCGGCCGGTCAGGCGCTGGAGCCGCGCACCACCAGGCGGGCCGGGAGCACCACCGAGCCGGCGTGCCTGCCCTCCAGCCGTGACAGCAGCAGCCGGGCCAGGGCCATCGCCTGGTCCGTCACGGGAGTCCGTACGGTGCTGAGGGGCGGGGTGGTGGCGGAGGCGGCGTCGATGTCGTCGAAGCCGACGACCGCCAGGTCGGCGGGCACCCGGCGGCCGGCCTCGGCGGCGGCGCGCAGCGCGCCGATCGCGAGCTGGTCACCGGTCGCGAAGACGGCGTCGAGGCGGTCGTCCTCGGCGAGCAGCCGGGTGAGCGCCTCGGCGCCCGACTCGCGGGTGTGACCGGCGAGCGCGAGGTGCGGGCGCAGCCCGGCGCGTTCCAGGGCCTCGCGGTGGCCGGTCAGGCGGTCCTGGACGGCCACCAGGTCGGTGGGGCCGCAGATGACGCCGATGCGGCGGCGGCCCTGGCGCAGCAGGTGCTCGGTGGCCGCCGCGGCGCCACCCGCGTTGTCCACGTCCACGTACGGGACGAGCGAGGCGACGGCGGGCTTGCCGAGCAGCACGACGGGCGTGCCGGTGCGGGCCAACCGCTCGGCCAGCGGGTCGGGGCCGTCGGGCGGCAGCAGCACCACGCCGTCGAGCAGCCCGGTCTCCACCCGCTCCAGGATGCGCCGGTGGCTCTCGGCGGTGTCGGCGAGCATGAGCGTGACCTGCTTTCCCGCGCCTTCGAGGACGCTGGTGACGTACTGGACGACGGCGGCGGTGAGGGCGTCGCCGCCCTGCCGGGGCACGGCCAGGACCAGCGCGATCGCGTCGGTGCGGCGCGTGACGAGGCTGCGGGCGGCGGCGTTGGGGACGTAGCCGAGCTCGCGGACGGCGCGCAGCACGCCGGCGCGGACCTCCGGGCTGACCGACGCCTCGCCGTTGACGACGCGCGAGACCGTCGCCCGGGAGACGCCGGCGCGGGCGGCGACGGTCTCCAGCGTGGGGCGGCGCGGCCGGTCGCCGCCGAGGCCGTTGCGGCGCACCACGTCGCGGTACCACAGCGCGCTGTCCTTCATCCGCCGCTTCTGGGTGGCGAAGTCGACGTGCACGAGCCCGAACTTGCGCTGATAGCCGTCGGCCCACTCGTGGTTGTCGAGCAGCGACCAGACGAGGTAGCCGCGCACCCGGGCGCCGCGCTCGACGGAGGTGCGCAGGGCGCGCAGGTGCTCCTCGATGAAGTGGATGCGGTCCATGTCGCGGATGCCGTCGCCGGTGACGGTGTCGGCGAAGTCGGCCCCGTTCTCGGTGATCATCAGCTCCAGGCCCGGGTGCTCGCGGGTCAGCCGGTCGAGCAGCAGCGTGAGCGCGCCGGGCACGATGGGCCAGCCCATCGCGGTCACGGCGGTGGGCACGGTGCAGAACAGGATGCCGTCGCTGCCCGGGTAGGCGGGGTCGGCGGGCTCGCTGGGCTGGGCCTGCACGACGGTCGGCGCGTAGTAGTTGACGCCGAGCAGGTCGAGCGGGCCGGAGATCAGCTCCAGGTCGCCGTCACGCACGTGGTCCGTCCCGGCGAGCTCCACCACCCCGTCCGGGTAGCGGCCGCGCGTCAGCGGCTCCAGGAACTGCCCGTGCATGAGCTCGTCGATCCTGGCGACCGCGGCGGCGTCCTCCTCGCTCAGCTCGCGGGCCGAGCCGATCACCTGGCCGGGGGTCATCACCGGCCCGAAGTTGAGCACCGCGCCGATCTCCCGGGCGCCCGCCGAGCGCAGCGCGTCCGCCGCCAGCCCGTGGCCGAGCAGCAGGTGGTGGGCGGCCCTGAAGGCGTCGGCGGCCGACCTCCTGCCGGGCGCGTGGATGCCCGCGCCGTAGCCGAGGAACGCCGCCACCCACGGCTCGTTCAGCGTGAACCAGGTGCCGACCCGGTCGCCCAGCCGCTCGTGCACCACCCGCGCGTAGTCGGCGAAGCGCAGCGCCGTGTCGCGCTCCGGCCAGCCGCCCCGGTCCTCCAGCGCCTGGGGAAGGTCCCAGTGGTAGAGCGTCACGTACGGGGTGATCCCGGCCGCCAGCAGCTCGTCCACCAGCCTGTCGTAGAAGCCCAGCCCGGCGGCGTTCACCCGGCCCGCCCCCTCGGGCATCACCCGGGGCCAGCTCACCGAGAAGCGGTAGGCGCCCAGCCCCAGCTCCTTCATCAGCCGCACGTCCTCGGGATAGCGGTGATAGTGGTCGCAGGCGTCCCGCGAGTCGGAGAAGGAGTCCCAGATCGACGGGCCGCGCCCGTCGACGGCGTTGGCGCCCTCGATCTGGTAGGCGGACGTGGAGACGCCCCAGACGAAACCCTCGGGAAAGCGCGTGCTGCTCATGACCGGTGACCTTCCAGCGTGTTAGAGGCGCCCAGTCTGCCGGGAGGTGATCGTCGCGCGCCACACGGCCAGGCGATATACAGAGCGCGTGGAACTGGACCGGCTGGATCGTGACATCATCGCGGCGCTCGTGGACGACGCCCGCCAGACCTACGCCGAGATCGGCCAGCAGGTGGGCCTGAGCGCGCCGGCCGTCAAACGGCGGGTGGACCGGCTGCGCGAGAGCGGCGCGATCACCGGTTTCAGCGCCCGGGTGGCACCGCAGGCGCTCGGCTGGACGACCGAGGCGTACGTGGAGCTGTTCTGCCAGGGCAAGACGAAGCCGTCCGACATCGCGCTGGCCGTCTCCCGGTTCCCGGAGGTGGTCGGCGCGGCCACGATCACCGGCGAGGCCGACGCCCTGCTGCACATCCGGGCGACCGACGTCAGGCACGTCGAGCGGGTGATCGAGCGCATCGCCGCGCAGGCGTTCGTGGTGCGGACCAAGAGCGCCATCGTGCTCTCCAGGCTCGTCGACAGCCCTCCCGGAACCGCCATGCCGTGACAGCGCAACGAATCACCGCTCACCTGGCACAAGACGCAACAGAACACCGCCCACGCGCAATGTCGCCCTCTTTCCCCACAGGCCTCCCGATTCTTAGGCTGTGGCTCCGTCCTCCCAGGTGAGGGCGTATTCCAGCATGAACACACGGAGCCCTGCATGCCCAAACACTTCCTCATGTGCCGCCCGGAGCACTTCACGGTCGCCTACGCGATCAACCCGTGGATGAACCCCGAGGCGGGCGCCGACCGCGACATCGCGATCCGGCAGTGGGAAGGCCTCAAAGCGGTGTACGAGAGCCTCGGGCACCAGGTCAGCCTCATCGACCCGATCGAGGGGCTGCCCGACATGGTCTTCGCCGCCAACGGGGCGCTCGTCGCCGGCGGCCGGGTCTACGGGGCGCGCTTCGCCTTCCCCGAGCGCGGCCCCGAGGGTCCCGCCTACCTGCGCTGGTTCGCCGAGCGCGGCTACCCCGTGCTGGAGCCCACGCAGGTCAACGAGGGCGAGGGCGACTTCCTCACGCTGGACGAGGTCATCCTGGCCGGTACGGGCTTCCGCACCGACCCGGCGGCCCACCAGGAGGCCCAGGAGTTCCTCGGCCGGCCCGTGGTGACGCTGCGGCTGGTCGACCCGCGCTTCTACCACCTCGACACCGCGCTGTTCCCGCTCGACGGGCGCAACGTCGCCTACTACCCGGGCGCCTTCTCCGAAGGCAGCCGCCAGGTGCTGCGCCGGATGTTCCCGGACGCGGTGCTCGCCTCCGCCGCCGACGCCGAGGTCCTCGGCCTCAACGCGGTCAGCGACGGCACCAACGTCGTCATCAACGCCGAGGCCGGAGACCTCCAGCTGGAGCTGAAGCGGCGCGGCTACGAGGTGATCCCGGTCGACCTGTCGGAGCTGCGCAAAGCCGGTGGCGGCCCCAAGTGCTGCACACTGGAAATCAGGGGGGAGAACTGAATGACCAGCAGCGCGGACCTCATCGAGGCCAGTGAGCGCCGGAGCGCGCACAACTATCACCCGCTGCCCGTGGTGATCCACGAGGCGCACGGGGCATGGGTGACCGACGTCGAAGGCAGGCGGTACCTGGACTTCCTGTCCGGCTACTCCTCGCTCAACTTCGGCCACGGCAACGAGAAGATCATCGAGGCGGCCCAGGAGCAGCTCAAGAACCTGACGCTGACCAGCCGAGCCTTCTACCACGACCAGTTCGCCCGGTTCTGCGCCGGGCTGGGCGACCTCACCGGCAAGGACATGATCCTGCCGATGAACACCGGCGCCGAAGCCGTCGAGACCGCCATCAAGGTCGCCCGCAAGTGGGGCTACCAGGTCAAGGGCGTCGAGCCCGAGCAGGCCGACATCATCGTGATGGAGGACAACTTCCACGGCCGCACCACCACGATCGTCAGCTTCTCCACCGACCCCGACGCGCGCGGCGACTTCGGTCCCTACACGCCCGGGTTCACCGTGGTGAAGTACGGCTCCGCCGAGGCGATCAGGTCCGCCATCGGGCCCAACACCGTCGCCGTGCTCGTCGAGCCCATCCAGGGCGAGGCCGGCGTGCTCGTCCCGCCGGACGGCTACCTGGCCCAGGTGCGCGAGATCTGCACCGAGAACAACGTGCTGATGATCGCCGACGAGATCCAGTCCGGGCTCGGGCGCACCGGCAAGACCTTCGCCTGCGACCACGAAGGCGTCGTGCCCGACATCTACGTCCTGGGCAAGGCGCTCGGCGGCGGCGTCGTCCCCGTCTCGGCCATCGCCGCGAACGAGGACGTGCTCGGCGTCATCAAGCCGGGGCAGCACGGGTCCACCTTCGGCGGCAACCCGCTCGCCTGCGCCGTCGGCAACGCCGTCATCGACCTGCTCAACACCGGCGAGTTCCAGGAGCGGGCCGCCCGGCTGGGCGACATCATGCACGCCCGGCTGCGCGAGCTCGTCGGCGACGGCGTCGTGACCGTACGCGGGCGCGGCCTCTGGGCCGGCGTCGACGTCGACCCGTCCCTGGCCACCGGGCGCGAGGTGTCCAAGGCCCTGCTGGAGCGGGGCGTGCTGGCCAAGGACACGCACGGGTCCACCATCCGGCTCGCGCCGCCGATCGTCATCTCCGAGGAGGACCTCCACCGGGCCGTCGACCTCCTCGCCGACGCCCTCGCCTCCTTCCGCTGACCCACTCGCCCTCCCACCAGCGGAGGTGAGGGGCCCTCCCGCCCGTGAATGCGCCATCCCCCGTTACGGCCCTCTCCCAAGGAGACGGGCCGTGACGGGGGCGAGGCGGCTCTCCCCAGGAGGGTCGTGGGGGTCAGCCGGTAGGGGTGGGCATGGGGCCGGCCGGGGTGGGGGACGCCGACTCGTCCACGGGGAAGTCCTCCGCCGGGACCTCCGGGCGGGACTCCGACGGGATGGGGGTCGGCTCGGCCGCCGGGAAGTCCTCCGCCGGGGCGGCGGTCTCCGTCGGGACGTCCTCCGTCGGCGCGTCCTCCGCCGGGGCGGCGGTCTCCGTCGGGACGTCCTCCGCCGGGACGTCCTCCGTCGGGGCCGGGGACGCGGATTCGTCGGGGCCCTCGCAGCTGTCGTCCCCGTCCGGGGAGTCCACCTCGGGCAGCCGGTCGACGACGGTGACGTTGAGCTGGGCGGTGTGCGCGAGCAGGCTTCCCTCCGGCGCTTCCGCCGCGCGGGCGTCCACGACCGTGGCACGCTCGCCGAGGAGGCTGTACGTGCCGCGGTCGAAGATGAGCTGCCGCAGGGTCCCGTCCGAGGCGGGCAGCCCGAGGGCCACACCGCGTCGCCCGGCGGAGTCGGCCACCCCGTCGGCCTCCGTCACGCCGGGGATCGCCTTGATCTCCTGGAACAGCGCCTCGCGCTGCGCCCTGGGCAGGTAGCTCTCGCGGACGAGCTCGGCCGCCGCGTCGAACGCCTGCTGGGCGGCGTCGGCCTTGCCGGGCGGCGCGTCGCGGCGGATCAGTGCGCGCAGGGCGGCCGCGTCGAGCCCGCTCAGGTAGGCGTAGTCGTCACGCTGGTCCCCCATCCGGCCGGGGCAGGACGCGAGCCGGTTCCAGCCGGAGCCCTTCCAGTCGTGGGCCACGGCGGGCAGCTCCCGGCCGGGCCACGGCTCGGGCGGCCGTCCCTCGATGTACAGCAGCCCGTCCGCGCTCCCGTCCACCGACCGGTAGATCTTCCGGTGCGTCCGGTAGAGGTGGCGGCTCTCCTCGCCGTCCTCCCCGGCCTGGAACGAGGCGTACATGGTGTCGGACTCGATCAGGATGAACTGGCCGGGCCGGGGCCGCAGCTCGGGGAAGAACTGCGCGGCGGCCCGCGTGACGGAGCTGCCGGCGACCGGCGACTGCCCGTTCTGCCCGGACAGGGCCACGGCGACGCCCCCGACCAGGGTGACCGTCACCCCGAAGGCGGCCACGGCCTGCCAGCCGAACCTGGGCAGCCGCAGCCCCCTCCCCCGGCGCGCCTCGCGCATCAGCGCCTCGCGGGCCCGGAAACGGGCCTCGGGCGGGTAGGGCGGCACCGCCGGGCGGCCGTCCGCGAACTCCTTGAACTCCTCATCCATGCCGGGGCTCCTCTGCTGCGAAGGGATCGTTGCCGCCGAGTGCCCTGCGCACCTTGGCGCGGAGCCTGTGCAGCCTGGACCGCACGGTGCCGACGGGGACGCCGAGGGCGAGGGCCGCCTCCTCGTAGGTGAGGTCGGCCCAGGCGACGAGCAGCAGCAGGTCGCGCTCGGCGGCGCTGAGCGCGGTCAGCGCCTTGGCGAGCCGGGGCTGGAGCTGCTCGGCGGTGACGCGGTCGGCGCTGCGCTCGTCGAAGGTGCCCGGCCGTTCCGGGCTCACCTTGGCCAGGGCGTGGTTGCGCCGCCGTTCGGCCCTGCGGTGCTGGGCGACGATCCGGGTGGCGATCCCGTACAGCCAGGGTCTGGCGTCGGGCCAGGCCGGGTCGTAGCGGGCCCGGCGGCGGAAGGCCACCAGGAACACCTCGCCGGTGACGTCCTCGGCCAGTTCGGGGCCGAGGCGCCGGGCCGCGTAGCGGTGGATCTCGTCGGCGTGCCGGTCGAACAGAGCCGCGAAGCTTTCCGGGTCGTCGCGTGAACGCCCGATCAGCGCGGAGTCGTCCAGCGCCTCTGACACTTCCTGCACACCCACCACGTCGTCGGTCCTCTCTCATGCGGTCATCTGGTTCTTGGCCGCACCGGGGACCACGGTTCCGACTATTTCGCGAACCGCCAGACGTCCAGGCCGCCGGGGGCGTCGGCGCGGGTGAACCCGGCGGCGGTGAGCTCGGCGTCGAGGCGGGCGCGGGTGGGGCGGTGGCTCTCGCTGATGACCTCGTCCTCGCCGATGACGACGCCGCGCTGGGTGACCACGTAGCGGAAGCGCCAGCGGGTCAGCTCGCCCTCGGCGGCCAGGAGGTGGCCGTGCACCTCGTAGCGGTGCCTGCCGACGCGGTAGGAGCCCAGGAGCTCCGGCTCGCCGGGGACGGCGGGCGCGGGCTCGCGGCGGTCGAACACGAGCAGCCCACCCGGCCGGAGCTGGCGGGCCAGCGTCTCCCAGAGCCGCGGGCGCGTGGCGGCGTCGAACGCCTGGAGCACCGCGATCATGACGACGGCGCCGACCGGCTCGTCGACGTCCGCGTCGAGGGCCCCGTACGGCAGCACGGTGACGCGCTCCAGCAGGCCGGGCCGCTGGGCGAGGCGGGAGACGAGCACGGCGCGCATGCCGGCGGCGGGCTCGACGGCGAAGATCTCGCCGCCGGTGGCGGCGGCGATGACCTCGGTGATCAGGCCGGTGCCCGCGCCGATCTCCAGCACGGGCCCGCGCACCCGCGCCAGCACGGGCGGGAGGGCGGCGCGGGCGGCGGGCACGTGGCCGTCCTCGTGCCACAGGTCGTAGAAGGGCACGGCGACGTCATACTGATTCATGACGCCGAGACGATAATGGTTTTCATTCCAATTGTACAGTGCCGAGTTCCTTGACCTCCTCGCCGGTCGACTGGAGCCAGGTGGCGCGGGCCTCGGGCAGCTTGAGCGTGGCCAGCGCGTTCTGGAACCACGGCCCGGCCACCACCCGCCACCTGAACGGCGGGCGCGGGATGCGGGCCGAGCGCGCCAGCAGCCCGCCGACCAGCGTGGCGATGCCGAACTGGGTGAAGACGTTGGCCCAGCGCAGCAGCCGGCTGAGCGGGTTGCGGATCGGCGAGCAGACCACCTGGTAGACCGGCGCCTTGCGGGCCTTGGCGACATAGGAGTAGTGCACATCGCCCGAGAGGATGAGCACCGGCTTGCCCAGCCCGGCGAACAGCCTGGCCAGGTCGTCGAACGAGCGCCGGAACGCCGCCCAGTGCTCCAGGTCGACCGCCTGACGGAAGCGCTCCGACAGGCGGGCGACCGTGCGTCCCCAGGCGCCGTCACACAGGGCCTCGTTCCAGTTCTGCACGCCGTGGACGCCCTCGGGCAGCAGGAACGGGATGGACGAGCCGATGATCAGCCGCTCGGCGGGCGCGGACACCTGCTCCTCCAGCCACGCCTGTTCGGCCGGGTCGAGCATGCGCCGGTCGCCGGGCGTGAGCTGCCTGGCGCACCGGGTGTCGATCATGATGAGCCGGGACGGGCCGAGGTCGCGGGCGTAGCTCCACCGGTTGCTGGACGGCTCGGCGTCGGCCAGGGCGGCGAAGGCGTCGAGCGCGGCCGCCCCGTCGCCATCAGCACCCGACAAATCACGATAAAGCGGGTCAGCAGCCCGTTCGGCGGGCGACAGGTTGCCCAGGTGCTGGTACACCCAGTACGCCCCCAGCCCGGCCACCACCCGGCGCTTCCACCAGCTCGTCGCGGCCATCTCCTCGCGCCAGGTCTTGGAGGTGTTCCAGTCGTCGCGCAGGTCGTGGTCGTCGAAGATCATCGCGGTCGGCACGGTGGACAGCAGCCAGCGGATCTCCGGGTCGGTCCACGCCTGGCGGTAGAGCTCGGCGTACTCCTCGAAGTCGGCGATCTCGTCGCGCGGCTCGGTGTCGCGGCGGGCACGAATGAACTCGAGCATCTCGGGCGACGGGCTGTCGGCGTAGACCTGGTCGCCGAGGAGCAGGAGCAGGTCGGGCCACTCCTCCTCGTCCGCCCGCGCCAGGTGGCAGCCGTAGGCGCGCAGCACGTCGTGACCGTGGGTGAGGACGTGCGCGGTGTCGTGCGGCACGCTCGTCCGGCACGACCCGAACGCCAGCGAGCGCGGCCCGCTCTCGGGCAGCCGCCGGATCCGGCTCTCCGGCCGTCCTTCCGGCGGCCACACCTGGTCACCGTCAAGTCGCACGGAATACGTGATGACATCCTGGGAAATATCAGTGATGTCGACAATCGCGTAATGGTGACCGTGGACGGTGAAGGTGGGCGACTTGTACGGCCGACCGCCTGCCTCCACGGTGACCGTACACGGCGCTTCGGCCTCCACGAAGATCGAGGCGCTGGCAGAATCGACGTAGCGCAACATCGGCCCGACCACCAGTGCGGGCATCACACCCCCCGGTTCGACAGTTCGGCACACTCTGGGCCACAAGCCTGCCAGAGTGTCGCATATCGAGCACTAGGCAACTCCAGACACCCCCTCTAGGCTGATCACGACAAGTACGCCCAAAAGGGTTAGGCAACGGCGCTTTACCCAGACATCGGGCGTCCATAACAGGAGGACCTCTTCATGAGCGTCATGGTGCCGTCAAAGACGCCGGCACAGACCACCCCTGGCCGCCAGGCCCTGGATTCCGCTCTTCACCAGCTCGGCCAGGCGGCCGAGCACCTCGGGCTCGACGACGGGCTCCGTACGATGCTCGCCACGCCCCGCCGGTCGCTGACCGTCTCGGTCCCGGTCCGGCGCGAGGACGGCCGCATGGACGTCGTCCAGGGCTTCCGGGTGCAGCACAACGTCTCGCGCGGCCCGGCCAAAGGCGGCATCCGCTTTCATCCGGGCACCGACATCCACGAGGTCACCGCACTGGCCATGTGGATGACGTGGAAGTGCGCGCTGGTCGGCATCCCGTACGGAGGCGCCAAGGGCGGCGTCGCCGTCGATCCGGGCACGCTGACCACCCGCGAGCTGGAGCGGCTGACCCGCCGCTACGTCAACGAGATCCTGCCGATGATCGGCCCGGAGAAGGACATCCCGGCCCCCGACGTCGGCACCGACGAGCAGACCATGGCCTGGATCATGGACACCTACAGCGTCAACGCCGGCTACGCGGTGCCCGGTGTGGTGACCGGCAAGCCGATGCAGCTCGGCGGCTCGCTGGGCCGGGCGGGAGCGACCTCGCGCGGCGTCCAGATCGCGGCGCTGTCGGCGCTGGGCCACGCGCCCGAGGGCGTGACGGTGGCCGTGCAGGGCTTCGGCAAGGTCGGCGCGCTCGCCGCGCAGTATCTGTCCGACGCCGGCTGCAAGGTCGTGGCCGTCTCCGACGTGACCGGCGCCGTCCACGCGCCCGGCGGCCTCGACGTCGCCGCGCTGCGCGCGCACGTGGCCGAGACCGGCCAGGTGCTGGGCTACCGCGACGCCGACGCGCTGGGCCACGACGAGCTGTTCGAGCTCGACGTGGACATCCTGGTCCCGGCGGCGCTCGAGGGCGTCATCACCGAGGCCAACGCGGCGCGGGTGCGCGCCCGGCTGATCGTGGAGGGCGCCAACGGCCCCACCACGCCGGAGGCCGACGAGATCCTGGCCGCCAACGGCACCGTCGTGGTGCCGGACATCCTGGCCAACGCGGGCGGCGTCATCGTGTCCTACCTGGAGTGGGTGCAGAACATGCAGGCCTTCTCCTGGAGCGAGGGCGAGGTCGCCCGCAAGCTCAAGGACCTGATGGAGAGCGCCTACGGCGAGGTCAAGTCGATGGCCGCCGAGCGCGGGCTGACGCTCCGGCAGGCGGCGCACGTCATCGGCGTGGGCCGGGTCGCCGAGGCGCACCAGATGCGCGGCCTCTACCCGTGACCCGTTAGCGGTCGAGCTCGGCCACGAGCGACTCCAGGTCGCTCATCAGCCGCTCCATGCGGTCGTGGCCGAGGGCGTCGGCGATGAGGCGGTGGTGCTCGGCCACCGCCCCGTCCACCCGCGCCAGCAGGTCGGCGCCCCGGCCGGCGACGAACACGGCCACTCTGCGCCGGTCGCCCGCCGAGGGGCCGCGGTAGACCAGGGCCCGCTCGATCAGCCGGTCGACGGCCTTGGTCAGCGTCGGGTGCGGCATGAGCACGGCCGCCGCCAGCTCGCCCATCGAGTGGCCGCGCCCGTCGGCGAGCGCGCGCAGGATGCGCCACTGCTCGACGGTGACGTCCTCGCCGGCGAGGGCGGCGGCCAGCCCTCGGTTGACGCTCCGCTCGGCGCTGCTGAGGAGGTACGCGAGAGAGGACCCGAGCCCGGTGGCGGTCATTGAACAAGGTCCTTTCACCCGGGTGCTTTCCAGGAGGATACTCGTCGGGTGGCGGCGATCGTCGATCCTCTCGAGGCCCGGCTCCTCCCCTCCGGCGCGTTGCGTGTCGCGCTCGTGGTGCCCGTGTCGGGGGTGCTGGGGCTGGTGGGGCCCTGCGCGATCAACTGCGCCCTGATGGCGGCCGGCGAGGTCAACGCCGCGGGCGGGATGCTGGGCAGGCCGGTCGAGCTGGTGCTGGTCGACGGCGGCCGGGCCGCTCCGGTGGTCGCCGCCGAGGTGGGCGAGCTGGTCCGGTCGGGCGCCGTGGAGGCGGTGGCCGGATCCCACGCCAGTGACGTGCGGGTGGCGGTGGTGCGGGCGATCGGCGGCCGGGCCCCGTTCGTGTACGCGCCGCCGTACGAGGGGATCGGGCACGCGCCGGGCGTCTTCTTCCTGGGCGAGACCCCCGGCAGGCAGCTCGCGCCCGGGATCGAGTGGCTGGCGGGGGCGCGGGGGGCGCGGCGCTGGTTCCTGCTGGGCAACGACTACGTGTGGCCCCGGCTGGTGCACGCGAGCGCGCGGGCCCGGCTGCGGGCTGCGGGCGCGCGGGTGGTGGGCGAGCGGTTCGTCCGTCACGGGGAGGCGACGCGCTGGCTCGACCGGGTGGCCGACACCCGGCCGGACGCGATCCTGCTGACGCTGATCGGCAGCGACCTGGTGGACTTCAACCGGGCCTACGCGGCCAGCGGGCTGGGCTCGGCCCGGCTGTGCGGGGCACTGGAGGAGCACGGGCTGCTCGGCATCGGCGGTGACGGCACCGGCGAGCTGTACGCGTCGATGGGCTACTTCAACGGCCTGGGCACCGACGCGAGCCTGGACTTCGCCGAGCGTTACGCGGCCAGGTTCGGGCCGCAGGCGCCGATGCTCAACGCCCACGGGCAGGGCTGTTACGAGGCGGTGGCGATGCTGGCGGCGCTGGCGTCCCGGGCGGGTTCGCTGGCGGTGCCGGAGGTCGACGCCGTGGCCGACGGCACCACGATCACCAGCGCGCGGGGGCCGCTGACGCTGCTGAACCGGCAGGTGCGCCGTCAGGTGCATCTGGGCAGGGCGGACGGCCTTGATTTCTTTCTAGAGAAACCTTTTCAATAGAAAGCTTCACCCTCTAATGTGCTCATCACCCCCAGCACATTGAAGGAGCCGTTCATGAGCACCATCGAACAGTTCGGCTACCGGCAGGAGCTCCAGCGCTCCCTCGGGTTCGCCGACCTGATGATCTACGGTCTGATCTTCATGGTGCCGATTGCGCCGTTCGGCATCTTCGGCACCGTCTTCGCCTCGTCCGGCGGCATGGTCGCGCTCGCCTACATCATCGGCCTGGTTGCGATGGCGTTCACCGCGCTGTCCTACGCCCAGATGGCCAAGGCGTTCCCGATGGCCGGCTCGGTCTACACCTACGCGGGCCGCGGCATCGCCGCCCCCGTCGGGTTCATGGCCGGCTGGGTGATCCTGCTGGACTACCTGCTCGTGCCGACCCTGCTCTACATGGTCGCCGGCGCCGCGATGCACTCCTTCGTGCCCGCCGTGCCGGTGTGGGCCTGGCTGATCGTCTTCATCGTGCTCAACACCGTGATCAACCGGCTCGGCATCCAGATGACCGCCCGGATCACCCGCATCATGCTGGCCGCCGAGCTCGTCGTCCTGGCGATCTTCCTGGTGATCGGCGGCATCGCGCTGGCGCAGGGCAAGGGCACGGCCGGGGCGCTCACGCCGGTCTTCGACTCCTCGGCGTTCTCCTGGACGCTGGTCTTCGGCGCCGCCTCGGTCGCCGTGCTGTCGTTCCTCGGCTTCGACGGCATCTCCACGCTCGCCGAGGAGAACCGCGAGGACGCCCGGCGCCTGGGCCGCTCCATGGTCGCCGCGCTGGCGCTGGCGGCCGTGCTGTTCGTGGTGCAGACCTGGGTGGCGGCCCTGCTCGTGCCCGACCGCGCCGCCCTCGTGCCCGGCGCCAACGTCGACAACGCCTTCTACGACACCGCCACGTACGCCGGCGGCGCCTGGCTCGGCGTGCTGTGCGCGGTGGCCACCGCGATCGCGTGGGGCTTCGCCAACTCACTCGTCGCCCAGGCGGCCACCTCGCGGCTGCTGTTCGCGATGGCCCGCGACCGGCAGCTCCCCTCGTTCCTGGCCCGCGTCGACCCCAAGCACAAGGTGCCCGTCAACGCCACCTTCTCCGTCGCGCTGATCACGCTGGTGCTGGGCGTCGGGCTGAGCTTCTACGCCGACGCGATCTCGCTGCTCAGCTCGCTCATCAACTTCGGCGCCATGACGGCGTTCCTGCTTCTGCACGTCGCGGTCGTGGTGCACTATGTCGTGCGGCAGCGCAGCCGCAACTGGGCCGCGCACCTGCTGGTCCCCGTGATCGGGTTCGCCGTGCTGGTGCTGGTCGTCATCAACGCCTCGGTGGCCGCCCAGGTGCTCGGGTTCGTCTGGCTCGGGATCGGGCTGATCGTGGCGCTGGTTCTCTACTCGACGGGCCGCCGTCCCGTCCTGCCCTCGGAGGTCTCTTGAACGTCATCTCTTACCGCCCCTCCCCCGAGGAGTACAGCTACACCTTCGGCGGACGGGCCCCCGTCGGGAAGGTGCGGCCCGGCACGATCCTGGAGCTGTTCACCGAGGACTGCTTCGCCGGCCGCGTCCGGTCGGTGGACGACCTGCCGTCACAGGTGTGCGAGTTCCCCTATCTCAACCCGGTCACCGGCCCCTTCCACGTCGAGGGGGCCGAGCCCGGCGACACGCTGGCGCTGCACTTCGTGTCCATCACCCCGGCCAGGGACTGGGCCGTTTCGAGCACGTTCCCGCACTTCGGCGCGCTGACCGGCACCCACACCACGGCCATGCTCCAGCCTCCGCTGGAGGAGCGGGTCTGGTGGTACGACCTGGACGTGGCCAAGGGCGTGGCCGTCTACCAAGCTCGTAACAGCGACTTCCGGGTGGAGCTGCCGCTCGACCCGATGCACGGCACGGTGGGCGTGGCGCCCGGCGCGAACGAGTCCCGCATGACGATCGTCCCCGACGCGCACGGCGGCAACATGGACACGCCGGAGCTGCGCGCGGGCGTCACCGTCTACCTGGGCGTCAACGTGGAGGGCGGGCTGTTCTCCATCGGTGACGGCCACGGGCTCCAGGGGCACGGCGAGGTGTGCGGCACCGCCGTCGAGGCGGCCATGAACACCGTGGTCGCGGTCGAGCTGATCAAGGGCGTGGCGACGCCGTGGCCGAGGCTGGAGGACGACCTGCACCTGATGACGACCGGTTCGGCCCGGCCGCTGGAGGACGCCTACCGCATCAGCCAGCACGACCTGGTCACCTGGACGTCGTCGCTGACCGGGCTCGACGAGCTGGACGCCTACCAGCTCGTCAGCCAGGCCGGGCAGGCGCCGGTCGGCAACGTGTGCGACGCCAACTACACGATGGTCGCCAAACTGCCCAAGGCCTACCTCGGCACCCCTTCGGTGTACGAGTCGGCGCACGCCAGGCTGCGTGCGCTGGGCGCCCAGTACATGGCTTAGTAAACCTTGATGTCGCAGGTCAGCGGGCTGATCGTTTGCTGCTAGAAGTAGGTGGGTGCTCAGGTTGGTGCTTACTCTGGCCCTGCTCGACCCCACCGTCGCCGCTGACGTCTCCCAGCGCAGCATCCCGGTGCGCAAGGTGCTCACCCCGGGGGGTGACCGTCTCGGCTTCGCCCCCGTGCCGCGCCCGTACACCGGAGCGCGGCGGCTGACGGGGGTGCTGGTGGGGCGGGATCCCGTCACGGGCACCCACCTGATGTGCGGCGGATCGGTGATCGGCAGCCGGAGCCGGAGCCTGGTGCTGACGGCGGCGCACTGCCTGTACAACCAGGGCAGGCCGCTCAAGCAGCTCGCGTTCCTGCCGGGCTACGACCGGGGCAGCCCGCCGCTGGGCGTGTGGCCGGCGGTGCGCACCTGGGTGCCGGCCCGCTACCGGGACCGGCCCTACTCCGCCAAGCTGCTCCCGTACGACGTGGGGATCGTCGGGGTGGCGACGGTGGAGCAGCAGGCGCTGGAGGAGGTCACCGGGCCGGGCCTGCGCCCGTTGCCGACCAGCAGGGGCAGCTCGCTGCGGGGGCTGGAGCTGCTCGGCTATCCGGCGGGCAAGCGGTATCCGGGGACCCGGATGTACCACTGCCTGGGCGACGCGGTGGAGGGCACGTCCGACGGTCCGGCTCGGGGGCCGGGCGTGCTCGTGACGCGCAACTGCCACGCGGCGGCGGGCGGCAGCGGCGGCCCGGCGCTGCACGGCGGCGCGATCGCGGGCGTGGTGTCGTCCTCCAGCCCGCTGCGCGACCGCAAGGGGTTCACCGTGCTCACCCGGCTCGGCGACAGGTCGTTCACCCGGATGCTGGCCGAGGCCGACGAGGCGATGCTGCTCAGGAAGCGGTGACGATCTCCTCGCACAGGGCGTGGGTGACGAGCGCGTCGTCGGCGGAGAGGACGCGGCCGTCGCGGACGGCGGCCAGGAACTCCAGCGTGACCTGCTCGATGCCGCGCTGCCGGGCGACCGGCACCCAGTCGGGCCGCCGGGTGCGGATCTCGCCGCCGGCGTAGTCGGTCACGTCGCCGAGGTTGTCCACCCGGCGCTTGACGCCCGCCCCCATGACCTCGCAGCTCTCCTCGCCGGCGCCGCTCACCCGGTTCATCACGCCGATGGCGGTGAAGCCGTCGCCGGTCAGCTCCAGCACGACGTGCTCCAGCAGGCCGTCGCGCACGCGGGTGCGGGCGGTGGTGCCGGTGACCGGGCCGGGGGCCAGGAACCTGAGCGTGTCGACGACGTGGATGAAGTCGTCGAAGATCGCCCGCCGGACGACGTCGGGGTGGTTCTCCCGGTTCTTCTGCATCAGCACCAGGTGCCGGGGCAGCTCGGCCAGCCCCGTGTAGCCGGGGGCGTGACGCCGGTTGAAGCCGGTCATCAGCGACCGTCCCTCGGCCCGCGCCAGCGCGGCCAGCCGCTCACAGTCGGCCAGGTTGTCGGCGATCGGCTTGTCCACGTAGACGTGCACCCCGGCGGTGAGCAGCGGCTCGACCAGCTCCGGGTGGGCGGCGGTGGCGGCGTGCACGAACGCCGCGTCGACCCCCGCCTTGATCACCTCGTCGACGGAGGTGGACCGGTCGGCGATCCGGTAGGCGTCGCCGAGCCGGTCCAGCTTCGCGCTGTCGCGGGTGCACAGGTGGAGGTCGAGGCCGGGCTGCGCGGCCAGCACCGGGAGGTAGGCCTTCGCCGCGATGTCGCCCAGGCCGATCATGGCAATCTTCACGCCTCGAGCGTAGCCTTCAGCGCCTCGTCCAGGGGCGTGGGCGCGACGCCGAACGTCCGCTGGAAGGCCGAGGAGTCGAGCTCGTACGGGGCGGTGAACTGGTAGCGGGTGTGCCGGAGCTCGCCGATCATGGGCGAGAACAGCCCGGTCAGGCGCACCAGCGGCCACGGCAGCGTGGTCATCCTGGGCTCGGGCAGGCCGAGCAGCGCGGCCATGCGCCGGCCGATCTGGCGGAAGCTCTGCGGCTCGGCGGTCGGCACGTGCCACGGCCGGCCCCAGGCGCGCTCGTCGCCGCCCGCGACGATCAGCGCGTCGGCCACGTCGGGCAGGTACGTCCAGCTGTGCGGGATGTCGGCCGGGAAGACCAGCTGGACGGTCCGGCCCGCCCGCAGCGCCGGCAGGAAGCGCTCGCCCAAGTAGGACTGGTCGGTCGCGCCGGGGCCGAAGTAGTCGGAGGCGCGCACCTCGGTCGCCCGGATCCGGCCCGCCCGGTGCGCGGCCAGCGCGTCGGCCCACATCGTGGCCCGCACCCGCGCCTTGGGGCTGGTGGAGGCGAGCGGCAGGTCCTCGGTCATCGGACCGGTGACGGGACCGTACGGGTAGAGGTTGCCCAGCATGACGTACGCGGCGCCGGTCGCCTCGGCGGCGGCCAGGAACGAGGCGGCCATCGGCGGCCAGTCGGTGAGCCAGCGGTGATACTGCGGGTTCACGCAGTTGTAGAGGACGTCCGCGCCCCGGGTGGCCTCGATGAGGCGGGCGCTGTCGGCGACGTCGGCCGCGACCTTGACGGCTCCGGCCGGGCCGCGGCCCGAGCGGGTCACCACGGTGACCTCGTGTCCCTGGGCGAGGAGCTTGCCGGCCAGGTGCGTGCCGACCTGGCCGGAGCCCACCACGACGTGCTTTCCCATGATCAGACCTGCTTCCAGACGATGCGGAGGACCGCGTTGACGACGAAGAGGGCGGCGAAGACGGCGGCCGCGCGGGCCTGGCCCGCCGCGTACAGGGCCAGGGCGCCGCCGCCGAACCAGAGGATCTCCAGGACGACCCGGCCGGCGCCGGTGAGCGGGAAGGTGGCGTTGGCGCCGCCCCCCGCGCCGAACAGCGCCCAGGCGGTGATGAACAGCGCCGGCGCGCCGAGCCCGGCGACCACCTTGACGACCCAGTGCGCGTGGAGCGTGAAGCCCCAGTAGCCGGCGGAGGCGATCACGCCGAGCTCCAGCAGGAACATCAGGACCATGTTGGCGCCCTTGGCGATCATCATTACCTCCGGTGACTGGCGTTCGCTTACGAGAGCAATGCTCTCTCAAGAGAGCGACAGTCGTCAAGAGCAGTGCTCTCGTTTTTTCTCGGTGCTCTGCTAACGTGGCGGACATGACAGCGAGCCGTACTGCCAGAGAACGTGTCAGAGCCGAGCTCACCAGGGAGATCGCCGACATCGCCCGCCGACAGCTCGCCACCGAGGGCGCGGGCGGGTTGTCGCTGCGCGCGGTGGCGCGCGAGATGGGCATGGTGTCGTCGGCCGTCTACCGCTACTTCCCCAGCCGCGACGACCTGCTGACCACCTTGATCATCGACGGCTACAACGCCCTCGGCGAGGCGGTCGAGCAGGCCGACGCCGCCTGCCCGGACGACGACTACGCGGGCCGCTGGCTGGCCGCCTGCCACGCGGTGCGCACCTGGGCGCTGGCGCACCCCCACGAGTACGCGCTGCTCTACGGCTCGCCGGTGCCCGGCTACCAGGCTCCGCAGGACACGGTCGCCGCCCGCGTGCGCGACGTGGCGGTGCTCGGCCGGATCGTCTCGCAGGCCCAGGCGGCCGGCGCCGTCGACCCGCCCGCCCTGGCGCCCGCTCCCCCGGCGCCGCTGCGCGAGGACGCCGAACGGGTGCGCGAGCTCATGCCGGGCGTGCCCGACGACGTGGTGTTCCGCTGCCTGGCGGCGTGGACGGGCCTCTACGGATGGGTCAGCTTCGAGCTGTTCGGCCAGTTCACGAACACGATCGAGGACCGGCACACGGCCTTCGACCACGCGATGCGGGTCATGGGCGGGGCGATCGGCCTGCGGTGAGCAGCGGGACGACGACCTCGTCCACGATGTCGATCAGGAGCTGGTCGGGGATGGGCGGCCCCTGGAAGAGGAAGTGGTGCCGCAGCAGGGCCTGACCGGCGTCCAGGCGGCGCGGCGTGACGTCGGCCGGATCGACCTCGCCGCGCTCGGCCGCCCGCCGGACGATCTCGGCGAGGATCTTGCGGCCGGTGCCCTGCGAGGCCGCCCGGAACGCCGCGGCGCTCGACTCGTCGCGCAGCGCCTCGCTCAGCAGCCCGCGCATGGCCTCACCGGCCGGCCCCGACAGCGCCGCCGCCATCCGGCGCAGCGTCGCCAGCAGGTCCTCGCGCAGGCTGCCGCTGTCGGGCACGTCGGCCGCGTCGGGCAGCGAGTGGTAGACGGCCTCCATGACCAGGGCGACCCTGGTCGGCCAGCGGCGGTAGAGCGACGCCTTGCTGGCCCTGGCCCGCTCGGCGACCCGTTCCATGGTCAGCCGGGCGTAGCCGGACTCGGCGAGCTCGTCGAGCGTCGCCCGGTAGATGGCGGCGCTCAGCTCCTCGCCGCGGCGCCGGGGCAGCTTGCGGTGGTCGGTGACCATGTGAGCCATCCTGTCAGGCGTCCTGGGGGGCTGCCGCCGTGACGAGCCCGGCGTCTCCGTCGACCGTCACCAGACGGCCGTCGGCCAGGACCGTGGTGCCGTCGCCGGTGCCCATGACCGCGGGGATGCCGTACTCCCTGGCCACGATCGCGGCGTGCGAGGCGCTGCCGCCCGCGTCGACCACGACGGCGGCGGCCCGCTGGAACAGCGGCGTCCACGACGGGTTCGTGTAGGGGCAGACCAGCACGTCGCCGCCGTCGAGCTTGCCGAACTCCGACGGGTCGCGGATGACCTTGACCGGGCCGGTGGCGACGCCCGCGCCGGCGGGCGCGCCGACGGCCAGCGCGTCGCCGGTCGCGCGCACCGGGTAGATCGCCCTGGGGTCGATGAGCCGCACCCCGGCCAGCTCCTCCCGCCTGGCGGCGCGGGCGGTCACCGCCGACCGCAGCGCCCGCAGGTCCGCCGTGGCCGGGTCGCCGATCGCCTCCAGCTCCTCCAGCCGCAGGTGGAAGACGTCCCGCGGGTCTTCGAACAGCCTGCGGCCCAGCTCCAGCAGCGACCTGCGCAGGACCGGCAGCGGCATCGTGAAGTAGAAGTGACTGTCCTCGCGGAAGGCGACCCCCGCGCGGGCGTCGCGCACCAGCCGGGCCAGCTTCGCCTTCGCTCGCGGCGACCGCAGCGAGGCCAGCAGCCGCCCGAGCGCGTCGCCGCCGGGCGGCTCCGGCGCGGGCGGCCCGGCGGCCAGCACCTTGACCAGGTCCAGCACGGTCTGCGGGGCGTCGGCCCAGGTCGGCGGCGTGACGAGGAGCGGGGTCGCGGTCTCGCGGTGGCCGTACTCGGCGAGGAACGCCCGGAACATCTCCTCGAACCGCGGCCCGTCCGGCCCCTCCGCCGCCAGCGCGGCCAGCGCGTCGTTGGCGTCGGAGGTGCGGGTGCGCGCCCCGGTGATCAGGTCGCCGAACAGCCTGCCCCTGCGGCGCAGCTTGAGCGCCAGCAGCAGCCGCACCAGCGCCCGGCCGGCCCCCGGCAGGTAGTCGATGCGCACGCCGGCGATGGGCTGGACGGCGTCGAGCGCCCGGCGCGGCACCCGGACGAGCTCGGACCAGGGCAGCGCGGCCAGGTCGAGCTCGTTCAGCTCCCGGGTCGCGCGCATGAACGCGGGCAGGCGCGGGTCCTCGGTCCAGCGCGCGGGATCGTACCGCCTGGCCTTGGCCAGGAACCGGAACGGGGTGCTGAGCAGGCGCGCGGTGGGACGCGGCCGGGGCGGCCTGAGCCGGTAGACGACGCCGTCGCGCTCCTCCAGGAACCCCTCGAAGGCGCCGCGCAGCCCGAAGTACGCGGTCACCCGCGCCATCAGCCCGGCCGGGCCGTACGGGGCCCAGGTCGTCATGTCGATCGGGTAGGGGCGCACGGGCACGTACTCCAGCAGGACCGCCAGGAGCTTGCGCTGCAGCGGGTTGAGCCGGCCCACGGGCGGCGGCGGCAGCGCGGTCATCGGGCGGGCCTGGACCAGGCTGATCCGGCCGCCCGCGTAGGTCCACTCCATGTCCTGCGGGCGGCCGAAGTGGGCGGCGACCCGGGTGCCGAGCGCGGCCAGCTCGCGCAGGGCGGCGGCGGGCAGCCGCTCGCCGGGCGTGCCGTCGCCGCGCTCGTGGACGACGCCGCCGCCCGCCGTGCCCCGGACGACCACCTCGCGGCGGCCCGGCCGGAAGTCCACCACCCGGCCGTCCGGGGTGAGCACGTAGTGGTCGGGGGTGACGAGCCCGGACACGACGGCCTCGCCCAGCCCGGCGCTCGCGTCGACCACGAGGTGGCCGCGCTCGCCGGTGACCGGGTCGGCGGAGAACATCACGCCCGCGGCCTCCGCCTCGACCATCCGCTGCACGACGACCGCGATGCGCACCTCGCCGTGGTCGATGCCGAGCCTGTCGCGGTAGGCGAGCGCCCGGTCCGTCCACAGCGAGCCCCAGCAGCGGCGTACGGCGTCGAGGAGCGCCTGCTCGCCGACCACGTTGAGGTAGGTGTCCTGCTGGCCGGCGAACGCGGCGCCCGGCAGGTCCTCGGCGGTGGCGCTGGACCGCACGGCCACCGGCCCGCCGCCCAGTTCCTCGTACGCCGCCGCGATCTCCCGGCGCAGCTCGGCCGGGACCTCGGCCCGCTCGACGTCGTCCCGGGCGGTCAGGCCCGAGGCGACCAGCGCGTAGGCGTCGGTGGTGACGACGAAGCCGTCGGGGACGGGGAACCCGCCCGCCGTCAGCTCGCCCAGGTTGGCCCCCTTGCCGCCTGCCGACGCCAGGTCGGCGCGGCCGAAGGACCGCAGGGGTGCGACGAGTCTCATGATCTCTCCTCGGCGTGCGCGGTGGTGCGTAGGGGTCGCGCGGGCAGCGCCAGCGCGAGCAGGAAGGCCAGCCCGAGCAGCGGCGCCATGGCGGCGAACACGGGCGGGACGGCGTCGGCGAAGGCCGCCCTGGCCGCGGCGGGCAGGTGCGACGGGTCGGACGCCCCGGGCACCTGGGCGGTGATCAGCGCGCCGACGAGCGCGACCCCGGCCGACGCGCCGACCTGGCGCAGGAACGTCACCGCCGACGTGGCCGTCCCGAGGTCGGCGTAGTCCACGGAGTTCTGCGCGGCCAGGACCATGACCTGCATGACCAGGCCGACGCCGAGCCCGATGACGAGCATCACGCCCGCCAGCGCCGCGGCCCGGTGGCCGGTGAGCGGCAGCGCGGCCAGCCCGGCTGCGGCCACCGCCGTCCCGGCGACCGGGTAGCCCTTGTAGCGGCCGGTCCTGGTGATCAGCCGGCCGGACCCGACGGTGGTGACCAGCACGCCGCCCATCAGCGCCGTCACCAGCAGCCCCGCCTGCGTCGCGCTGGTGCCCAGCGCGATCTGCAGGTAGGCGGGCAGGTACGTGAGCGTGCCGAACAGGGCGAAGCCGACGAGCAGGCTGATCGCGACCGGCACGGCGAACGCCCGGTCCCGGAACAGCCGCAGCGGCAGGATCGGATCGGCGGCCCGGCGCGCACTCACCAGCCAGGCCGCCGCCCCGGCCGCCGACACGGCCAGGAACCACGGGTTGCCGCTCTGCCCCAGCAGCACGACCCCGATGACGGCCACGGCCAGCGTGAGGGCCCCGGCGTAGTCGATGGGCGCGCGGGAGACCGGCCTGGGCAGCCGCAGCGCGGCCGTCAGCAGGGCGAAGGCCAGCACGCCCAGCGGCGGGTGGAGCGCGAAGATCCACCGCCAGCCGACCGTGTCGATGAAGAGCCCGCCGACCAGCGGCCCGCCGACCGCGGCCACGACGTACATGGCGCCGATCAGGCCCAGGTAGCGGCCTCGTTCGCGGGGGCTGACGATCTCGCCGATGATCGCCTGGGCGCCGATCATCAGCCCGCCGCCCCCGGCGCCCTGGATCGCCCGGAAGACGATGAACTGCGGCATCGTCGCGGCCAGCGAGCACAGCACCGCCCCGGTCACGAACACCACGATCGCCACCTGCATCGCCGGTTTGCGGCCGAACCGGTCCCCCAGCTTGCCGTACACGGGCATGACGACGGTGGCGGCGGCCAGGTAGGCGGTCACGACGGCGGGCATCTCGTCCAGCCCGCCGAGGCTCCCGGCGACGGCGGGCAGGGCGGGGGCCATGATCGTCTGGTCGAGCGCGCCGAGCAGCATCGCGAGCATCAGGCCCGCCAGCACGAGTGCCACGCCGATCCCCCCTTAGAGAACGAACCGTTCTCTATCGAGCATAGGCGTCACTCATAAGAAACGCAACGTTCACTAACGTGCCGTGCTACAGCCCCGCTACAGCGGCGCTACCGGCCGCGCGCACCTTGGTGGCGTGGCTTACGCACTCCTGTCCTGCCAGGTGCTGATCGGCGCCGTGTTCGCCGTGGCGGCCCTGACGAAGCTGCGCGATCCGGCGGCCTTCGCCGCGTCCGTGGCGGCGCTCCGGCTGGTGCCGAGAGGCGTCGCGTCCCTGGCGGCGGGGGCGGTGGCCGTGGCCGAGGCGTCGGTGGCCGCGCTGATGTTCCTGCCGCGCGCCGGGTTCGCCCTGGCCGCGGCCCTGCTGCTCGGGTTCTGCGCGGTGATCGTCAAGAGCCGCCGCTCGCGCGTGGAGTGCCGCTGCTTCGGCGCCGCCTCCGGGCCGCTGGGCCCCGCGCACCTGGTGCGCAACGGCCTGCTGCTCGCCGTCGCCGCGCTCGGCTGGGCCGCCGTATCCGCCGTGCCCGCCGTGCCCGCCGTGCATCCGGACGCGACGGCCGGCGGGCTCGCCGTGGCCGCCTTCGCCGGCGTGGCGGGCGCCGCGTTGCTGATCGTCCTTCCCGGAAACGTGAGGAGCGTCTGATGCAGTACCTGGTCGCCGCCGTCGTCCTGCTGGGCGTGCTGTCACTGCTCAACCTGGCGCTGACCGCCGGGCTCATCCGCCGCCTGCGCCAGTTCGACGCCCCCGCCCGCGGCGTCCCCGTCGGGCACCCCGTCGGCGGCTTCACCGCCCAGGACACCGAGGGCCGGCCCGTCGCCCGCGAGCTGCTGACCGGGCCGACGCTCGTCGGCTTCTTCACCCCCGGCTGCGAACCGTGCGAGGACCTGCTGCCCCGGTTCGTGGCGCGGGCGGGCGCGCTGCCCCACGACTGCCTCGCCGTCGTCCACGCGGTACGCGCCGAGGACGCGGAAGGCTACGCCGCCCGGCTCGCCGGCGCCGCCCGCGTCGTCGTCGAAGGCCCCGGCGGCCCCGTCCAGCGCGCCTTCCAGGTCGCCGCGTTCCCCGCGGTCTTCCTCGTCGGCGGCGACGGCACCGTGCTCGCCGGCGACCTCGACGCCATCCCGGTCGCATGACGGGCGACGAGATCCGGCTGACCGCGTCGGCGCGCGAGGCGGCCCGCATCGCCTGGAGCCGCGCCCGCCGCCCGGCCGCCGCGTACGTCCTGGTCATGCTCGCCGAGGCCGCGACGCCGGTCGCCGTGGCCTGGCTCACCAAGCTGGTGATCGACATCCTCACCGGGGCCTCCGGCCCGCTGACGGCCGCCCTCGCCGGCCTGGCCGCCGCCGGGACCGCCCTCGCCGTGCTGCCCCACCTGTCCCGCTACCTGGGCAACCAGATCGGCCGCGAGGTGGCGGCCGGCACGACCGAGCGCCTGTTCACCGCGACGGCGGGCTTCGCCGGGCTGCGCCGCTTCGAGGACCCGCGTGTCCTCGACGGGCTCCGCCTGGCCCAGGACGGCGCCGCCCAGGCGGGCGGCCTCGTCACCGGGGCGTTCGGCCTGGTCCGCTCCGCGCTCGTGCTGGCCGGGTTCGTCGGCTCGCTGCTCGTCATCAGCCCCGCCATGACCGCGATCGTGACCGCCGTCGCCGTCCCCGCCCTCGTCGCCCAGCTCCGCCTGTCGCGGCGGCGCGCGGCCATGCTGTGGGAGATCGGCCCCGCCGAACGGCGGCAGTTCTTCTACGGCAGCCTGCTCAGCACGATCGAGGCAGCCAAGGAGATCCGGCTGTTCGGCAGCGGGCCGCTCCTGCGCGACCGGATGATGGCCGAGCTGCGCGCCGCCGACACGGCCAAGCGGCGGATGGACCGGCGCGAGCTCTCGGCCGAGGGCGCGCTCGCCCTGCTGTCGGCGCTGGCGGCGGGCGGCGGCCTGCTCTGGGCCGGGCACGCCGCGCTCGCCGGCCGGCTCAGCGCGGGCGACGTGACCATGTTCGTCGCCGCCGTCGCCGGCGTCCAGAACGCGCTCGGCACGCTCGTGTCCGGCATCGCCGGCACCCACCACGGCCTGCGCCTGCTCGGCCACTACGTGAGCGTGGTCCACGCCGGCCCCGACCTCGCCGTTCCGGCCGCGCCGCTCCCCCTGCCGCCCCTGCGGCGCGGCATCGAGCTGCGCGACGTGTGGTTCCGCTACAGCGACGAGCACCCGTGGATCCTGCGCGGCGTCTCCCTGTTCATCCCGTACGGCGCGTCCGTGGCACTCGTGGGCCGCAACGGCGCCGGCAAGAGCACGCTGGTCAAGCTGCTGTGCCGGTTCTACGACCCGAGCCGGGGCGCGATCCTCTGGGACGGCGCCGACCTGCGCGACGTACGGCCGGAGGAGCTGCGGCAACGCATCAGCGGCGTCTTCCAGGACCACATGGCCTACGACTTCTCCGCCCGCGACAACATCGGCATCGGCGACCCCGCCGCCCTCGGCGACCTGGACCGCGTCCGCGCCGCCGCCCGCCGGGCCGGGGTGGACGAGCTGCTGTCCGGCCTGCCGCGCGGCTACGACACGCTGCTGACCCGGATGTTCCTCAGCGAGGAGGACCGGGAGGACTCCGCGACCGGCGTCGTCCTGTCCGGCGGCCAGTGGCAGCGGACCGCACTGGCCAGGGCCTTCTTCCGCGACGGACGGGACCTGATGATCCTCGACGAGCCGAGCTCCGGCCTCGACCCGGAGGCCGAGGCCGACGTGCACGCCCGCATGCGCCTGCACCGCGAGGGCCGCACCAGCCTGCTCATCTCCCACCGGCTCAACACGGTCCGCGACGCCGACCTGATCGTCGTCCTGGAGGACGGCGTGGTCACCGAGCGGGGCGGCCACGACGCGCTCATGGCCGCCGACGGCGCCTACGCCTGCCTGTTCCGCCTCCAGGCCGAGGGCTACCAGGCGGTGCCGCGATGATCATCGTGCTCGTGGCCGCCGCCGTCGCCCTCGCCTGGGTACGGCACGCGTACCGGATCGTGGTCGTCGACGGGATCAGCATGGCGCCCGCGCTGCTGCCGGGCGACCGCCTGCTTCTGCGCCGGACCCGCCTGGCCCGCCTGCGCCGCGGCCAGATCGCCGTCCTGCGCCACCCCGCCGAACCCGGCCACCTCGTCAAGCGCGTCGCCGCCCTGCCCGGAGACCCGGCCCCGCCGGGAGTGCCGTGCGGCGGGGCGGTGCCCGCGGGACACGTGGTGGTGCTGGGCGACAACTCCGAGGTCAGCCTCGACTCCCGGGACCTGGGACCGCTCCCGGGATCGAGCCTCCTCGGCGTCATGATCCGCCCGCTCCGGCCGGAGAGGAGGTCACTCCCGCAAGGCCCCCGAACCTGATCGAAAAGAAGGAAGAGAAATGAAGCTCATCGACCGCCTCATCCCCACCCTCAAGGCACGCGCCGCGGCCGACTGCGTCCTGATCTCCAAGAACTGCTACCCCGACGGCATGTGCTGCTACGTCTACAGGTGCGGCACCCGCTACGAGAAGGTCTGCGGCTAGCCCCGGCCGCGTTCGAAAGACTGAGGAGAACCCGATCATGAAGCTCATCAGCGCCGTCGCCGGCCTGCTCGTCCCGACCATCTCGGCGAAGGCCGCCGACACCTGCAAGCTCGTCAGCTCCTACTGCCGTGACGGCATGTGCTGCTACGTCTACCAGTGCCGCCGCTCCGACGGCAGCATCTACCACCGCAAGACCTGCATCCCGCAGTAGCGGCCTCAGGCCGGCGCCCCGGGGCCCGCGCGGCTCCGGGGCCGCCGCCGCTAGGGCTCGCGCCCGCTGAGGATGTCCTGGTGGAGCCGTTCCAGCTCGCCCGACGGATCGACGCCCAGCTCCTCCGCCAGCAGCGCGCGCACCCTCCGGTACGCGGCCAGCGCGTCGGCCCGGCGGCCGGACATCCACAGGGCCCGGACCAGCATCGCCCACACGTTCTCCCGGAACGGATGAGCCGCCACGAACCTCTCCAGCGCCGGCACGGCCTGCCGGTGCCTGCCGCAGCCGAGCTCGGCCTCCAGCCACAGCTCGCGGGCGTACCCGCGGGCCTCCTCCAGCCGGTGCCGCTCCTGCCGGACGAGCTCCAGGTCCAGCTCCGGCAGCACCGGCCCGCGCCACATCTCCAGCGCCGAACGCAGCGTCCCGGCCGCGCCGGGAGCGTCCCCGCGTTCCATCGCCGCCCCGGCCGCCGCCACCGACCGCTGGAACACGCTCACGTCGAGCGCGTCCTCCGGCAGGCTCAGCACATAGCTCCGGCCCCGGGTGGCCAGCCGCAGCCCCGGCCCCGACAGCGGCGCCAGCGTCCGCCGCAGCCGGTAGACGTACGTGCGCAGACTCGTGCGCGCGGTGGGCGGCGGCGCGTCACCCCACACCTCCGCGATCAGCCGGTCCGCGCCGACCGGGCGCCCCGCCCGCAACAGCAGCACGGCCAGGACGGCCCGCTGCTTCGCCGCGCCGATCTCGACGCACTCCCCAGGAAAGTCCAGCTCCAACGTACCGAGCACCTTGAACATGCCTGCCCTCCGCTCCCCGTGGGCCGCAGCGTACGGACGGGCGCTTTGCATCCTCTGTGATTCCGCTATGGACCTCCGCCGTCCCAGCATTGTGCGGAGCTGCACGGGCTTGCGCGGAGCTGTACAGGCTTCAGCGGAGCTGTACAGGCTTGCGCGGGGCTACAGGCGGCGGATCAGGTCGGCCAGGGCGGTGGCCGGGTGGCCGGTCAGCAGGGCGACGTCGCCGCTGACCCGGTCGAGCTCGCCGCGCGCGATCGCCGTGTACGTGGACACCCAGGCGTCCACCTGCCACGGCGGCGCCCCGTACGAGGCCCGCGAGCGGTAGGCCTCCTCGACCGTCTCGGCGTGGTAGGTGATCTCGCGGTCGCCCGCCTCTGTCAGCACGGCCGCGACCTCGGCCAGGGTCAGCGCCTGCGGCCCCGTCAGGTCGTACGTCGCCCCCTCGTGCCGCCCCGGCCCGCACAGCACCGCCGCCGCGGCGTCGGCCACGTCGTCACGCGCCACCGCCGCCACCCGCCCGTCGCCCGCAGGTCCCCGGATCACCCCGTCGTCACCGGCCATCGCGGGCAGGAAGTCCGCGTACAGGTTGTCCCGCAGGAACGTGAACGCCATCCCGGACGCCCGGATGTGCTCCTCCGTCGCCCAGTGGTCGCGCGCCAGCGTGAACGCCGCCTCCGGCCCGGCCCCGCAGAAGGACGTGTAGACCAGATGCCGCACCCCCGCCTCCGCCGCCGCGTCCACGAACGCCCGATGCTCGGCCAGCCGGTCGGCCGCCTCCGTCGCCGACACCATCAGCACCACCTCGGCCCCGGCCACCGCGTGGTGCACGGCCTCCGCGTCGCCGTAGGACGCCTGCTCCACCACCGCTCCCGGCAGCCTCGGCACCCGGGCCGGATCGCGCGCCACCAGCCGGAGCGCCACCCCCTCCTCGGCCAGCCTGCGCGCCACCCTGCCGCCCACATAACCGGTCACCCCGGTGACCGCGATCCTCGCGTCATGTCCCATGCGGTCAAGCGTGGCACACGAGATCACGGCGGCCGGATTTCCCCCTCCCGAATTTCGTACCGCAAATCCACGCAATTCCTGGCGAATATCGAACGCATTCATACTTTCGCTGACGTTCAACTTGTCTTGTCGTCGTGATCGTGATTACCGTCGGGGTGACGTGGAGGAACGCCGCCTCCTGATCTGGTTCTGTGCACGAGCCATACGAGGGGATCATCGTGGCTGACCTCGACCGCGAGGCTATGCGCGCGACGGCGGAGCGGATCCGGCGGCTGTCGGACGAACACTGGTGGGCGCTCGCCCCCGCCTGCCGCCTGATGGCCGACGACGCCTGGGTGGGCCCCACCGGCGACCGGTTCGGCGCCCAGCTCCACGCCGACCAGCGCGAGCTGTGGGCCATGCTCACCGAGGCCGTCCACAGCGCCGACCGCAAGCTCGCCGCGCTGCGGGACACCCCATGAGCGGCTTCACCGGGGTCAAACCGGCCCAGTTCGACGCCATGACCAGCGCCCACACCCAGGCCGCCCGCCGGCTGGAACAGCTCGCCCAGGCCCTCCACCGCGAGCTGGACGCCGCCGGCCTCGACACCACCCCCGCCACCCGCCTGCGCGACCTCGCCACCCGTGTCGCCACCCAGGCCGGCGACCTGCGCCGACGGCAGCGCCTCGTCCACGAACTCCAACGCCAGAAGGTCACCTTCGGCACCAGCACCCCCGCCGGCAGCTTCGTCGAGCTCCCCGACACCCTCGACGCCGCCCAGGCCCTGCTCGACGGCACCCTCGCCGCCCGCGCCGCCCGGCGTGCCGCCGACGGCGACACCCGCGCCCTCGCCGAACTGCGCGCGTACGCCTCCCGCACCGCCGACGCCGCGTTCGTCAAGACCTTCCTCGGCGTCCTGGGCGCCGAAGGCGTCACCCGCCTCCCCGGCTCCCTCGCCGCCCAGCTCCGCGACGCCCGCGACCGCCAGGCCACCACCCCCCTCACCACCACCGCCCCCCACGTCCTCAGCCTGCTCGCCACCGCCCTGGCCAAGGCCACCGACCCGCGCGACCCCGCGTACCTGGGCTCCACCTTCCTCAAGGACCTCACCCAGCAGGGCCGCGCCACCCACCGGACCGGCGACACCACCTACACCGGCTACCAGGCTCAGGCCCTCATCTGGCGAGCCCACGACGGCCGGACCCCGTTCTCCCGGGAGTTCATGACCGTCGTCGGCCGCGACGCCATCGCCTACGAACACGACCAGCGCAAAGCCCAATGGGCAGCCACCGGCGACGCGCTCGGCCGCCTCTTCGGCAGCACCCAGGTCCCCGTCCCCGACCTCGCCGGCGCCCTCGGCCTCGGCACCCTCCTCCGCCCCGGCACCCACGCCGGCGTCCCCGGCGCCAGAGGATCCTCCGCGGTCGTGGACGACCTCTTCCACGCCGCCAAGTCCAGCCGCGAAGCCGCCCACGCCCTCCTGGCCCACACCCCGCCCGGCTGGAAGGAGTCCACGCTGGACTACCTGCTGACGACGCGCTGGCGGGCCTCCCTCTACCTGAAGGACCACGCACCCTTCAACGACCTGCTGATCACCGCCACCACCGGCCAGGACCCCACCTCACGACATCTGGCCGCCGAGCTGACGAAGATCCTGTCCGACGAGGTGCGGAGCGCCTTCGGCAAAGCGGACGACGGCAACCTCAAACTCGTCAACAGAGAACTGTTCGACCGCTACGCGCCTCTGTCGTACCCCTTGGCCCGGGCCATCGCCGCGAACGTGGACGAACTGTCTCAGTTGTACCTGAACCGCGCCCATTTCGAGAGGGTCGCCCCCGAGGACATGTCCTACGCGCTGCTGCTGGCCACGTCGCACGACGCCGGGTTCGAAGCCCTGGTGAGAGCACAGACCGAACACATGCGCGCGGCCCTCGACACCGTCCCCCCGGTCGGCCTCGACGCCTCCAACGCCGAACGCTTCGGCTTCACACAGGCCGACGTCAAGCGCTTCGACCTCAACGGAACCGGACGAGTCGACAGGATAGACACGGCGAAGTTCTTGGAGGATCGCACCGTAGAGGAGGCAGCACTCTTCAGCCACATTGTGGAAACCCGTCGTCAAGGGCTAATTGCGCTGGGACTGGATGCCAAGAGGACTGACGACGCCCTGAAAGGCATGGTGCGCGACGCTATCGGACTACTTCCAGTTCCAGGCGCCAGACCGATCAGCCAGTTGGCCGCCGGAGCGTTCAATGAAACCATCACTAAGGGTTATGACAAGCTGGCCGGGGCGGGATTCGACGAAATCGCCAAATATACCGCACAACAAATGTCCCAACCCGGGCGAAGCTTGGATGATACATATAGCACGCTGGCCAACAATCGCCTTGCAGTGGAGAGATTGTCGGAGCAGATGCTCGCCACAGCCATGCTAAACAAGGGGATGTTCGACGAGTTCTCTAGCGAGGGCCATATATTCAGCTCTGGGATACCACCAATAATCAAACCTTTTGCCGAAATGACTCCAAAGGAGTACAGCAAATTCCTTGAATGGGCTCGGGAAAAGGGTGAAAGCAGCAGCCTGCTCGACCGATTCAACGGCACCCTTCACAGGACAACCGGGGTGCTAGACTACCTAGGCCTGCAGAATAACTCCTCCCCGGAGGAGAAAAGTTGAGAAGCCCATACCTGTCAGCCATCCCGACAGCGATCATTTTGCTATTGCCGGCATGCTCTGCCGAAAAGAGCATGGTCGCCACACCGAACTCTGCCCGCCAGACGATCACCGACGCCCCACCGTACGTTTGCAAGCTTGTCCCCGAACAGGCGTTTCGTGCGATCACCGGAACAGTCGGCCCCATTTCTGGAGAAACGGTCGGGAGCGAAGCAAGCGGCGAGTGCCGGACCCCAGACCCAATGCGCCCACCCCTTCAGGTGAACTGGCTACGCGCAGAGGGCAAGACGGGCCAGGAGCACATTGACTACGTGATGGATGGCAGGCTTAGCATTTATACTCGCCACAATGGCGTTACCATTCCCGCCGACCTCGGAAATGGCATGGTCGCCTACCTGACGAGTGGCCTCCTCGCCCAGCAGCCCTACCGGGTAAGTGCGAAGTTTCGCTGTGGGGGCACAGATCGCATGCTTGACATCTACCTGGCCAAAGTGGCCAAAGGCAGGGATGCGATCCAGGATCTTATCGCCCTCATGCGCATAGCCCAGTCCCGCTACGGCGAGCTGTACGACTGCACCCCCCAAGGAACCCAAGGGACCCAAGGAACCCAGGGAGCGCAGTCGCACAGCCCTCAAGCCACGGCCGGCGCTACTCAGCAGCTCACCGGTAAGCCCGGTTGACGGCTGAGATGATGGCCTTCAGGGAGGCGGTGGTGGTGTTGGCGTCGATGCCGACGCCCCACAGCACCTGGCCGTTGACCTCGCACTCCAGGTAGGAGGCGGCCTTGGCGTCGGTGCCGGCGCTCATGGCGTGTTCGACGTAGTCGAGGACGCGGGCCTGGATGCCGACCTTGGCGATGGCGTCGATGAACGCGGAGATGGGCCCGTTGCCGGTGCCGGCGACTTCGCGGATCTCGCCGTCGATGCGGACGTCGGCGCTGATGCGGTCCTGGTCGTCGACGGTGGATTCGTGGCGGTGGGCCATGAGGCCGAGGCGGCCCCAGCGGTTGTGCGGCGTGGGCAGGTATTCGTCCTGGAAGATGCCGTACATGGCGGAGGGGCTGATTTCGCCGCCTTCGGCGTCGGTGCGGGACTGGACGACCTTGGAGAACTCGATCTGCAGCCGGCGCGGCAGGTCGAGCTGGTGGTCGGCCTTCATGATGTAGGCGACGCCGCCCTTGCCGGACTGGCTGTTGACGCGGATGACGGCTTCGTAGGTGCGGCCGATGTCCTTGGGGTCGATCGGCAGGTACGGGACGGCCCAGGTGTAGGAGTCGACCGGGATGCCGGCCGCGGCGGCGTCGGCTTCGAGGTGTTCGAAACCCTTCTTGATGGCGTCCTGGTGGGAGCCGGAGAAGGCGGTGTAGACGAGCTCGCCGCCCCACGGGTGGCGCGGGTGGACGGGGAGCTGGTTGCAGTATTCGGTGACGCGGCGGATCTCGTCGATGTCACTGAAGTCGATCTCGGGGTCGATGCCCTGGGAGAACAGGTTCATGCCGAGGGTGACCAGGCAGACGTTGCCGGTGCGTTCGCCGTTGCCGAACAGGCAGCCTTCGATGCGGTCGGCGCCGGCCATGTAGCCGAGCTCGGCGGCGGCGACGGCGCTGCCTCGGTCGTTGTGCGGGTGCAGCGACAGGATGATGGAGTCGCGGTGCTTGAGGTGGCGGTGCATCCACTCGATCTGGTCGGCGTAGACGTTGGGGGTGGCCATCTCGACGGTGGCGGGCAGGTTGACGATGACCTTGCGGTCGGGGGTGGGCTGCCACACCTCGTTGACGGCGTCGCACACCTCGACGGCGTATTCGAGCTCGGTGCCGGTGAACGACTCGGGCGAGTACTGGAAGTAGACGTCGACGTCGGTGGCGTCGGCCAGCTTCTTGACCAGTTTGGCGCCTTCGACCGCGATGGCGGTGATGCCGTCCTTGTCCTGGCCGAACACGACGCGGCGCTGCAGCGTCGAGGTGGAGTTGTACAGGTGGACGATGGCCTGCCGGGCGCCCTGGACGGCCTCGAAGGTGCGCTCGATGAGCTCGGGCCTGGCCTGCGTCAGCACCTGGATGACGACGTCGTCCGGGATGCGGTCCTCGTCGATGATCTGGCGGACGAAGTCGTAGTCGGTCTGGGAGGCGGCCGGGAAGCCCACCTCGATCTCCTTGTAGCCCATCTTCACCAGCAGCTCGAACATCTGGAGCTTGCGGTGGGAGTCCATCGGGTCGATCAGCGCCTGGTTGCCGTCACGCAGGTCGACCGCGCACCAGCGCGGGGCCTTGGTGATGACCTGGTCGGGCCAGGTGCGGTCGGTCAGCCGGACAGGCTCGAAGGGTTGGTAGCGCTGGAACGGCATCGGGCTGGGTCGCTGGGCGGTCATGTCGGGTGCTCCTGTCGGTCGGGTCGAAGCGGCCGACGCGCATGACTGGCTCCGCGGCGAGGGAGCCGGCCTCAGTGGCCCCCGCCGCGGCAGCTAAGAAGGAGCCCGCGCAGCATGCCGTTCACGCTACCAGACGTCTCGCCGTGGACCGCCCCGGTTCTCACATGGTGAGAGCAGGCAGTTCAGCACGGTGCCGGGATGAGGACGCTGAGGCAGGTGACACAGCCTTCGAGCTTCTCGAACTCGGAGATGTCCACGGTCACCACGTCGAGCCCGCGCCTGCCGAGCATCGCGGCGGTGCGCGGCGCGGAGGCGGCCATCAGCACGCCGCCGGGCCCGAGCGGCACCACGTGGGCGCCGGACTCCTCCGGCGGTTCGAGCAGGCCGGGCAGGTCGGCGTGGGCGGGGTCGCCGATGAGCGTGCCGTCGGGCAGCGCGGTGACGGCGGACTTGAGGTGCAGCACGCCTGTCAGGTCCACGGTCACCACGTCGCGCTCGGGCAGCAACGCGGTGAGCTGGGCGATGCCCGCGTGGTTCGTCCGTCCGGAGCGGCCCGCGTACACGGTGGGCCCGGTCTGGAGCACGTCGCCGCCGTCGAGCGTGGCGGGCCGCGTGATCCTGACCGTGGTCAGGCCGAGGCCGCGTACGGCGCGTTCGACGGACTCGACCTCGGGCCGCCGTCCGGGCGCGCCCGGTCTGGTCAGTACGGCCAGCGTCCCGGCGACCACGACCGTGTCCTCCACGAACGGCGCGTCGGGCAGGTCGTCGGCGGGTTCGGCGTGCACGGGCCGCCAGCCGGCGGCGTCGAGCGCGGCCACGTACGCGGCGTGCTGGGCGGCGGCGCGCTCGGGGTCGACGGACTGGCGCTGGAGGTGGGTGACGATGCCCTCGGCGATGCGCGAACCAGGCTTTCTTACCAGCGCGATACCAGCCATAGGGCGTGTTCTATCACGCGATACGTAGGATCTTGAGCATGCGGGACAACGAGATTCTCAGCAGGATCAGCGAGCTGGTCGACGAGGAGCGCGGCCTGCGTGAGAGGCTGCGCGCGGGCGAGCTGCCCTCCGACGAGGAGAACGCCCGGGTCAGGGAGCTGGAGACGGCGCTCGACCAGTGCTGGGACCTGCTGCGCCAGCGCCGGGCCCGCCGCAGCGCGGGCGAGAACCCCGACGACGCCGCCGTGCGGCCGGCCGGCGAGGTGGAGAACTACCGCCAGTAGGAAAACCGGTCGCGTCGCCGCCGCCGGTGCGTTTGGCTGGGACGCATGCAGATCCAGCGCATCGATCCCGAGCGGCCGGGCAGGCTGCTGCCCGCGCTCCATGACGCGTTCGTCGCCGCGTACGCCGGCCAGCCGGGGCCGCTGTGGTCCCGCAGGCGGTTCGAGGTCGACGTGACCAGGGGCTTTCCGGGGGCGGAGGTCGAGGCGCACGTCGCGGTCGACGGCGACGAGGTGATCGGCGGCACCATGCTGGCCTTCCCCGTGTACGAGAACCTCCACCTGGGCCGGCTGGCGGTGCTGGTGGTGCGGCCGGAGCGGCAGCGGGCCGGCGTCGGGTCCGCCCTGCTCGCGCACGCCGTGGAGCGGGTACGTGCTCGCGGCAGGCGTCTCGTGCTGAGCGAGACGCAGGCGGGGAGCGACGGGGCGCGGTTCGCCTCGGCGCGAGGGTTCACGCTCTCGCTGGGCGAGGCGCGCCGGGTGCTCGACCTGCGCGCGGCCGACTGGGACGGGCTGCGCCGCATGCTGCCGGAGCCCGCCGGTTACCGGGTGGAGCGCTGGCTCGGCCCGGCCGAGCCCGGCCTGCTGCCCGATCTCGCCACCCTGCTGGGCGGCATGAACGACGCTCCGCGCGGCGAGGGCGTCGAGGAGTCCCGCTTCCCGCTCGACAGCGTGCGCTTCGCCGAGGAGCGCATCGGGCTGGCGGGTGAGACCGTCTACTCCGTGCTGGCCCGGCGGATCTCCGACGGCGCCCCGGCGGGCTTCTCACGCATCTTCATCTCCCCCGACGTCCCCGGTGGCTGGGCCGCCCAGGCCGACACCGCCGTGCTGGCCGGGCACCGCGGCCACCGGCTGGGCCTGCTGATGAAGCTGACGAACCTGTTCTGGCTGCGCGAGAGCGAGCCTGGCGTGGAGCGCGTCATCACCTGGAACGCCCGGTCCAACACGCACATGCTGGCGATCAACGAGGCCATGGGGTTCGAGCTGCTGGACGAGTGGAACGACTGGCGGCTCGACGTCTAACCTGGCGATCATGAGCGTGGCTGCGCTGCGAGACGGGGATCCCCGGCACGTCGGCCCCTACACGCTGCTGGGCCGGCTCGGTGAGGGCGGCATGGGCGCCGTCTACCTGGGCGCGGACACCGCGGGCGGCCGGGTGGCGGTCAAGCTGATCCACCCCGGCCTGGACGCCGACCCGGGCTTCCGGCGGCGGTTCGCCCGGGAGGTGGCCGCCGCGCGCCGGGTCGCCCGCTTCTGCACGGCTCCCGTCCTCGACGCGGACGTCACCGGCGATCCCGCCTACATCGTGACGGAGTACGTGGAGGGCCCCAGCCTGGACGAGGCGGTGCGCCGCTCCGGGCCGCTGACGGGGTCGGCGCTCGACGGGCTGGCCGCCGCGACGGCGACCGCGCTGCGGGCGATCCACGGCGCGGGCGTCGTGCACCGCGACCTCAAGCCGTCGAACGTGCTGCTCTCGCAGGTGGGGCCCAAGGTCATCGACTTCGGCATCGCCCAGCTCGGCGGCGCCGACCTGAGCAGCGCCGTCGTGGGCACGCCCGCGTACATGTCGCCGGAGCAGGTGCGGGGCGGGCCCGTCGGGCCGGCGTCGGACGTGTTCGCCTGGGGCTGCGTGATGGCCTTCGCCGCCACGGGAGCCTCGCCGTTCGCGGGCGAGTCGGTCCCGGCGATCCTGTACCGGATCGTCCACGAACCTCCGGTCCTGCCGCCGCTGCCCGAGCCGCTGCGCGAGCTGGTGGCGGCGGCCCTGTCCCGGGATCCCGCCGACCGCCCCACGGCCCAGGCCCTCCTCGACCGCCTCTCCTCCGGCGCGTCCGGCGAAGACCCCCAGGAGCCGGTACGCGACGGCCCGGCGGCGGGCGGAGGGCGGACGGCGACGGGAAGACGGCTGACGATCGGGGTGGCGGCGCTGGCGGCGGCCGTCGCGGTCACCACGGCGGTGGTCGCCCTGCGGCCCGGCGACGAGGCCGCCCCGGTGGGCGTCAACCCGCTGCGGGCCGCCGAGGACGTGAGGCTGTTCGCCCCGCCGGAGCCGGACGCCGCACGCGAGGCGCTGTTCCTGGCCGCCGCGGACCGCCCGGAGGACGCCGCGCTGATGCGCGCCCTGGCCGCCGTCCCCCACGCGATCCGGCTGGCCGGCGACGACGCCGTGGCCACGGTGGCCACCGCCGTCGAGGAGGCGGAGCGGGCCGGCGGGGTGCCGGTGTTCGTGATCGACCACCTGCCGGGCGGCGACTGCGCCCCGGGCGGCGCCGAGAACATGGCCGCCTACCAGAGCTGGATCAAGGGGATCGCCGGTCAGCTCGGCAGCGCGGACGCGGTGGTGATCCTGGAGCCCGCGAGCCTGGTCAAGATCCCCGGCACGGCCGCCTGCGACCTGCCGGGCAGCCCGAGCCGGCGCTACCACGACCTGGCCACGGCGGTCCGCGAGCTCAAGCGCGGCGGCCGCACCGCCGTCTACCTGGACGGCGGCCACGAGGGCTGGCCCGCCACGGCGGAGATCGCCCAGAGCCTGGTGGGCGCGGGCGTGACGGCCGCCGACGGCTTCTTCCTCAACGCGCAGGGCTACCAGCCGACGGCCGGCCTGGTCTCGTACGGCAGGAAGCTGTCCACGTGCGTCGCCGTCCTGGCGGCGACGGGCCGCACGGGCTGCCCGGCGGACGTCCCGGTGGACGCCGCCGACCTGCCGCACTTCGTCATCGACACCAGCCGCAACGGCCGCGGCCCGTGGGTGCCGGAGGGGAAGGCGGCCGAGCTGCCCGACCCGCAGCCCTGGTGCAACCCGCCGGGCCGGGGCGCGGGCGCACGCCCGACGACGCGGACGGGCGACGAGCTTGTGGACGCGTACCTGTGGATCAACCGGGCGGGCACCTCCAGCGGGCGCTGCCGTCGGGGCGCCGGCGGCGAGGAGGACCCGCTGCGCGGCGAGGAGAGCCCTGTCGGCGGGTCATGGTGGCCCGAGCTGGCCCTGGAACGCGCCGCGCTCGCCGTCCCGCCCCTGAGGTGACCGTACAGAATGGACGTCATGGACGCGCTTCTTCGCATCGCGCCGGAGTTGCTGATGTTCCTGCCCGCGAGCCGCCGGCGGGAGGCACAGCCGATCACCCCCGACGGCTCGTCGACGCTGGGTCACCACGTGGAGTCGGCCGGCATCCCGCTGACGGAGGTGGGCCCGATGACGGTCGGCGGTGTGGGCGTGCCGCCGTCCTACCAGCCGCGCCCCGGCGACGTCGTGGACGTGCTCGGGGTGCCCCGCCCGCAGCCGCTGCCGGGCGAGCCGCGCTTCCTGCTGGACGTGCACCTGGGCACGCTGGCCAGGCGGCTGCGCCTGCTGGGCATCGACACGGCCTACCACAACGACATGGACGACCCGTCGCTGGTGGCGCAGGCGAACGCGGAGCGGCGGGTGCTGCTCACCCAGGACCGCGGCCTGCTGCGCCGCCGCGCGCTGTGGCTGGGCGCGTACGTGCGCGGCACGCGGGCGCCCGACCAGCTCCGCGACCTGCTGGAGCGGTTCGCGCCGCCGCTGCGGCCGTGGACGCGCTGCACGGCCTGCAACGGGGAGCTGGAGGCGGTGGCCAAGCGGGAGGTGGAGCCGGTGCTGCGTGACGGCACCCGGCGCAGTTACGACGCCTACGGCCGGTGCCGGGTGTGCGGCCAGGTCTACTGGCACGGCGCGCACAGCGGCGACCTGGAGGAGATCGTCCGCGCGGCGCGGGCGTGGGCGGCGGGCTGATCTCGGCGGGCTGATCTTGGGGGCGCCGCCCCTGGACGGTGCCGCGTTTCGGAGGGAAACTCCAGACGTGAGGGACGTCCCGCCCGCAGGGCCGTCCCCGGAGGATGGCTGTCCCTCCCCGGTCACCCGCCCTCGTGGGAGGAGCCGGATGCCGAGGTGGACGCGCACCGCCTCTCCGACGCAGCGCCCACGCCTCGGCTCTCCTCGCAGAACGGTACGCACAGGCCCCACGTCAGGCTCTTCACCTCCCGACAGGAAGGAACCCACCCATGGGCGCCAACCTCCGCGATCGTCACCACACCCCCGACGGCCACGGGCGCGCACTGCGCCTGGGGATCGGCGGACCGGTGGGGAGCGGCAAGACGGCCCTGGTGGCGGCCCTGTGCCGGACGCTCGGCCCGGCCCTGCAGCTCGCCGTCGTCACGAACGACGTCCGCACCACCGACGACGCCGACTTCCTGCGCGGCGCGGACGTCCTCGACCCCGAGCGCATCCTGGCCGTGGAGACCGGCGGCCTGCCGCACACCGCGATCCGCGACGACCTCGCCGCCAACCTCGACGCGGTGGAGACGCTGGAGGAGCGGTTCGGGCCGCTGGACCTGGTGCTGGTGGAGAGCGGGGGCGACAGCCTGGCGGCGACGTTCGGCCGGAAGCTGGCCGACCGGCAGATCTTCGTCCTGGACGCGGCCGGCGGCGACCGGGTGCCGCGCAAGGGCGGCCCCGGCGTCACCCAGGCCGATCTGCTGGTCGTCAACAAGACGGACCTGGCCCCGCTGGTGGGCGCCGACCTGGAGTCGATGGCCCGCGACGCGGCGGCGGTCCGGGGCGGCGGTCCGGTGGTGTTCACCTCGATCAGGCAGGATCCCACCGCGGCGGAGGTCTCCGCCTGGGTGAAGGACCAGGCCAAGACCTGGCGCCACTCCTGACCTCGCCGCGCGCCCGGCCGTACGCCGCGGACACACGGTTGGCGCGTCGCGGACGGTGGTGGCGGCGGCACGATCGGCTTATGGTGATCGGGTGGCCGACCATCTCACGCCGTCACCCGCCGGGAGACTCCACGCCTTCGCCGTCATGCTCGCGGGCGGCCTGCTGATCTTCTGCGTCGTCCTGCCCTGGGCCGGGACGCAGGCGACGAGCGACCTGGTCGGCGCCGGGCTGTCACGCGACGTGCGCGGCATCGACGACGCCTCCGGCGTGTGGACGCTGCTGGCCGGGCTGGCGGCGGCGGGCTGCGGGCTGGCCGGCCTGATCGGCCGCCCGCGCGTCGCGGCGCTGGCCGCGCTGCCGGGCGCGCTCGCGGCGGTGGTGCTGGTGCTGTTCGTGACCGGCTCGGCCGGCCTGCCCGACCGGGTCTCGATCGACCTGGGCTTCCTGTCGATCGAGCCGGTCATCCGCTACGGCTGGTTCGCCGCGCTGGGCGCGTCGCTGGCGGTGGTGGTGCTGGCGGTCCTGGCGCTGTTCCGCCGGTCCCCGGCTGCCACCCGTCAGTCGTAGAAGCCCAGGCGGCGCAGTTGCTTGGGGTCGCGCTGCCAGTCCTTGAGCACGCTGATGCGCAGGTCCAGATAGACGCGGGTGCCGAGCAGGGCCTCGATCTGCTTGCGAGCCGCGGTGCCGACCTCGCGCAGCCGCTCGCCCTTGTGTCCGATGACGATGGCCTTCTGCGACGGCCGCTCGACGAACAGGTGGGCGTAGATGTCGAGCAGGTCGTCGCGCCCCTCGCGCGGCAGCATCTCGTCGACGACGACGGCGATGGAGTGGGGCAGCTCGTCGCGGACGCCTTCGAGGGACGCCTCCCGGATGAGCTCGCCCACGAGCACCTGCTCGGGCTCGTCGGTGAGCTGCCCGTCCTCGTACAGCGGCGGCGACTCGGGCAGGTGCTCGATGAGCACGTCGCCGAGCACGTCGAGCTGCTCGCCCGACTGCGCCGACACCGGGACGACCGCCGCGAACTCCGCGATCTCCGACACCGCGAGGAGCTGCGCGGCGATCTGGTCGCGGCTCGCCAGGTCGCACTTGGTGACCACGGCCACGACGGGCGTGTTCTTGACGGCGGCGAGCTTGTCGGCGATGAACCGGTCGCCCTTGCCGATCGGCTCGTTGGCCGGCACGCAGAACCCGATCACGTCGACCTCGGTGAGCGTGGACAGCACGAGGCTGTCGAGCCGCTCACCGAGCAGCGTGCGCGGGCGGTGCAGGCCGGGCGTGTCGACGATGACGATCTGGGCCTCGGGCCGGTGCACGATGCCGCGGATGGCGCGGCGGGTGGTCTGCGGCTTGGACGAGGTGATCGCCACCTTCGTGCCGACCAGGGCGTTCATCAGCGTGGACTTGCCGACGTTCGGCCTCCCCACGAAGCAGGCGAATCCGGCGCGATGGTTGTCTGGCGAAGTCACATAGTGCATTCTGGCTCATCGACCGGCCTGGTCACGCCACCAGGCGAAGACCTGGGGCAGCACGTGGGGGCTCCACGCGGTCATCCTGAGCCCGGCCAGCTCCGGCTCGGTGACCCAGCGCGCGTCGGTGATCTCGTCCCCGTCGGGGGTGGGCGTGCCGGAGACGATGGCGCAGGCGTACGTGATGATCACGTACGCGACCTGGTGCCCGTTGGGGTAGAGGACGCGGAAGTCGGGGCCGCCGTGGGCGCCGATGAGGGCGCGTACGCGGACCTCGAGGCCGAGCTCCTCGCGCAGCTCGCGCACGACGGCGTCCTCGGGCCGCTCGTCGGGGTCGACGCCGCCGCCCGGGGTGGCCCAGAGGCCGACGTCGCCGTGGCGTGCCACCAGCAGCCTGCCGCTCTCGTCGAACACGCAGCCGTTGACCGACGGCAGCATGAGGAGCTGGGAGCCGACCTTGGCGCGCAGATCGGCCAGGAACGGCGACATCGGCATGTCAGGCCCCGCCGGGCGTGCCGTCGCGCAGCGTGCCGTCCGGGCCGGCCACGAGGATGGTCTTGACACCCAGCTCGCGGGCGGCGGCCTCGTCGGCGGCGCTCGGCCCGTCGCCGTCGGTGACCAGCGCCACGGCCTCCAGCGACCGCGCGCCGCTGGAGACGGCCGTCGCCACGGCCACCTGCACCGCCGACAGGGTGAGCGAGGTGAGCGCGACGTCGGTGGCCGCGTAGGTGCGGCCGGTCTCGTCGCGTACGGCGGCGCCCTGGGCGGAGCCGTTGCGCGCCCGGGACGACCGGGCCAGGGTGATGATCTTGCTGTCTTCGGGATCGAGAGTCACGAGGACCAGATTAGGCGCTGGCCATCCGCATCACCGCGTCGAGGAGCTGCCGCGTGCGCTGCGGGTCCACCTCGGCCATGCTCGTGTGCACCAGCGAGACCAGCGTGTCGCCCGAGCGGGCGAGCACGACGTCGAGCGTGTAGGGATAGCCGTTCAGCCGTCCGCGCAGCTCGCCGCCCACCGCCTCGTCGGCCACCTTCCCGACCGGCACCAGCGTGGTGCGCAGGTGGGTGCCGGTGCCCTGGCGCACCGCGCGGCACGCCTCCAGGGCTCGGGTCAGTTCGGCCAGGTGCTGTTCGGCGGCGGCGCCGGTGTAGCGGGCCAGGCCGACGCCGACCTGCTCGCCGAGCTCGTCGCCCTGATAGCTGGCCGCGGCCTGCGCGGTCAGCTCCTGCGCGGGCGCCCGCCCGCCCGCCGCGTCGAGCACGGCCCGGCAGTTGCGGTCGGCCGGCGTGAACGGCGCCCGCCACGCCTGCTCGGGCCGGGGCGAGAAGCCCTCGGGCAGCCGCGGCTCCTTCTTGAGAACCTCCCGCATCTGGGCCAGGGCCTGTACGTCGACCCCTTGGACGAGGCCGCCGTCTCCGCAGCCTGTCAGGGCACCGGCAAGGAGCCCGCAGGCGATGATCCGCTGTCCGCGTTTCATGATTCCCTCCGACCGGCAGCCTCCCCGGTCGGCAATTACGGCAATCCACCGCTACTACCAACAAAGGATCAAACGCAAAAAGGGTGCTCCCGTCCTGTTCGGACGAGAACACCCTTTACGCCGAACAACGTCACGATCGGCTAGCTGATCGAGACGTTGCCGTCCCCCCGGAAGCCTTCCTCCCGCCGCGAACCCCACCCGGCGCTCGGAAGCCCCCCTCGTGACACCCACCGCACAGGGTGTCGAGAGAAAGACTGGCGGACGGCGCTTGCAGAAGACTTGTAGAACGCTTGCGACAACCTGGACCCGCCGGTCAGTCGTGCTCGGCGCGGGCGGGGACCACGTCGTCGCCCAGCGGCAGCACCCGCCGCACGACCACGGTGCTGATCCGGTTGCGCCGCCCGGCCAGGCTCTCGGCCGTCAGCCTGAGGCCCGCCACCTCGGCCTGGGAGCCGGCGATCGGCACCCGGCCCAGCGCGTGGGCCAGCAGCCCGCCCACCGTCTCGACGTCGTCGACCTCGATCTCGGTGTCGAACAGCTCGGCCAGCTCGTCGACCGGCATCCGGGCCGTCACCCGCAGCGCCCCGCCGGGCATCGGCTCGACCCGGGGCGCCTCCTGGTCGTACTCGTCGGTGATCTCGCCGACGATCTCCTCCAGCACGTCCTCGATCGTGACCAGGCCGGCCGTGCCGCCGTACTCGTCGATGACGATGGCCAGATGGGTCTGCTTGGCCTGCATCTCGCGCAGGAGCTCGTCGATCGGCTTGCTCTCGGGCACGTACGTGGCCGGGCGCATGATCGACTCGATGCGCTCGTGCCCGCGGTCGGCGCCCGACTCGTGCACCCGCCGGGTGATGTCCTTGAGGTAGGCGATGCCGATGACGTCGTCCTCGTTCTCGCCGGCCACCGGGATGCGGGAGAAGCCGCTGCGCAGCGCCAGCGACAGCGCCTGGCTGAGCGTCTTGCCCCGCTCGATGTAGACCATGTCGGTGCGCGGCACCATGACCTCGCGCACCAGCGTGTCGCCCAGCTCGAACACCGAGTGGATCATCTCGCGCTCGTCGGGCTCGATGACCCGGCGCTCCTCGGCCAGGTCGACCAGGTCACGCAGCTCCGCCTCGGAGGTGAACGGCCCGTCGCGGAACCCCTTGCCGGGCGTCAGCGCGTTGCCCAGCAGGATGAGCAGCTTGGGCAGCGGCCCGAAGATCTTCGTCAGCCCGTAGACGATCGGGGCGCTGGCCAGCGCGATCGGCTCGGCGTGCTGGCGGCCCAGGGTGCGCGGCATGACGCCGACGATCACGTAGCTCACCACGATCATCACGGCCGCGGCGGACACGTACGCCCAGCCCTGGTCGTGCATGAGGTCGATGAACAGCAACGTCGCGATCACCGTCGCGACCAGCTCGCAGCTCAGCCGGAGCAGGAGCAGCAGATTGAGGTAGCGCGGCGCGTCGGAGACGATCGCGTGCAGCCGGTCGGCGCCGCGCCTGCGGTCTCGCACGGCCTCCTCGGCGCGCACCCGGGAGATGCGCGTCAACGCCGTTTCCGCGCTGGCGATGAGGCCACCGACCACGACGAGGACGATGGCCAACGGCAACCAGGCGTTCACCGGGAGTCGCGCACCTCCCGCCAGGCTTCGAGCAGCCGGGCCTGCAGCCCGAACATCTCCTTGTGCTCCTCGGGCTCGGCGTGGTCGTAGCCCATCAGGTGGAGGATGCCGTGGGTGCACAGCAGCTCGAGCTCGGCCTGGGCGCTGTGGCCGGCCTCCTCGGCCTGCCGGGCCGCCACCTGCGGGCAGAGCACCACGTCGCCCAGCAGCGCCGGGTCGGCGGGGCTCTCGCCGTCGCCACGCGCGCCGCCGCCGGGACGCAGCTCGTCCATCGGGAAGGCGAGCACGTCGGTCGGGCCGGGCTCGCCCATCCACTTCTCGTGCAGCTCGGCCATGGCGTCCTCGTCGACGACCACGATCGAGAGCTCGGCCAGCGGGTTGATGCCCATCTCGGCGAGCACGTGGCCGGCCAGCGCGACGAGGGTCTCCTCGTCGACGCCGACGCCGGACTCGTTGTTGATCTCGATGCTCATCGGCGCTTTCCCCGCTGCTGCTGGATCTGCTTCGGCTCCTGGAGTGCGTCGTAGCGCCCGTAGGCGTCGACGATCTCGCTCACCAGCTTGTGGCGGACCACGTCGGAGCTGGTCAGCCGGGCGAAGTGGATGTCGGGGATGCCCTCGAGGATCTCCTGCACCACCCGCAGGCCGCTGACCGTGCCCGAGGGCAGGTCGACCTGGGTGACGTCACCCGTCACCACGATCTTGGAGTTGAAGCCGAGACGGGTCAGGAACATCTTCATCTGCTCGGCCGAGGAGTTCTGGGCCTCGTCGAGGATGATGAAGGCGTCGTTGAGCGTGCGGCCGCGCATGTAGGCCAGCGGCGCGACCTCGATCGTGCCCGCGGCCATCAGCTTGGGGATCGAGTCGGGGTCGACCATGTCGTGCAGCGCGTCGTAGAGCGGCCGCAGGTAGGGGTCGATCTTCTCGTAGAGGGTGCCGGGCAGGAAGCCGAGCCGCTCGCCGGCCTCGACCGCGGGGCGGGTCAGGATGATGCGGTTGACCCGCTTCTCCTGGAGCGCGCGCACGGCCTTGGCCATCGCGAGGTAGGTCTTGCCGGTGCCTGCGGGGCCGATGCCGAAGACGATCGTGTGCTTGTCGATCGCGTCGACGTAGCGCTTCTGGTTGACCGTCTTGGGCCTGATGGTCCGCCCGCGCGAGGAGAGGATGTCGAGCGACAGCACCTCGGCCGGGCGGTCGGAGGTCATGCGGAGCATGGCGATGCTCCGCTCGACCGCGTCGGGGGTGAGCTCGCCGCCGCTGCGCAGCACCTCGACCAGCTCCTCGAACAGCCGCACCACGGTGCCGCTCTCGTCGGGGCTGCCGGTGACGGTAATCTCGTTCCCGCGCACGTGGATGTCGGCCTTGAAGGCGCCCTCGATGACGCGCAGCAGCTCGTCACGTGAGCCCAGGAGGCTGACCATCGGGTATTCGTCCGGAATCAGCACCTTGGCTTGAGTGCGCGAGGGAGGTGCCGTTCGTCGGGATTCGTGTAGTTCGGACATGGGCAGGCCAGCGGCCTGATGCCTCCCGGTCTCCTTGGCTTTGCTTGTGCCCCCATGGTAGCCGGGACCAGGCCGATCGCTCATGCCAATATCACCCGGGCGGCCAGGTCAGGTCACGCCCGCCCAGCACGTGCGCGTGCACGTGGAAGACGGTCTGCCCGGCGCCGGCCCCGGTGTTGAACACGATCCGGTAACCGCCGGGCGCGACGCCCTCCTGCACGGCCACCGCGTGCGCGGCCTTGAGCACGTCGTCGGCCAGCCCGTCGTCGGCCTCGGCCAGGGCCGCCGCGTCGGCGTGGTGCGCCTTCGGTACGACGAGCACGTGGGTGGGCGCCTGCGGGTTGATGTCGCGGAAGGCCAGCGCCCGCTCGGTCTCCAGGACGATCTCGGCCTCGATCTCCCTGGCCACGATCTTGCAGAAGAGGCAGTCGGTCACCCGATCACCTTACCGACGCGGGACATCGCCTGATCGGCGTTGCGAATCGGTGACCGCTTCCCGCGTGGCGTCCGAAGATCAACGCGGTTAGGGTGTGTGTGCGACACTTCAAGGAAAAGAGACGATTCAGGGTCGGGCGAGGCCACCTGGCGAGGACACGACTGGGTCATGCCCCCTAAGGAACCGGAAGAGCGTAAACCCTCAGGCAAGGCCGCGCGTCCCACTGAAGTGACCACCGAAACCCTCCTGGCCGACAGGTCCATGGGGGCGGTGCCGGTCGGGTGGGACGCCGACATGGCCGTGACCGCGCTCTACAGCGCGCACTTTCGGTCATTGGTACGTCTCGCTGTGTTGCTGGTGCGCGACATGGCAACCGCGGAGGAAGTCGTGCAGGACGCGTTCGTCGCCATCCACGGCGCCTGGCGCAGACTGCGTGACCCCGACAAAGCACTCGCCTACCTGCGTCAGTCCGTCGTCAACCGGTCCCGTTCCGTGCTGCGCCACCGCGCGGTCGTCGAGAAATACGCGCCGAAGGGCCTGCCCGACGCGCCGAGCGCCGAGAACGGCGCGATCGGCGAGCTCGAACGCTCCGCCGTGATCGAGGCGCTGCGAGCCCTGCCCACCCGTCAGAGAGAGGCACTGGTCCTTCGTTACTACGGTGATCTGTCCGAGGCTGAGATCGCCCACGCCATGGGCATCAGCAAGGGCGCGGTCAAGAGCCACACGGCGCGTGGCATGGCCGCCTTGCGATCCGTCCTGGAGAAGATGTCATGACCCAGCCCCCCGACGAGCACGGCGACGCCCTGCGCCGTGCGCTCCACGCGGAGGCGGACGCGGTCGTGCCCTCGCCGGACGGGCTGGAGATCATCCGCGCCCGGATCGAGCGGCGCGGGGCGCGCAACCTCATCTGGTGGCGGGTGGGCGCCGCCGCGGCCAGCGCCGTCCTGGTCGCCGCCACGATCGTGATGGTGGTCCCCGAGCTGCGCAACCAGGTGATCGAGCAGGTGCCCGTCCAGGAGGTCGAGGCCACCTCCAGCGCCACCCCGCCGGCCAAGTCGTCGACCAGCCGGCCCGCCGAGCCGAAGGCCACCGTACGGCAGGACCCGCCGGCGGTCGTCGTCCCCGACCCGTCCACGCCGCCGCCCTCCCCGCAGCCGTCGGAGACGGCCAGGTCGACCAGCAAGCCCTCCCCCTCCCCCAGCTCCGAGCCCAGCACGACGCCGTGCCCGACGGCCGCCGAGGAGCAGGCGGAGCCGCCCGCCGACTGCCCGGAGATCACGCCCTCGCCCTCGCCGGACCCGTCGATCTCGGAGACCGCCGCGCCCGAGGCGCCCTGCCCCGCCGAGGAGTGCCCGCCGGGCGACCCGGCGCCGACCGCGTCGGACGCGCCCAGCCCGCTGCTCGCCACCCCGCCCCCGCTCCCCTGACGCCCCCAGGCGCATGGCCCGCCGGGACGCTACCAGCGGCCGGAGCGCGCCAGCAGCACGGCCGCCGCCGCCACCCCCGCCGTCGAGGTGCGCAGCACCGTCGGCCCCAGCAGCACCGGCACCGCCTTGGCCGCCTCGAAGCGCGCCAGCTCGTCCTCCGACACGCCGCCCTCCGGGCCCACCACGACGACGATGTCGCCGCCCGCCGGCAGCGCCACCCGCGACAGCGGCTCGGCCGCCTCCTCGTGCAGCACCAGCCCCAGCGCCGCGCCCGCCAGCAGCGCCTCCACGCGGGCCGTCGTGGCGGGCTCGGCCACCTCCGGCAGATGGAACCGGCGCGCCTGCTTGCCCGCCTCCCGCGCCGTGGACCGCCACCGGCCCAGCGCCTTGGCGGCCCGCTCGCCCTTCCACTGCGTGATGCTGCGCGAGGCTGCCCACGGCACGATCACGTCGACGCCCGCCTCGGTCATCATCTCCACGGCCAGCTCGCCCCGGTCACCCTTGGGCAGGCCCTGCACCACGACCAGCCGGGGCCGCGGCGCGGGCACCTCGTGGCGGGCCAGCACGTCCAGCCGCAGCGCGTCCTTCAGCACCTCGCGCACCACGCACTCGGCCACCGCGCCCGCGCCGTCGGTCAGGTCGACCCGCTCACCCTCGCGCAGCCGCCGCACCGACGCCGCGTGCCGCCCCTCGGGACCGTCGAGCACCAGCTCGGACCCGCTCAGATCCGCCGCGAGGAACACCGGAACCGTCACCGTGTCGCACTCCAGATTCTTCACGTCACGCAGTCAAGCGAACACGCGACGCAATATCGTGTCACGTGCACTCGCACTTTCCTGACGTCACTTTACGAGGGCCCAGCGCGATGACCATGTCCCCCGCCCGCGGGCTGCCCCTGAGGGCGCGCCTGTTCCTGCTGCCGGCCGTGCCGGCGCTGCTGCTCATCGCGGCGACGGGAGCCGGCGTCGCGGACCTCGCCGCGGCCCGTGCCGAGGCCGCGTCCGGCGTCCGCCAGGTGGACGTGGCACTCGCCGCCGAGGACCTGGTCCACGCCCTCCAGCGCGAACGCACCCTCGCCGCGGGCCGCGCGGCCGGTGAGGAGCGCTTCGCCGCCGACCTCGCCGCCGCCCGCCGCGCCACCGACACCGCCCTCGCCCCGCTGCTCAGCGGCCGCGCCGGGGCCGGGCGCGTACGCGAGTCGCTTCCCGGGCCCGGCACCCTGGCCGAGATCCGCGCGGCCGGGGAGAACGCCGGGAACGCCGGGAACGCCGCCGGGACAGCCGAGGGCGCCGTCCCCGGAGCCGCCGTGCCTGGCGCCGCCGGAACCACCGCCCCCGGCACGGCCGCCGTCCCCGAAGCGACCGCAACCGCCGTCCCAGGAGCTGCCGAAGGCGCGGTGCCGGGCGCGGCCGGGACCGTCGTGCCGGGCTCAGCCGGGAGCGCCGTGCCGGGGGCGGCGGCCGTGCCGGGGGAGGTGGGGGCGCGGCCCCGGCATCTGACGGTGTTCACCGCCTATACGACGACGATCGCGGCCGTGCTGGCGGCCTCGCACCGGGCGGGGCCGCTGGAGGCGCTGGCGCGGGGCAAGGAGGCCGCCGCGCAGCAGCGGGCGCTGGTGACGGGGGCGCTGGCGGCGGGCGGGTTCGCGGCGCCCGACTACGCGGCGTTCCTGCGGGCCGGGGCCGTGGCGGACGACGCCCTGGCCCGCTACGGGCGGATGGCCGGGCGGACGGGCGCGGCGGCGCTGGACCGGGCGCTGCGGGCCGGACCGGTGGCCCGGGTGGCCGCGCTGGAGCAGGAGGCCGTGGCGAGCGCCTCGGGCACGGAGGTGACGGCGGGGCCCCGGGCATGGGAGAGCGCCACGGAGGCCCGTACGGACGCGCTGAGGGCCGCGCAGCGGGTGGCGGGCGGTCAGGCCCGCGCGGCCGCCGTGGCCGCCGTGGAGCGCGAGACGCGCCGTCTGGTGACGCTGGCGGCCTCCGGCGCCGCGCTGACGCTGGTGCTGCTCGCGCTGGGGGCGCTGGTCGTGCGCTCGGTCCTGCGTCCGCTGCGCAACCTGGCCACGGAGGCGGCCATCCTGCGCGACCACGCGGCCGAGCTGGAGTCCGGCGTACGGGAGGCGGGCCCCGGAAGGGCGCGGGCCGACGCGTTCACCGAGGTGGCGTGGGCCGTCGGCGGCATGCACGCGACGGCGGCGCGGCTGGCCGCCCAGCGGACGGCGCTGCGCGAGGGCACCGCGGAGGCGCTGGCCGAGCTGGGGCGGCGCAACCGCGACCTGGTGCACCGTCAGCTCGGCGCGGTCGGCGTGCTGCAGCGGCACGAGTCCGACCCTGCGGCGCTGGCGCGGCTGTGCGAGCTCGACCGGCTGACCGGGCGGCTGCGCAGGAACGCCGAGAGCCTGCTGGTGCTGGCGGGCAAGCGGGCGGCGCGCCGCTCGTCGGAGCCGGTCCCGGTGGCCGACGTGGTGCGGATGACGCTGGCGGAGATGGAGGGCCATCACCGGGTGACGCTGCGGGTGCTGGACGGCCCGCTGGTGCGCGGGGCCGTCGTGGCCGAGGTGGCGCACCTGCTGGCCGAGCTGGTGGAGAACGCGCTGGCGTTCTCGCCGCCCGACGCCGAGGTGGAGATCTGGGCACGCGCCGACGAGGGCGAGTGCCGCATCACGATCACCGATCACGGCGTCGGCATGACGCCCGCCGAGCTGGCCGCGGCCAACGCCCGGCTCAGGGGCGAGGAGAGCTTCCTGGCCGCGCCCGACCGCTGCCTCGGCCACCACGTGGTGGGCCGGCTGGCGGAGCGGCTCGGCGTGCGGGTGTGGCTGCACGAGACGCCCCGCTCCGGGGTGACCGCCCGGGTGGCGCTGCCGGAGGAGCTCCTGACGGCTGCCTCAGCGGCCGTTGAACGCGTCGCGCAGCCGTGAGAAGAACCCCTGCTGCCCCGGCGCGAACTTGCCGGGCGGGCGCTCCTCGCCGCGCAGCTTGGCCAGCTCGCGCAGCAGCTCCTCCTGGGCCGGGTCGAGGCGGCCGGGCGTCTCGACGTTGACGTGGATGAGCAGGTCGCCGCGGCCCGACTCGTTGAGCCGCTGGACGCCGCGCCCGTACATGGTGATGACCTGACCGGACTGGGTGCCGGGCCGCACGTCGACCTCCTCCGGGCCGTCGAGCGTCTCGACGGACAGGATGGTGCCGAGCGCGGCCGCCGTCATCGGGATCTGGACCGTGCAGTGCAGGTCGTCGCCGCGCCGCTCGAAGATCTCGTGCGGCTTCTCGGCGATCTCCAGGAACAGGTCGCCGGGCGGGCCGCCGCCGGGGCCGACCTCGCCCTCGCCGGCGAGCTGGATGTGGGTGCCGTCCTCGACGCCGGCCGGGATCCGGACCTTGATCGTGCGGCGGGTGCGCACCCGGCCGTCGCCGGAGCACTCCTGGCACGGGTGGCGGATGATGCTGCCGAAGCCGCCGCACTGCGGGCACGGCCGCGAGGTCATGACCTGGCCCAGGAACGAGCGGGTGACCTGGGAGATCTCGCCGCGCCCGTTGCACATGTCACAGGTGTCGGGGTGGGTGCCCTGGGCGGTGCCGGCGCCCTGGCACACCTCACAGGTGACGGCCGTGTCGACGACGAGCTCACGGGTGGTGCCGAACGCGGTCTCGCGCAGGTCGAGCTCGACCCGGATGGTCGCGTTGCGGCCGCGCCTGGCACGCGAGCGGGGCCCGCGCGTGCCGCCGGCGGTGCCGAAGAAGGCGTCCATGATGTCGCTGAACGGGAACCCGGCGCCGAACCCGCCGGCGCCCGCACCCGCGCCGCCGCCGCCGAACGGGTCGCCGCCGAGGTCGTACATCTGGCGCTTGCTCGGGTCGGACAGCACCTCGTAGGCCTGCGTGATCTCCTTGAACCGCTCCTGGGTGGCGGGATCGGGATTCACGTCAGGGTGCAGCTCGCGGGCCAGCCGGCGGTAGGCCTTCTTGATCTCGTCCTGACTGGCGTCACGGCGCACCCCGAGGGTGGCGTAGTAGTCGCTGTTTGCCACTTATCGACCTCTTAAGATGCAGCCAGGATCTGGCTGACGTAGCGTGCCACCGCGCGTACGGCGCCCATCGTCACGGGGTAGTCCATCCTCGTGGGGCCCAGCACGCCGAGCCGGGCCAGTTGGTTGTCGCCTTGACCGTATCCCGTGGCGACGATGGACGTGCCCCGCAGTCCGGTATAGGCGTTCTCGGAACCGATGCGCACGGTGAGAGCGGACGGGGTGTCTGTGGTTGTCTCGCCGAGCAGCCGCATGAGCACGACCTGTTCCTCCAGCGCCTCCAGCACGTCGCGCAGGCCGACGCTGAAGTCGGCGCCGGCCAGGTTGGCCGCGCCGGCGAACACGATCTTCTCGTCGTGCCGCTCGACGAGCGTTTCGAGCAGGACCGACAGGATCGTCGCCACCACCGGCCGGTCCTCGACCGGCAGCCGCTCGGGCAGGTCGGACACCAGCTCCGGCACGCTGGCCAGGCCGCAGCCGTCGAGACAGGCGTTGAGCACCGCGCGCAGGTGCGCGATGCGGGTGTCCTCCACCACCTCGGGCAGCTCGATCACGCGCTGCTCGACGCGGCCGGTGTTGGTGATCAGGACGAGCATGACCCGCCGCTCGGCGAGCGGGACCAGCTCGACGTGCCGGACCGTGGAACGGGTCAGGGTCGGATACTGCACGACGGCGACCTGCCTGGTGAGCTGCGCGAGCAGCCGCACCGTGCGGGTCACCACGTCGTCGAGGTCGACCGCGCCCGCCAGGAAGGTCTCGATCGCCCGGCGCTCCGCTCCGGAGAGCGGCTTGACCTGCGAGAGCCTGTCGACGAACAGGCGATAACCCTTGTCCGTCGGCACTCGGCCCGCGCTGGTGTGCGGCTGGGTGATGTAGCCCTCCTCCTCCAGCGCGGCCATGTCGTTGCGGACCGTCGCCGGGGAGACCTTGAGGTTGTGGCGCTCGGCGAGCGCCTTCGAGCCGACGGGTTCGTTGGTCGACACGTAGTCTTCGACAATGGCGCGGAGCACCGCGAGTTTACGATCGTCGAGCACGTGCGCACCTCCTACCGCTGCCTTTAGGGGAAACGCCAGGTCTAGCACTCTGTGTTCCCGAGTGCCAAGTGTACGGCTCTCACCCACAAGGTGCGATAACGCCGGGGGCCCGATGACAAGCCGAATGCCAAGCCTCACACTTGCCGCCATGACGGACAATTCGCCGTACGGCCCGCCGCCTCCGCCGGGGCCGCAGCCGGGGACCCACCACCAGTATCCGCCCCCTCCCCCTGGTCAGCAGCCCTACTTCGCCCCGCCGCCGCCCCCGTACGGGCAGCAGTTCCCGCCTCCGTACGGGCAGCGGGTGGACCCGAAGGCGATCCGGCCCCGGCTGAGGTGGATCGGCCTCGCATGGGGCGTGGCCGCCGTGTGCGTGCTGGCCGCCGGGGCGCTGTTCGTGAGCAGCCTGTTCAGCACGGTGGCGAACGTGGCGCCGAACCGCACGTTCGCCGCCGGCGAGACGGTCGCGGCCACGCTCGACCCGGCCGACGGCCCCGCCCTTTACCTCGCCTCCGACGGCCCGGTCAGCTACGACTGCCAGATCTCCGGCGGCGCCACGCTCATCGCGCCCTCCGGCACGACCACGCTCACCGTCGACGGCACCCGCTGGGAGCAGATCGCGCTGGTCAACGCGCCGTCGGCGGGCCAGTACCAGGTCACCTGCGCCACCCAGCAGCAGTCGGACGCCCGGTTCGGCATCGGCACGGGCGTGCTCGGCGCGGCGGCCGGGGTCGTGGGCGGCGCGGCGGTGGCCGCGATCGTGGCCGCGATCGGCGTGCTCGCGGCGGCCTTCGTGACGATCGTGGTCGTGGTACGCCGCAGCGGGCACCGCAAGCGCCTCGCGGCGGGCGGGTGATTTGCTACGGTCCCCGGTGTGTACGACGGTGATGTTCTCGCGGGAAACTGGCGGCGCCCGGGCAAGGGCAAGATCCCGCAGGTGCCGGCCGAGCCGGACCTGGTGGTGGAGGACGCCGACAGCGGCTTCTGCGGCGCGGTGGTGGCCTGCGACAAGGAGGCCGTCACGCTGGAGGACCGCTTCGGCAGGCGCCGGCTGTTCCCGCTCGCGCCCGCCGCGTTCCTGCTGGAGGGCAAGGTCGTGACGCTCGTGCGGCCCCAGGCCGCCGCTCCCCGGGCGCCCCGGCGCAGCGCCTCGGGCTCGATCGCCGTGGAGGGGCTGCGGGCCAGGGTGGCCCGCGAGAGCCGCATCTACGTCGAGGGCGTGCACGACGCCGCCCTGGTGGAGAAGATCTGGGGTCACGACCTGCGGGTCGAGGGCGTGGTCGTCGAGTACCTGGAGGGCGTCGACGACCTGCCGGCGATCGTCGAGGAGTTCGCGCCCGAGCCGGGGCGGCGGCTGGGCGTGCTGGTCGACCATCTGGTGCCGGGCTCCAAGGAGAGCCGCATCGCCGCCCAGGTCACCTCGCCGCACGTGCTCGTGGTCGGGCACCCGTACGTGGACATCTGGCAGGCGGTCAAGCCGTCGGCCGTGGGCATCGCGGCCTGGCCGGACGTGCCGCGCGGGGTGCCGTGGAAGGAGGGCGTGATCGCCGCCCTGGGCTGGCGCGCCGAGCCGGCCGACGCCTGGCGGCGCATCCTCGGCTCCGTCTCGACCTACGCGGATCTGGAGCCCGAGCTGCTCGGCCGGGTCGAGGAGCTGATCGACTTCGTCACCGCGGCAGCCTCGTGAGCGCGGCGGCCTGATCAGCTCAGGATGTCGCGGACCAGGGCGTCGGCGAGCAGGCGGCCCCGCAGGGTGAGCACCATGCGGCCGGCCTTGAACGCCTCCGGCTCCAGGAGCCCGTCGGCCAGCGCGGCGGCGACCTGGGTGCGGCCGGTGGGCGGCACGTCGGCCAGGGGGTAGCCGGACGCGAGCCGGAGCTCCAGCATGAGGCGTTCGGTCGCCCGGTCCTCGCCGGTGAGCTCCTCGCGGGCGTGCGCGGGCGACAGGCCCTCCGCCAGGCGCTGCGCGTAGGGGGCGGGGTGCTTGACGTTCCACCAGCGGGTGCCGCCGACGTGGCTGTGGGCGCCGGGCCCGGCGGCCCACCAGTCGCCGCCGGTCCAGTAGAGCAGGTTGTGGCGGCACCGGGCCTCGTCGGAGGTCGCCCAGTTGGACACCTCGTACCAGCGGAACCCGGCCTCGGCCAGCATCTCGTCGGCGATCACGTAGCGGTCGGCGGCCACGTCGTCGTCGGGCATCGGCAGCTCGCCGCGCCGGATGCGGGCGGCCAGGCGGGTGCCGTCCTCGACGATCAGCGAGTAGGCCGACACGTGGTCGGGCTCGGCCTCGACGGCGGCGGCCAGCGAGGCGCGCCAGTCGTCGTCGCTCTCCCCCGGCGTGCTGTAGATCAGGTCCAGGTTGACGTGGTCGAACCCGGCCTTCCTGGCCTCCAGCACCGCCTGCCCGGCCCGGCCGGGGGTGTGCTGGCGGTCGAGCACGCGCAGGACGTGGTCGCGGGCGCTCTGCATGCCGAAGCTGACCCGGTTGAAGCCGCCTTCCCGGAGTCTCTCCAGGTATTTCGGGTCGACGGACTCGGGGTTCGCCTCGGTCGTCACCTCGGCCCCGGGCGCCAGGCCGAACTCCGCGCCGATGGCCGCCAGGATCCTCGACAGGTCCTCGGCGGGCAGCAGCGTGGGCGTGCCGCCGCCGAAGAACACCGTCTCGACCGGCAGCTCGGCGTCACCGAGCACGCGGCGGGCGAGCCGGATCTCCTCGACCACCGTGGCCGCGTAGTCGGCGCGCGAGGCGCCGGGACCCAGCTCGGCGGCGGTGTAGGTGTTGAAGTCGCAGTAGCCGCAGCGGGTCACGCAGAACGGAACGTGCACGTAGAAGCCGAACGGGCGCTCGCCGAGCCCCCGCAGGGCGCTCTCGGGCAGCTCGCCCGAGGCGGGCGCGGGGTCTCCGTCTGGCAGCGTCGATGGCACGTCTCCAGTGTGCCCGCTGCCATTGACTGCCTGATCCCCTGGCCCTACGATCCGGGACAACTTATAGGAAAGTTTCCTATAAGTTGCGTGCCCCGGGAGGCGCCCCCCGTGAAGAGAATCCTCATCGCTCTCTCGTCGCTCTTAGTCGCCCTCACCGCGATCGCCGTGCCCGCCCAGGCGGAGAACGACCGCTACAAGCGGGTCGCGTACTTCATCCAATGGGGCGTCTACGGGCGCAACTATCACGTCAAGGACATGGACGTCAGCGGCGCCGCCGCCAAGCTCACGCACGTCAACTACGCGTTCGGCTTCGTCAACGCCGAAGGCGCCTGCTACTCCGCGGACCCGTGGGCCGACTGGCAGCGCCCGGTGCCGGCCGAGCAGAGCGTCGACGGCGTCGCCGACGAGCCCGGCCAGGCCCTCAACGGCAACCTCAACCAGCTCCGCAAGCTCAAGGCCAAGCACCCCGGGCTCAAGGCGCTCATCTCGCTCGGCGGCTGGACCGGCTCCAAGTACTTCTCCGACGCCGTCCTCACCGCCGAATCGCGCACCAAGCTCGCCCAGTCGTGCATCGACCTGTGGCTGCGCGGCAACCTGCCCGGCCTGGAGCCCGGCGCCGGAGCGGGCGTCTTCGACGGCATCGACCTCGACTGGGAGTGGCCCGGCTCCTCCGGCGCCGACGGCAACATCATCCGGCCCGAGGACAAGCAGAACTTCACCCTCTTCGTCGAGGAGCTCCGCTCGCAGCTCCGCGCGTTCTCGCGGGACGCCCAGCTCACCGCGTTCCTCCCCGCCGCCGCCGCCAAGATCGACGCCGGCTTCGAGGTGCGGCGCGTGTTCCGCCAGCTCGACTTCGCCACCGTCCAGGGGTACGACCTGCGCGGGAGCTGGGAGAACCGCACCGGCCACCAGAGCAACCTCCTCACCGACCGCCGCGACCCCAACGACCCCCGCTACAGCGTCGACCAGACCGTCCGCGACTACCTCTCACGCGGCGCCCCCGCCCGCAAGCTCGTCATCGGCGTCCCCGCCTACGGCCTCGGCTGGACCGGCGTCACCGGCGGCGGCGACGGCCTCTACCAGCCGGCCACCGGCCCCGCCCCCGGCAAGTGGGCCGCCGGCGCCGAGGACTACAAGGACCTGGTCAACAAGCCCGGCAAGCGTCACCGCGACCTGCGCACCGGTGCCGTCTGGCTCTACGACGGCAACGAGTTCTGGTCGTACGACGACCCGGTGGTGCTGACGCAGAAGGCGGCCTACATCCGCCTCAAGCGCCTCGGCGGCGCCATGATGTGGTCCATCGACCAGGACGACTCCCGCGCCTCCCTCACCACGGCCCTCTACAGGGTCCTCAAGTGAGACAGCACCCTCGGGGGAGCGCCCCACCACCCGACCCGGCGCTCCCCCACCCCACCCGCGAACCCGCCCCGAACCGCACCAAGGCTCAGTCGGCGGGGCCGTAGGAGGAGATGTGCTCCTCGCGCGGACGTGAAACGCGCCCACGTCCGCGCGAGGCCCTTCCGCGCAACCCAATCCGCGCGGGCCTCTTCCGCGAGGCCCTTCCGCGCGGTCGTTCCGCGCGAGGCCCCTCAGGACACGACCCCCAGCACCCGTACGGCCACCCGGTCCCAGCGCGGGTCGTAACCGGGCAGGGCCAGGATGCGGCGCAGCAGCTCCTCGTCACCGTGGTAGGCCAGGAACGACTCGGCCACCGTGACACTCCCGCCGGGCCTGGACACCACGTCCACGGCGTCGCCCGCGCCCAGCTCCCCCGGCTCCACCACCCTCAGGTACGCGCCCGTGCGCCGTGCCTCGGTGAAGCGCCTGACCCAGGCGGGCTCGTCGAGCCAGTTGCGGAACACCACGCACGGCACCCGGGGCCCCGTCACCTCCAGCAGCGCGGTGCCGACCCGCCACCGCTCGCCGATGAGCGCGCCGTTGACGTCGACGCCGGACACGGTGAGGTTCTCGCCGAAGCGGCCGTCACGCAGCTCGCGGCCCAGCTCGGCCTCCCACCAGTCGTAGTCCTCGCGGGCATAGGCGTAGACGGCGTGGCCCGGGGCGCCGTGGTGCTCCCGGTCGGCGCGCTCGTCACCGGCCAGGCCGCCGGCGCGCACCTCCACCCGGTGGGTGACCGGCCTCTTGTCGATGGCGGTGCGCTTGAGCTTGCCCGCCCACTCCGCGTCGACGGCAGTGCCGACATTTACTGACAAAACGCGCATGCCCGACGGTAACCCGGACCGGCCCCCTCCGGCGATCGGCTAACGGGGGGTGTTGAGGCGGGAGGTGTCGTCGAGGTCGGCGAGCTGTAAGAGGGTGCGCAGCGCGGCCTGGCGCACCTCCTCGACCGAGTCGCCCCGCTCGCCGAAGCAGTCGGCCGCCACGTCGAGCAGCGCCGTCACCACCGCCGCGTCCGGATAGGGGACGTCGACGACCACCTTGCCGTCCTCCCCCACGGCGGCGGGCGTCAGGTGGAGCCGGAGGAGCCGCCGCGTCTCCTCCGCCACGGCCACCCCCAGAACCGCGGCACGCTCAAAGCGCTCAGCAGCGATCATGTCACCCTCCAGTCGCACAAGTGTTCGGGTGAACAAGCTAGCCAGCGCCACCGACAATTCCGCCTGGGACGGCCACGGCACGGCGGCGGCACAGCGGCGGCACAGCGGCGGCGGGAGCCGCGCCATAGACTCGAACGGTGTCCAACAAGATCATTCATGTCCGCGATCTGACCGTGGACCTGGGCGGCAACCCCGTCATCCAGGGCATGGACCTCACCGTCAGCCGGGGAGAGACCGTCTCCGTCGTCGGCCCCAACGGGGCGGGGAAGTCCACGCTGCTGCGCTGCCTGGCGGGGCTGCAACCCGCCACCGAAGGGACCGTGGAGGTCTTCGGCGCGCCACCGGCCGACGAGCCCGCCTTCTGGCGCCGCGTGGCGCTGGCGGCCGACGAGCCCGCCTGGTACCCGGGGCTGACCGCCCGCGAGCACCTGGAGCTGATGCTGACCGTGCACGCCGGGCCGCGCATGACGGTGGCGGAGGCGCTTTCGGTGTTCGGGCTGGAGGTGCGCGCCGACGCGCCGCCGCTGAACCTGTCCACCGGGCAGCGCCAGCGCCTCTCCCTGGCCGCCGCGCTGCTCAGGCCCAGCGACCTGCTCCTGCTGGACGAGCCCGAGCGCGGCCTGGACGCGGCCTTCCGCGAGCGGCTGGCCGGGCTCCTGGAGGCGTACACGGGCGAGGGCGGCACGGTGGTGATGGCGACCCACGACGCGGCCCTCGCCGCCCGTGGCCGCGCCGTCAGGCCCACCGCCTCGTCCACCGTCTCTCCCACCGCCTCTCCCGCCGTCCCTCCCGCCGCCTCGTCCACCGCCTCACCCACCGCCTCTCCCGCTGGCGAGGTGGTCCGGTGACGGCCGTGCGTGAGGTGCGCGCGTTCGTGCGCACGCGCCGCCGCCGTGCGCCGGTCGGCGCGCTGGACCGGTACGCGGGCCTGATCATGACGGCGATCGCCGTGGCCGTGCTCGGCAGGCCGGTCGCCGACGCCGTGGCGGGGCTGCGGGGCCCGGCGGACCTCGCCGGGGTGGCGCCGGGCGTGGCGGTCACCCTGGTGGCGCTGGCCGGCGGGCTGGCGCTGGCCCGGGCGGTGGGGCCGGTGGCGTTGAGCGGGTCCGACGCGGGCTGGCTGGTGATGTCGCCGCTGGACCGGCGCGCGGTGCTCGGGCGTCCCCTGCGGGTGCTGGGCGTGGTGGCGCTGGTGACGGGCGGGGTGCTGGGGCTGGCGCTGCTGGCGCTCGTGGGCGCGCCGGACCACCTGGTGTGGCGGCTCGTGGCGGCGATGGTCGTCGGGGTCTCGGCGACGGCGGGCGGGATGGCGCTCGCCGTACTGGCTCAGACCTCTCACACGTGGCACCTCTGGCTGACGGCCGTCGTGGTGGCGCTCCTCGTGACGGCGGCGGTCGCCGCCGTGGGCACGGCCCGCGCCTCCCTCACCACCGCCGCCGTAACCGGCACGGCCGCAGGCGCAGCCGCGGCCGTGGGGGACGGTGCGGAGGCGCCGTTCCGCGGGGTGGTCGAGGCGGTGGCGGGGGCGCCGCTGGGAGCGGTCGCCGCGGTGGCGGCCGTGGCGGCGCTGGCCTCGGCGCTCCTGGTGGGGCGCGCGTGGGCGCGGGCGGACCGGATCCCGGCGGCGGCGCTGCTGACCTCGTCGGCCCGCGCCGGGCATCTGGCGACGGCGGCCGTGAGCCTCGACACCGGGGCGCTGACCTGGATGGCGGAGGACAACCACTGGCGAGCCAGGCGGCTGCGCTCGGTCCGCTGGCCGTCGCTGCCGGCGCCGCTCGCGCTGGCGTGGCAGGACTGGCTGCGGACGGCCAGGCGGCCGTGGCGGCTGGCCGCGACGTTCGCGGCGGCGGCGCTCCCGGCGCTGCTGGCGCTGGCGGGGGCCGGTGCGGTGGCGGGCGCGGCGGTGCTCGGCGGGGCGCTCGCGGTGGCGGCGGCGGGCGTGTCGGGGGCGCGCAGGGACGGCGACAATCCGGCCCTGGCCCGGCTGCTCGGCGTGGGCCGCCGCCCGGCGCTGCTGGCGAGGGCGCTGCTGCCCGCGCTGACGAGCGGCGTGTGGGCGGCGCTGGCCCTGGCGGGCCTGGCGCTGGCGGGCGCGCTGCCGCCGGTGGGCGCGTGGTGGCTGATGGGCCCGCTGATGGCGCCCGCGCTGGCGGCGGCGGCGCTGCGCATGGCCAGGAGGCGGCCGGTCGACCACTCGCTGCCCATCCTCGACACGGGGTCGGGGGCGATCCCGCTGGGCCCGGTGTTCTGGGCGGCGACCGGGCCGGACCTGGCGCTGATCGGCGCGCTGCCGCTGGTGAACGCGCTGATGTTCACGCCTGCCACGCTCACGGCCACGCTGGTGGCGCAGGCGGTGACGGGCGCGGCGGTGCTGGCCGCGTACGTGCTGCGGGCCCGCTGAACCGCCCGGCTCCTCAGCGGGAGCCGGGCGTCACTTCTTGGTCTTGTCGCCGCCGGAGTCGGTGGACAGCGCGGCGACGAACGCCTCCTGGGGCACCTCGACGCGGCCCACCATCTTCATCCGCTTCTTGCCTTCCTTCTGCTTCTCCAGCAGCTTGCGCTTACGGGAGATGTCGCCGCCGTAGCACTTGGCCAGGACGTCCTTGCGGATGGCGCGGATGTTTTCACGGGCGATGACGCGGGCGCCGATGGCGGCCTGGATCGGCACCTCGAACTGCTGCCTGGGGATGAGCTCGCGCAGCTTCTTGGCCATGTCGACCCCGTAGGCGTAGGCCTTGTCCTTGTGCACGATGGCGCTGAAGGCGTCGACCGCCTCGCCCTGGAGCAGGATGTCGACCTTGACGAGCTCGGCCTCCTGCTCGCCGGCGGGCTCGTAGTCGAGCGAGGCGTAGCCGCGGGTGCGCGACTTGAGCTGGTCGAAGAAGTCGAAGATGATCTCGCCGAGCGGCAGCGTGTAGCGGATCTCGACGCGGTCCTCCGAGAGGTAGTCCATGCCCTGGAGCTGCCCGCGCCGCCCCTGGCAGATCTCCATGATCGCGCCGATGAACTCGGCGGGGGCCAGGATGGTGGACTTGGTGACCGGCTCGAAGACCTGGGCGATCTTGCCGCCCGTGGGGAACTCCGAGGGGTTGGTGACGGTCAGCTCCGTGCCGTCCTCCATGACGACGCGGTAGACGACGTTGGGCGCGGTGGAGATCAGCGACAGGCCGAACTCCCGCTCCAGCCGCTCGCGGACGATCTCCATGTGGAGCAGGCCGAGGAAGCCGACGCGGAAGCCGAAGCCGAGCGCGGCCGACGTCTCCGGCTCGTAGACGAGCGCGGCGTCGTTGAGCTGGAGCTTGTCGAGCGCCTCGCGCAGCTCCGGGTACTCGTCGCCGTCGATCGGGTAGAGGCCGGAGAACACCATCGGCTTGGGGTGCTCGTAGCCTTCGAGCATCTCGCGGGCGGACTTGACGGCGGTGGTGACGGTGTCGCCGACGCGGGACTGGCGTACGTCCTTCACGCCGGTGATCAGGTAGCCCACCTCGCCGACGCCGAGGCCGGGCTCGGACGGCTTGGGCTCGGGCGAGATGACGCCGATCTCCAGCGTCTCGTGGGTGGCGCCGGTGGACATCATGAGGATGCGCTCGCGCTTGCCCAGATGGCCGTCGATGACGCGGACGTACGTGACGACGCCCCGGTAGGTGTCGTAGACCGAGTCGAAGATCAGCGCCCGCGCGGCCGCGTCGGCGTCGCCGACCGGGGCGGGCACGGTGGCGACGACGTGGTCGAGCAGCTCGCGCACGCCCACGCCGGTCTTGCCGGAGACGCGCAGCACGTCGGAGGGGTCGCAGCCGATGAGGCCGGCCAGCTCCTCGGCGAACTTCTCCGGCTGGGCCGCCGGCAGGTCGATCTTGTTGAGCACCGGGATGATGTGCAGGTCGGCGTTCATGGCCAGGTAGAGGTTGGCCAGCGTCTGCGCCTCGATGCCCTGGGCGGCGTCGACCAGGAGGATCGCGCCCTCGCACGCCTGGAGCGAGCGCGACACCTCGTAGGTGAAGTCGACGTGGCCGGGCGTGTCGATCATGTTGAGCACGTGGCCGTCCCAGGGCAGGCGGACCGCCTGGGACTTGATGGTGATGCCGCGCTCGCGTTCGATGTCCATCCGGTCGAGGTATTGGGCGCGCATGGAGCGGTCGTCGACCACACCGGTGATCTGCAGCATCCGGTCGGCAAGGGTCGACTTGCCATGGTCGATGTGCGCGATGATGCAGAAGTTGCGGATCAACGCGGGGTCGGTCTGGCCAGGCTGAGTGCGCACCGAAGTCCGTTTCGACAGGGTTGAGGACAAGCAGTCTTTCATGGTGACATGCCCGGGTGACTTCCCGAGCCGTCATCCGCCGCGGCCTGCGCCTGGTCGCGCTGGTCGTGGCCGTCGTGGTGGTGCTGACCGGCGTCGTAGCCGCAGCGTTCCGCCTCCAGTTTACCGGCGAGCCCGCGGGCTGGGCGAAGAGCACCGGTAACGACGCCATGTGGCTGGGCCACATGTGGGTGGACGGCCGCCGCACGGAGGCGGACGTGCGGGAGCTGGCCGTGCGGCTGCGCGCCACCGGCATCAAGGATGTGTACGTGCATTCCGGGCCGTTCGAGATGGATGGCCGACTAGATCCTGCCAAATACCCCAATGCCCAAAATTTCGTCCAATGGATGAAGAAGTACCTCCCCGGGGTCCGCGTCTCCGCCTGGCTCGGCCAGTCCGTCGAGGACGCGCTCGACCTCGACGACCCCGCCTCCCGCCGGAACGTCCTGGCCGGCGTCGCCGCCGTCATGCGGACCGGCTACGACGGCATCCACTACAACTTCGAGCCGATCGGCGACGGCGACACCGACTTCCTGGTCCTGCTGGAGGAGACGCGCAAGCACACGCGCCTGCTGTCGACCTCCACGCCCCAGATCGAGCCGTACCCGGGCATGCGCCTGGCCACCAGGGCCGTCCTCACCCACGACAAGTACTGGTCGCGGGGCTTTTTCCAGGAGGTCGTCGCCCGGGTCGACCAGGTCGCGGTCATGACGTACGACTCGGGGCTGCCCCTGCAGTCGCTCTACGGCGGTCACGTGGCCAGGCAGGCGGAGCTGGCGCTGGAGCTGGTGCCCGAGACCAAGCACGTGTTCGTCGGCGCGCCCGCCTATCATGACCACGACGTCCCGTGGAGCGACGCGGCCGAGAGCGTCGCGCTCGCGGCCGAGGGCGCCAAGCTGGCGCTGTCCGGCCACGGCCCGCGCGAGCGGTTCGGCCTCGCCCTGTACGTGGACTTCGCGGCGACGGCGGAGGACTGGGCGGAATACCGGACACGCTGGCTGTCGTAGAACGCCGTTGATTTGAGCTGCCAGCTGGGTTATTGGTAGCCTGGGCAACTGCGTGTGGCGCGCCCTCTCTCGAGCCCGCGCGCTTCATCCATCACCTAAGACTTTCACCGAGGCTTCTTCGTGGCGAACATCAAGTCCCAGATCAAGCGCAACAGGCAGAACGAGAAGGCCCGCCTGCGCAACAAGGCGGTCAAGTCCTCCCTGAAGACGGCGGTCCGCAAGTTCCGCGAGGCTGCCGAGCAGGGTGACGTCGAGCAGGCCGCGGCGCTCCAGCGGGTCGCCGCCCGTCAGCTCGACAAGGCCGTCAGCAAGGGCGTCATCCACAAGAACCAGGCCGCCAACCGCAAGTCCGCGATCGCCAAGCAGGCCGCGGCCCTGGCCAAGTAACGCTTCAGCGCGACGCCGCACCCTCTGACGGGGGGTGCGGCGTTTTGTGTTGCGCCCCCACTCTCCCCATACTCCGCTGAGTGAAGTATGTCCATGCGGAATGTGTCACAGTTTCAATATCACATACGCATCGCCGCAGCGTATCGGCTGTGTCACCGTTGAAAAGGCGACCTTGCGGCCGGAGCGGACACTGCTCAAAGGTTCACCTAACCGGGTGAATGGGGGTCGCATGCGGGGGCCGTTAGTCGTCAAGCGTGCGTTCAGCGAGCCGTTGCTCCTGCTGGCGGCGTTCGGCTCGATCCTGCTCGCCACCACCACGCTGGTCGCGCTCACCATGTACGCCTCCTCGATCGCCGAGGCGGGCGTGCTCCGGACGATGGAGACCGCGCCGCTGCGGCAGATCGCCGTCACCGTGAACGCCCCGGTGACGGCCGAGGACTTCGGCAGGCAGGACAAGACCGTACGCGACGCCGCCGCCGAGGCCTTCGGGGGCGTGCCGGCCGAGATCTCCACCAGCTTCCGCTCCGACTCGTACGCGATGCCCGGCCAGCAGGACCGCAAGGTCCCCGAGCTGCTCAGGTTCGGCGCCTACGACGGGCTCGACAAGCACGCCAAGCTGGTCTCCGGCACCTGGCCCGAGCCAGGCGGCGACGTGGTGCAGGCGGCGATCCCGCTGTCGGCGTCCTCGGCGTCAGGGCTGACGGCCGGTCAGGAGATCAGCACCGAGGGCCGGCTCGACGGCAAGACCGTCAAGGTGCGCATCACCGGCGTCTTCCAGCTCGACGACCCGTTCGGCGACCGCTGGACCGGCGAGCAGCTGCTCAGCCGGGGCGTGGAGAGCGGGCAGTTCACCACGTACGGGCCGCTGATGGTGCCGCGCGAGACGTTCCTGTCCAAGTTCGCCACCCACGTCACGACCACGTGGACGCTCGTCCCCGCCGTGCGCGACCTGACGCCCGAGCAGCTTCGCCCGCTCGCCGCCGCCGTGGACGAGCTGCCCGAGGCGCTCAAGTCCGGCGGCTGCCCGTCCTGCCAGACGACCACGCGGCTGGCCGAGGTGCTGACCCAGCTCGACACCGCCTCGCTGGTCGCCCGCTCCACGATGCTCATCCCGGTGCTGCAACTGCTGCTGCTCGCCGCGTACGCGCTCATGCTGACCGCCCGCCTGCTGGCCGACCACCGGCGGATGGAGGTGGCGCTGCTGCGCTCGCGCGGCGCCGGGACGCTGCGCCTGGCCGGGCTGGCGGGCGGTGAGGCGCTGCTGGTGGCGGTGCCGTGCGCGGTCGCCGCGCCGTTCCTCGCGCCGCCGCTGCTCGCGCTCATCAACATGCTGCCGTGGATCGCCGCCTCCGGCGTCCGGCTGGCGCCCGTCGCCGACCTGGGCACGTTCCTCGTCTCCGCGGGCGTGGCGCTGGCCTCGGCCGTGCTGCTCATGCTGCCCGCCCTGGCCGGGGCGCGGCGCACGTACGTCGAGGAGCAGGCGTCGCGGGGCCGCGGCGGCGGGCGCGGGCTGATCCAGCGCGCGGGCGCCGACCTGGCGCTGCTGGTGGTGGCGGCGCTGGCGATCTGGCAGCTCCAGCACTACGGCGCGCCCGTCACCACGACCGCCGGCGGCGGCCTGGGCATCGACCCGCTGATCATCTCCGGCCCGGCGCTGGCGCTGCTCACCGGCGGCATGCTCGGCCTGCGGCTGGTGCCGCGCATCTCCCGGCTGGCCGAACGGCTCACGGCCAAGCGGCCCAGCCTGGCCCCCGCGCTCGGCGCGTGGCAGGTCAGCAGGCGGCCGCTGCGCTACTCCGGGCCCGCGCTGCTGCTGACCATGGCGATCGCGATCGGCATCGTGTCGATGGCCACGGCCTCCACCTGGCGGGCCTCCCAGCTCGACCAGGCCCGCCACCAGGCGGGCGCCGACCTGCGGCTGTCCGGGCCGCCCGAATCGCCCGAGCTGGGCGTGTCCGGGCGCGGCACCGCGTTCACCGCCCTGCCCGGCGTCACCGCGGCCTCGCCCGCCTTCCGCGGCCAGGTCGACCTCAGCGGCCAGACCGTCACCCTGCTCGCCCTGGACGGCGGCAAGCTGGAGCGGCTCTTCCAGCTTCGGCCCGACCTGTCGGCGCAGTCGGTCGGGGCGATGTCGCGCGGCCTGGTCGCCGGCCGGGCCGAGGCCACCGGCCTCGAACTGCCGGGACAGCCCACCACGCTCACCGCGGAGGTGCGCACGAACCGCGTCTGGCCGCTGCGGGCGCGGATCTCCGACGCGCTCGGCGTCTGGCACGACCTGCCCGTCACCGTCGACCAGCAGAACACCGGCCGGGTGGACCTCAAGTGGCTGGGCGGGAAGACCGGGAAGATCGCCTACCCGCTGACGGTCCGCGGGTTCGTCGCCACGCCGCCGCCCGTCGAGGAGGCGGCCGTGACCGTCACCGTGTCCGGCCTGGCCGCCGACGGCCGTGACCTCGGCGCGCCCCAGGTCAGCATGGAGGTGGTCGGCGACCTGCCCGTCCTGCGGACGTTCGCTCCGCTGCCGAAGCCGGGCCCGCTGCCCGTCGTCATGACCGCCGACCTGGCCGCCGCCAGCAAGCTGACCGCCGGGCAGACCGGGCGGATCAACCTGGACCGCCGCGTCATCGACGTCACGCTCGCCGGCGTCGTCGACCGGATGCCCACGACGGACCCCGCCCAGCCGGCGCTGCTGGCCGACTGGACGACGCTCCAGGAGCACGGCCTGTCCGCGGCACTGCTGCCGCGACCGGCGACGGAGTGGTGGCTGGCCACCGAGGACGGCGAGACGAGCGCGGCGACGGCGGCGCTGCGCGTCAACCCGCAGTGGAACGTCACCGTGACCGACCAGCGGCGGCTGGCCGCCGAGCTGCAGGACGACCCGCTGGCCAGCGGGCTCCAGGGCGCGCTCATCCTCGGCTTCCTGGCCGCGCTCGTGTTCGCCGCCCTCGGCTTCCTGGTGAACGCGACCGTCGCGGCGCGCGAGCGGATGTCGGAGTTCACGATCCTGCGGGCGCTCGGCGTGAGCTTCCGGCAGGTGTTCGGGCTGCTGGCCGTCGAGCAGGCGTTCGTCGTCGGGCTGTCGCTGGTGGCCGGCACCGCGCTCGCCGTGGTCGTGGGCAACCTCGTCGTGCCGCACATCGTGCTGACCGGGCAGGCGGCGGCGGTCACGCCGTCGGTGCTGCTCGACATTCCGTGGCTCGCGACCGCGGGCATGCTCGCGCTGGTGGCGCTGGTGCTGTTCGCCATCGTCGCGGGACTCGCGCGCAACCTGCGCAGGCAAGGGCTCGGCCGGGTCCTGCGGATCGGGGAGGACCAGTGAAGCTCCTGCACCTGGCCCGGGTACACCTGGGCGCGGTGGCCGTGCTGCTCGCGCTGACGCTGAGCGCGTGCCTGCTCGTGGCGGGGCTGCCGCGCGTGACGCAGGCGGCGTTCGACGCCGCGCTGCGCGAGGCGCTGCTGAAGGCGCCCGCCGAGCGGGTCGACCTGACGACGATGATGACGACCGACTCCCCCGGCCAGGACCTGACCCGGGCCCAGTCCTTCGACGAGCTCGAGCAGGACATGCGCGCGGTGCTGCCCGCGCCGCTCGACCGGCTGATCGCCCCCGCCGGCACGGGCACCGGCCACTCCGGCGCGAAGACGTACGGGACGCCGATCTCCGGCACGGGCGGCAAGCAGTACCTCAACCTCGCCTGGCTGTCCGACCAGGAACGCCGCGTCACCTGGGTCGAGGGCCGGGCCCCCGGCGAGCCGGCCACGACCACCTGGAACAACCAGGAGCTCACGCTCTTCGAAGCGGGCATGGCCCGCGAGGCCATGTCGGCGCTCGGCATCAAGATCGGCGACACGCGGGTCATCGGCGAGAACAACTACGCCGCCGTCAAGGTCGTCGGCGCCTTCGAGGCCAAGGACCCGGCCGACCGCTACTGGAGCCACAACCAGGACGTCATCAACCTCCAGCTCAACCGCCCGGCGGGCAGCCTCGACGAGGAGGTGCACGCCACCGCGCTGATCTCCGACCAGGGCCTGAGCAAGCTCAGCGGGCGCGACCGCAACCTCACCTACTTCTGGATCCTGCCGCTGCGCACGCAGGCGGCCACCGCGCTCGACGTGCCCGAACTGCTCCCGGCGATCAAAGAGTTCGAGCGGCGGATGAAGGTCGCCGACGGGATGCTGCCGCGCCAGATCCTGCGGACCGGGCTGCCGGAGATGCTCGGCTCGTTCCAGGCCCGGCTGGCGACCGCGCAGACCGTCATGTACCTGGTGCTCGGCGGGCTGCTGCTGGTCGCGCTCGGCGTGATCCTGCTCGCCGTGCAGCTCCTGGCCGACCGGATGGACACCGCGCTCGGGCTGATGCGGGCGCGCGGCGGGGCGCTGCGGCAGCTCGCCGGGACGGGCGCCGGGCTGGTCGCGCTGGCCGTCGTGCCCGCCGCCCTGGCCGGGTACGCGCTCTCGTACCTCTTCCCCGGGCCGGTGCTGCCGCTCGTGCACGCGGGCCCGCTGCTCGTGGTCGTCGTGGCGGTGGCGTTCGCGGCGGCGCGGATCGCCGTCGCCCACCGGACCCCGCTGAACGAGCGGCGCGACGACGTGGCCACCGCCCGGCCGTCCGCCAAGCGGATCACGCTGGAGGTGCTGGTCGTCGGCCTGGCGCTGGCCGGGGCCTACCTGCTGCGCACGCGCGGGCTGACGACCGACGTGCGGACCGAGGGGCAGGACCCGTTCCTGCTGCTGGTCCCGCTCGCGCTCGCGCTCGCCGCGGGGCTGATCACCATGCGCTGCTACCCCTATCCGCTGCGCCTGCTGGTACGGCTCGCGGCCCGGATGCGGCCGGCCGTGCCGTTCCTCGGGCTGACGCGGGCGGCCCGGGCGCGCTCGTTCAGCATGCTGCCGGTGCTGATCCTGCTGCCGGCGCTGGGCGTGTCGGTGTTCGCCTCGGTGGTCTCCGGCGGCGTCGGCGACACGCAGCGGCTGGCCTCCTGGCAGAGCGTGGGCGCGCCCGCCACCGTCACCTCCAGGATGGAGCTGCCCGCCGAGGCGATCGAGCGCGTGCGTCAGGTGCCCGGCGTGACCGCCGTGGTGCCCGCGCAGTACGCCTCGGTCCAGGTCGGCCACACGCCGGAACGGGCCGAGCTGCTCGCGGTCGACCTGCGGAGCTGGCAGGGGCTGCTCGGCGGCTCCCCGATCACGCTGCCCACCGCGGGGACCGCGCCGTCCGGCATCCCGGCGGTGGTCTCGCCCGCGCTGGCGGGGCGAGGCACGTTCGAGATCGGCTGGAACTCGCGGCTGAAGATCACCGAGACCGGCGTCGCCCCGACGCTGCCCGGCTTCTTCACCGAGGGCAAGTTCATCGTGGTGCCGTTCGACGTCGGGCAGCGGCCGGTGGTCAACACGCTGATCGTCGGCGGCACCGCGTCCGCCGAGGCGCTGCGCGCCGCCGTACCCGACACGATCGTGCGGACGCAGGCCGCCGCGCTCGCCGACATCCAGGACGACCCGCTGACCGGCACCGTCCGCACCACGCTGCTCGTGGTGACGATCGCGCTGTCCGCGTACGCGCTCGTCGCGGTGATCATCGCGCTGGTGATCGGCGCCGCCGACCGGGCCAGGGCGCTGTCGTTCCTGCGTACGCTGGGCCTGTCCGACCGGCAGGCACAACGCCTGACCGTGCTGGAGGTCATGCCCATGATCCTCGTCACCGCCCTGGTGGGCCTGGCCCTCGGGCTCGTCCTGCCCGCCGCGCTCGGGCCCGGCGTCGACCTGTCCGCCTACGCCGGCGGGCTGCCCGTCGGCGACTACGAGCTCGACCTGGTCACGCCGACGGCGCTGGCCGCCGGGCTCACCCTCGTGGCCGTGCTCGGCGCCTACGCGCACACCGCCATCAGCCGCCGCCGCAGCCTCGGCGCCGTACTCCGAGTGGGTGATCTGTCTTGAACCCGACCCTGTCCGAGCTGGAGGCGCAGGCCAGCAAGGGAAAGGCCGCCTTCGGCGGCGACGCGCACATCGTCTGCGACAACCTGGTGCGCATCTACAAGACCGAGGGCGTCGAGGTGGTCGCCCTCCAGGGGCTCGACCTGCTCGTGCAGAAGGGCGAGCTGCTGGCCATCGTCGGCGCGTCCGGCTCCGGCAAGTCGACGCTGCTCAACGTGCTGTCCGGGCTGGACGTGCCCACCGCGGGCGTCGCCAAGGTGGGCGGCATGGACCTGCTGTCGATGACGGCCAAGGACCGGCTGCGCTACCGGCGCGAGGTGGTCGGGTTCATCTGGCAGCAGACGGCGCGCAACCTGCTGCCGTACCTGTCGGCGCGGGAGAACGTCGAGCTGCCGATGAAGCTGGCCGGCAAGGCCAGGCGGGGCCGGGCGACGGAGCTGCTGGAGCTCCTGGGCGTCGGCTACTGCGCCGACCGGACCACGCCCGAGATGTCGGGCGGCGAGCAGCAGCGGGTGGCCATCGCGGTCGCGCTCGCCAACGGCCCGCAGCTCGTGCTCGCCGACGAGCCCACCGGCGAGCTCGACAGCGACACCTCGGAGCAGGTGTTCGACGCGCTGCGCAAGGCCAACAGGGAGCTGGGCGTGACCGTGGTCGTGGTGACGCACGACCCGCTGGTGTCGGAGCAGGTGGACCGCACCGTCGGCATCCGCGACGGCCGCACCAGCAGCGAGACGCTGCGCCGCGAGGACGCCGAGGGCCAGATCATCGCCGAGGAGTACGCGGTGCTCGACCGCGTGGGCCGCCTGCAGCTGCCGCGCGACTTCATGAACGCGCTGGAGATGGAGCGCCGCGTGCGCCTGGAGCTGGAATCCGACCATATCGGTGTATGGCCGGCGAGAGAGGAGCCGTCCGGTGAGCAGTGAGCCGCTCGTCGTCGTCGAAGGCGTCCGCAAGGTCTACCGCAGCGGGCCCAAGGAGGTCGTCGCGCTCCGGGAGGTGTCGTTCGAGGCGTACCCCGGCGAGCTCGTCGCCATCCGAGGCCGGTCCGGATCGGGCAAGACGACGCTGCTCAACCAGATCGGCGGCCTCGACAGGCCCGACGCCGGCCGCGTGGTCGTCGCCGGGCACGAGGTCACCTCGCTGTCCGAGGACAACCTGCTCGCGCTGCGCCGCGACGTCGTCGGGTTCGTGTTCCAGTCGTTCGGGCTGATCCCCGTGCTGTCGGCGGCCGAGAACGTCGGCGTGCCCATGCGCCTGGCCCGCACCCCCGTCGAGGAGCGCGAGAAGCGCATCCGCATGCTGCTCGCCCTCGTCGGCCTCGAACAGCACGCCAACCAGCGCCCCTACGAGCTGTCCGGCGGCCAGCGGCAGCGCGTCGCCATCGCCCGATCGCTCGCCAACCGGCCCCGCCTGCTCGTCGCCGACGAGCCGACCGGTCAGCTCGACTCCCAGACCGGCCGGCAGATCATGCAACTGCTGCGCGCCCTCGTCCGCAGCGAAGGCGTCACCGCCCTGGTCGCCACCCACGACCCGGGCCTGATCACGCTCGCCGACCGGGTCCTGGAGATCAGCGACGGCGTGCTGCGAGAGGCCGCGCTGCAGGAAACCTGACCACCGCCGCCAGGTTCGCCACGGCCACCAGCACCGCCCCGGCCACCAGCAGCCCCGGCATCCCCGTGACCCCCGCGAGCGGCGCCGCCACCGCCAGCCCGAGCGGCCGCGACGCGAACGAGATCAGCCCGTCGAACGACCGCACCCGGCCCAGCGCCGCCTCCGGGATCTCCTCCGCCAGCAGCGTCTCCCACAGCGGGCTCAGCACGCCCAGCCCGAACATCGCCACCAGGTACGCCCCCGCGATCCCCCACGCGGGCAGCGGCACGGCCAGCGCGACCAGCGGCAGCACGTACAGCGCCGCCCCGGCCTGCGCCGCCACCAGCGGTCTGCGCACCGGCAGCCTCGGCGCCGCCAGCACGCCCAGCACCAGGCCCACCGTGCCGCACTGCACGATCAGCACCCAGCTCGCCTCGCCGCCCAGCGCGTTCACCGCCGTGAGCGGGCCCAGCGTCAGGAACAGCCCGGCCACGAAGTGCCACACCCCGTGCCCCAGCACCGCCGCCACGAACCAGCGCCGCGCCCGCACCTCCCGCCACCCCTCGGCCAGCTCCCGCCCGAACGCCCCCCTGCCTGCCCGCCCTCCCGCCCTGGAACCGGACCCCGCACGAACGCCACCCGCCGCCGGAGCCGACCCCGTACGGACGCCATCAGTCGCCGAGGTGGACCCTGTACGGGCGTCATCCAGCGCGGGGCTCGACGCCATGCCACCCGGCGCAGGAACCGATCCTCCGCCACCCGGCACGGGGACCGACCCGACGCCACCCGCCTTCAAGTCGGAGCTCGTACGGATGCCGCCGAGGGTCAGGGCCGAGCAGGCGAACACGGCGGCGGTGAGCAGCGCCGACCAGCCCGGACCGGCGGCCAGCACGACGCCGCCCGCCAGAGCGGGCGCGAGCACGCTCGACAGGCTGGTGGCCACGCCGATGCGCGCGTTCACCCGCAGCCGCGCGTCCGGCGGAACGACGGCGACCACCAGCCGGGGCACCGCCGGCATCCCGAACGCGATCGCCACCCCGGTCACGGCGGACAGCACCGCTAGGTCAGCGATCCGCCCCACCCCCGCCAGCAGCTCGATCCCGATCCCCGCCTGAGCCAGACAACGCACCAGGTCGGCGACCAGCACGACCCGCGCGGGCGGCAGCCGGTCGGCGACCACCCCCGCCACCGGCAGGCACAGCAGCAGCGGCAGCAGCTCGCACGCCAGCACCAGACCCAGGTCCTCGGCACTCCCCGTGGCCCGCAGCACCGCCAGGGTGAGCGTGGTCGGGATCAACGCCGTGGCCAGCGCGGACAGCGCACGCCCGATCAGCAACCGTCTCGTCATGGGCCACCACGTTAATTCGTCAGCTAATATTTCGTCAACAAAATACTTGCTGCCGTATAGTGCGTCGCGTGGAGGACTCCGTCGACCGTCATCTCGCCCGCTGGCGCGGCAAGGCCCCCTACGACGAGCGCGTGGAGGGCATCGTCACCCGCATGCAGGTCCTGGTGAAACACCTGGCCCACAGCAAGGAGACAGCCCTGGCGCAGGTCGGGATGCAGGACTTCGAGTACGAGACCCTGCACCGCCTCGTAGCCGCCGGAGGCACCGCCACTCCCTCCCAACTGGCCGCCGAGCTCCTCCTGTCACCCGCGGGTATGACGGGCCGCCTCGACACGCTGGAGAAGTCCGGCCTCGTCCGTCGCGTACGCGGCACCTCCGACCGGCGGCGCGTCGACGTCGAGCTCACCACCCGCGGGCACGACCTGTGGATGGAGGCGATGCTCCTGCGCGCCGAGGTCGAGACCGCCCTCATCGCCGCCCTCACCCCCGCCGAACGCCAGACCCTGGACGGCCTCCTCAAGACCCTCCTGACCAGCGTCGAATCCCGCCCCTCCTAACCGCGCCCGCCCCCTGACCCCAGCCCGGCCCTCGACCTGCCTGCCCGGCCTCAGCCCCAGCCCCAGCCCCAGCCCCAGCCCCGGCCCCGGCCCCGGCCCCGGCCCCCAGGGATTGGACACCCTCGAACACCGGCCGGTCGGTAGCCAGCCCTCACACGTGACGCGCCGAGAAGCTCCCCCACGCAGAGAGCCGAACGCCTGCGCCGGGTCAGCGGCCGGTGCGGCTCGCCACGATGACCTGGACCGTGTGCTCCAAGGCGTAGGCCGGGTCGGCGCCGCCGCCCTTGACCTGCTCGTCGGCGTCGGCCACCGCCTGCATGGCCCGCGACAGCCCCTCCGGCCCCCACCCGTTCAGCTGGCGCTTGACCCGGTCGATCTTCCACGGCGGCATGCCCAGGTGGCTGGCCAGCTGCCCGCCGCGCAGGTTACGCGGTGCGCCGCCCACCTTGGCGATGGACCGCAGGCCACCGGCCAGCGCACTCACCAGCAGCACCGGCGCGACCCCCGTGCCGAGCGCCCAGCGCAACTGCTCCAGCGCCTCGGCCAGCCGGCCCTCGACGGCCGAATCGGCCACGTTGAAGCCCGTGACCTCGGCCCGGCCCTTGTGATAGCGGGCCACGGCGTTGAGGTTGATGGTCTTGTCCTGCGTGTCGAACGCCAGCTGGCTGCACGCCGCCGCGAGCTCCCGCAGGTCGTTGCCGACGGCGTCGAGCAGCGCCTGAGCGGCGTCGGCGGCGATGCCGCGGCCCGCCCGCTTCACCTCCTGCTTGATGAAGTCGAGCCGCTCCCCCGCCTTGGTCACCTTGTTGACCGTGACCACCGACGCCCCGGCCTTCTTCACCCCGTCGACGAGCGCCTTGCCCTTGACGCCGCCGGGATGCGACAGCACGAGCACGACCTCGTCCGACGGCTGCTTCGCATAGGCCACGACCTCGGCGATGACGTCCTTGACCAGGTCCTGCGCCGACCGGATCACCACCACGGTCCGGTCGCCGAACAGCGACGGCGACGTCAGGTGCCTCAGCTCACCGGCGGTCACCTTCGACCCCACCAGATCGTGCACCTCGGCCGCCTCCGCGGCGCGCGCCGCGGCCACCACGGCGCTGACGGCCCGTTCGGCCAGCAACTCCTCGTCGCCGACCACCAAGGTCACAGGTGCTGGATCGGTTCCCGCCATGTCGAGCAGCATGCCATGCCCCACCGACAACCCGAAACCGGATCCCCGCCGATCGCGCCGTCCACCGGCGCTGCCCTCACCTGCCCGCTTGGCGCGTTCGAGTGATCGCTGGTAGGCATGTCGTCGAAGCACGTCAGGCCAGCAGTCCGAACGCGACCGCCCCCGGCGGTGAAGGAGCGGCTCATGACCACCGACCCGACGATGACCGGGATCGGCCAGGCGGTGGAGCTCAATCACCAGGAGGGCCGTCGTGACGCCGCTCGTGACCTGTTCGCGCAGATCTGGGACGACATCGGCGGCGAACAGGGCGACCCGCTGCACGTCTGCGTCCTCGCCCACTCGATGGCCGACGTCCAGGACGACGTGGGCCAGGAGCTGATGTGGGACCTGCGGGCGCTCGCCGCCGCCGACCTCGTCACCGACGAGCGGGTGGCCGAGGCCGGCGTGCCGCTCTCGGTGGCCGGCCTGTATCCGTCGTTGCACCTCAACGTGAGCGAGTGTTACCGCAAGCTCGGCGACCTCGACCGCGCCCGTGACCACCTCCGGCGAGCACGGGCAGAGATCGGCGCGCTGGGCGACGACGACTACGGGCGGCTCATCAGGGGCGGCCTGGAGCGGCTGGCCGCCCAACTCGGCGAACCCGCCTGACCACACCGAGCCGCATCCTCCGCGGCGGCGTGGTTTCGGCGGGGTGCGGTCAGCGGCCACGAGCTACCACCGCCAGGGTGCCGTTGTGGGCGATGACTGCGAGGTCGCCGGATTTGTCCGTGCGGTAGATGCGGGCGCCGAGGTGGCGTAGGTGGGCGAGGGTCGGCGGGGCCGGATGCCCGTACGTGTTGTCCTCGCCGACGCTGACCAGGGCGGCGCGCGGGCGTACGGCGGCGAAGAACGCGGGGACCTGCCGGGGCGAGCCGTGGTGGGGAACCTTGAGGATGTCCGCCTGCGGGACGGCGGCGCGCAGCAGGCTCTCCTGGGCTTCGGACTCGATGTCGCCGCTGAGGAGTGCCGTGCCGGAGCGCCAGCGTACGTGGATCACGATGCTGGCGTTGTTGAGGACGCTGCCTTCGCCGGGGCCTTCCGCCGTGGCTTCGTCCGCGCTGGGTGCCAGGACGGTCAGGGAGGCCGGGCCCAGGTCCCAGCGGGTGCCTGGGGGCGGGGTCCATTCGGGTGTGCGGTGATGGGCGAGCTCCTCGGTGAGGCGGGCGGTCTGGGGCGTCGGGTGGCGATGCGGGGTGGTGACGACGGCGCCGACGCGACGGTTGCGGTAGACGCCGGGGAGGCCGTTCACGTGGTCGGCGTGCGGGTGGGTGAGGATCACGAGCGGGACGTCGCGGACGGACAGGCGGCGCAGGCACGCGTCCATCACGGAGGGGTCGGGGCCGGTGTCGACGACCACCGCACGGCCCGGACCGGCCGCCAGCACCAGACCGTCGCCCTGGCCCACGTCGCACATCACCATGAGCCAGCCCCTGGGCGGCCAGGGGGCGATGATGGGCCGTAGCGCGATCATCGTGAACAGGGTGCCCGCTACGACGGCCAGCGTGATCGTCCGCCAGGCGCGGCGTCTCAGCAGCAGCACCGCCACGGCTGCCACCAGGGCCAGCAGGGCCAGTCCTGCCGCGCCTCCCGGCCAGGAGATGTTGGCCATCGGGACGTTCACGGCCCATTGGGAGACCAGGATGATCCAGCCGACGGTGTAGCCCGCCGGGACCACGAGCCACTGCGCGGCCTCGGGCCACACCGGGGCGATCAGCGCGGCGGCGAACCCCAACAGGGTCGCGGGCGCGACAGCCGGACCGGCCAGCAGGTTGGCGGGGACCGCGATGAGGCTGATCTGGCCGGACATGAGCACCAGCACCGGGGTCACGGCAGCCTGAGCTGCGGCCGGCACGGCGATCGCCTCCGCCACCCACCGAGGCATCCGCCACCGCCGCCCCTTCGTCGCACCGGCTCCGGGGTGCTCGTCCGATCGGTACGGGGCGAGGGGTGATGCCGGTTCCCAGGTGGGAGGCAGGGGTGGCGGGTCCGAGGGCGTTGGGCACGGGAAGCTCGGACCCTGGGGGGTCGGACTCGGGTGCGGCGGGCGCGAGGGCGTTGGGTCCAGGAACGTCAGGCTCGTGGATGTCGGACCCTCGGGCGTCGAGCCTGGCGACGTTGGGCTCTGGGCTGTTGTGGGGGTGTTGGTGAGGTGGGCGCGCCAGCGGGGGGCCAGGAGCAGGATGCCGGCCGTTGCCGTTACCGACAGGGCGAAGCCGTAGGAGTGGGCCAGGTCGGGAGCGAAGAGGATCAACAGGAGGACCGTCACCGATAGCGCCGCCAGGCCGTCCTTGGCGCGGCCGGTGCCCAGGGCGAGGACTGCGACGAGGCCCATCAGGAGGGCCCTCAGGACGCTCGGGGACGGTCTGGCCACCACGGCGAAGGCGAGCATGGCCAGTGCGGCGAAGGCGGCTCTGGGGGCCAATGGGAGGCCGACGAGGCGGGAGAGGGCCAGTGCGGCGCCTGCGACTATGGCCAGGTTTGCTCCGCTGACAGCGTTGAGGTGGCTGAGGCCGGCTTCCTGGAGGTCGGAGTTGAGTTGGGGATCGATGCGGGAGACGTCGCCCACGACCAGGGCCGGGAGGAGGCCGCGCTGGTCCGGCGGGAGGACGTCGGCGGCATCGCGGAGGCCCTTGCGGAAGATTCCCGCTGCCGACTGGAGGTTGGACGGGGACGTGAGGATGCGGGGCGGGGTGCGGACCAGGAGAGTCGCGGCGGTCAGGGGCGCGGAGGTGGGCTTGACGAGGCGGCCGGTGACCTCGACGCGCTGGCTGGGGAGCAGGTGGCGCCATTGAGGGCCGTCGGCGAAGACCGTGATGGGGGTGTGGACGGTGAGGTGGTGGCGTGGGGTGCGGACGGAATCGAGGGTGGCTTCGGCTACCACGCTGTCGCGGCCGAAGTGGCCAGGCTTGGGGCGTCTGATCTTGGGGTCGTTCGTGAGGGTGATCTCGGCGGTCACCTTGGTGTCCTGGCCGGCAAGGGCTGCCACAGGGCCTGTGGTGACGGCGTGGAGGCGCAGGGCGATCGAGGCGGCGGTGGCGGCGACGCAGACGAGGATGGCGATCACCACGTTGCGGCGCGCGGAGGTGGGGATGAGGGCGCATGCCGCTAGGGCCGACGCCGTTGCGAGGGCGGCGGTGGCTGTGGCGGCGGGAGTCGAGGTGGTCAGGAGGGTCAGGGCGGTCGCCCAGGAGGCCAGAGCGGGGAGGAGGAGTGGCCAGGCGCGCTGGACGACGCCTTCGAAGTCGGGATCAGGCTGGGACGGGGACGGGGTCCCGGGTTGGGGCTGGCTTGGAGCGTGGGGGTGAGCCACGGGCTGGGGCTCGGGCTTGGGCTGAGGAGGGCGCTGCGGCTGGGGGTTGTGCCCAGGCTGGGGGCGGTCGGCGGGTTGGGGGCTGCGGTGGGGCATGTCAGACGCGGACCTTGGGCTTGATTTCCTCGAACGTTCGAGGGCCTATGCCGGTCACGTTGCGGAGTTGGTCGATGCTGGTGAAGCCGCCGTGGGCGGTGCGGTATTCGGCTATGCGGGCGGCGAGGACCTCGCCTACGCCTGGGAGTTGCTCCAGTTGGTCCTGGGTGGCGGAGTTGAGGTCCAGGACGGAGGCTTCAGGGGCGGGCGCAGCAGCGCTGGCTGCGGTGGGGGCGCCGACCATGATCTGTTCGCCGTCCAGGAGGCGTCTGGCGAGGTTGACCGGGCCCAGCGGGGCTCCACGGCGGACTCCCCCGGCGGCTGTGATGGCGTCGGTCACCCGGGCTCCGATGGGCAGGGTGTAGACGCCGGGGTCGCGAACCTTGCCGGCGACGTGGACAGTGACCTTGCCGGTGGTGGGGGTGGTGGTCGCCAGTGGGGAGGCGATCGGGGCGGGGGCGGGCAGGGGCTCCGGGGCGGGGCGGGAGCGCCAGAGGAAGAAGCCTGCGACCAGTACGGCCACGGCGGCCAGGGCGAGGAGGGCGCGTACTCCTGGGCGGCCCGGGTCCAGGGAGGGGCGGGGCATGCCGGAAGCGGTGGCCAGCTTGGACAGCAGGGACTCCCCGGAAGCGGCGGTCAGGCCGGACACGGGGGACGGGCCGGAGATGGGGGCCGCGCCAGACATGTAGGCCCCGCCAGCGACGGGGCCCACGTCAGACAGAGCGCAGGGGCCGGACAGAGGGGACGGGTCGGAATGTGTGGGCGGGGCTGGCGGGGTGTGGGGAGTAGGGGCGGTGCCGGGGCGGGTGGAGGCGCGGAAGGCTTGGAAGGAGGTGGGGATGCCGGTGAGCAGTGGGGCCCGGGCCGGGGTGGTGATGGACCGGAGCCGGGTCTCCGCGATGGCCCGCTCGGCGGCGAGGTCGTGGGTGCGCACGGCGAGAATGTACGGACGCGGTGGGTGGGGCGGTGGGGCCGAATGGAGTTCTGTGGATAACCCGGGGTTCAGTGGGCGGGGGTGATGGTGACGCCCAGCGTGCCTGGGCCCACATGGACGCCAATGACGGCACCCACTTCCACGACGCGGGGGCGCGGCAGCCCGGGGAGCCGTTTGGCGAGGCGGTCGGCCAGGGCCTCGGCGCGGTCAGGGGCCGCGAGGTGCTGGACGGCGATCTCGACCAGTTCACCCCCGGCCGCCGCCCCAAGCACTCCGGCACCCCCGGAGGTGCTGGAGGTGCTGGGGGTTCCGGGGATGGCGGAAGTGCCGGAGGTGCTGGGCCCCGAAGTCCCGTAGATGCCCGGAGTGCCGAAGGTGCCGCATGTGCGGGAGGGGTCGGGCCCCGAGGTGCCGGAGCTGGAGGTGCCGGGGGTGCCGGTGCCGGAAATGCTGCCCGTGCCGGGAGGGTCAAAGGCTCCGGGGGCGCCGGCGCTCTCGGCGGCTCCCATTGCCTGGGCCGCGTGGACGGCGATGTCTTCCAGGCGGCCCAGGGCGCGGGAAGGGGTGCGGACCTTCTCCAGGAGGGAGATGCGGCCGTCGACCAGGTGCAGCAGCGGTTTGATCAGGAGGGCCGAGCCCAGCAGGGACGCAGCGGCGCCGATGCGGCCGCCTCGGCGGATGTGGTCGAGGCTGTCGACGTAGAAGAACGTGCGGGTGCGCACGGCGCAGTCGCGGGCGGCCGTGGCGACCGCTTCCGCGTCGCCGCCCGCGGCGGCCGCTCGGGCCGCCGCCAGGACGGGGTAGCCGAGGCCCATGCCGATAGAGCGGCTGTCGACGACCTCGACCGGGACGGGGGCGTCGCGGGCCGCCGTGCGGGCGGACTCGGCCGTACCGGAGAGGGCCGCCGACAGGTGGATCGAGACGACGGCGGAGGCGCCGCCTGCGGCGAGCGCCTCGTAGCAGGCGGCGAAGCGGGACGGTGCAGGCCGCGAAGTGGTTGCTGTGGCGATATTTCCCGAAAAATCGCCCTCGTCGCAGGCCATCTCCCCCAAGACCACCTGTACGGGAACCACCGTGACGCCGGGCACCTCGGGCAGGTATGCGGTGGAATCGGTCACCACGGCGACTTCAGACGGCATAGCCCGAGAGTAACTACTGAACCGGCGTGCCACCCCGCCACACCCGGCGCGGCTTGAGCCCGAAGGACCAGGCGAAGGCGCCCTCATGGTCGGCGTCCCACTGGACGATGTCGGCCAGCCGCCCGGGCGCCAGCACGCCGCGGTCGGGCGCGCCGAGCACGGTGGCGCCGCCGAGCGTGGCGGCGCGCAGCGCGTCGTTGACGCTCATCCCGAACGCCGACACGGCCATCGCGATGACCAGCGACATCGAGGTGATGCCGCAGTGGCCGGGGTTGTGGTCGCTGCCGAGCGCGATCTGCACGCCGTGCTTGATCATCTGACGGACCGGCGGCAGGTTGCCGCGCTGGAGCGCGGTGGCCGGGCAGACGACGGCGGGCACGCCGTAGCGCGACATGATGGCGATGTCCTCGTCGGACATGTGGTGCAGGCCGTCGGCGGAGGCGCAGCCGAGCTCGGCGGCGAGCTGGACGGCGCCGCGGCGGCTGAACAGCCCGGCGTGGATGCGCGGCAGCAGGCCGACGTTGCGCCCCGAGGCGAGCACCCAGCGGGACTCCTCGGTGGTGAAGTGGCCCTCGTCGCAGTAGACGTCGACGCTGTCGGCTCCGGCCGCCGCCGCGTCGGCGCACCAGGCGCCCACGGCCTCGACGTATTCGCGCTGGCGGCCGAAGTATTCGGGGGGCACGACGTGGGCCGCGAGGAAGGTGACGTGCACCCGCGGCATCATCGGCTCCTTCTCCAGCTCGCGCAGGAGCCGCACGTCGGCGAGCTCGCCGTCGCGGGTGAGATGGTAGCCGGTCTTGGCCTCGACGGTCGTGGTGCCGTTGAGGAGCCAGCCGCGCAGCCGCTCGCGGACGCCGTTGCACAGGGTCCACGGGTCGGTGCCGCGGGTCACGGTGACCGTGGAGCCGACGCCGCCGCCCGCCGCGGTGATGGAGGCCGCGCTGGAGCCGCCGGTGCGGATGGCCAGCTCGGCGTAGCGGTTGCCGGCGTAGACGGGGTGCGTGTGGGCGTCGATGAGGCCGGGCGTGACGAGGGCGCCGCCCAGGTTCTCGACGTGGTCGACGTCGACGATGTCGTCGACGACTCCGGGCACGCTCTGCGGCAGGTCGGGCGCCCGCCCGACCCACGCGATGCGGTCGTTGTGCACGAGGATGGCCGCGTTGCTGAGGACCTCGTTGCCGGTCCAGAGGCGGCCGATGTTGGTCAGAAGGCGAACGGTCACCGCATCACCGCCCCGTGCATGAGCAGCACGCAGCGCACGGCCTGTGTCGCGCCCACTGAGTCCGCTCCGGGTCCGGACGACATGGGGGGTCTCCTGCTCTCATCCGCAAATGCTGTGCGGTGACCGTATCGCCGGACGCATGATCCGGCGATTTCAGTTCAGTTACGTTATTTCACAGGTGGGCTCGCTGTACAGGGTTATTCGGAAGAAAGCCCACTCATCCCAGCCGCCACTCAGCCCCGATCTCACACACAGGCCCCCGCGCGTGTCCAGAACCACAGCAGCCATCGTCGAAACCCGTGCTCTGTCTCAATTTCGTAAGGCTTGGCTCATCGTAGCAACACCAGCCGCCCGGGACCACTGCCGCTTTTGGGCAGCTCTGCGCCTTTTAAAGCGAGAGCTGCCCTGCCGTGCCTTTATGCGACACGTTCGACCGGCTTGCCGACCCGCTCCAGCTCCTGGAAGAGGCTGGGCAGCACGCGGGCGTGCAGGATCGAGCCGTCCTCGACGTGGTCGAGCGACAGCACCTCGCCCTCCTTGTGGACGCGCGAGATCAGGTCGCCGCGCTCGTACGGGATCAGCAGCGTGACCTCGTGGTCCAGGTGCGGCAGCCGGCGCTCGATGAGGCTCATCAGCTCCGGGATGCCGGCGCCCGTGCGGGCGGAGACCACGATGCTGTCGCGTTCGCGCCTGCTGATGCGGTCGAGCACCTCCTGGTCGGCGGCGTCGGCCTTGTTGATCACCACGATCTCGGGCACGTCGCTCGCGCCCTCGATGGTGGCGAAGACCTCGCGCACGGCGGCGAGCTGGCCCTCGGGGTCGGGGTGCGAACCGTCGACCACGTGCAGGATCAGGTCGGCGTCGGCGACCTCCTCCAGCGTGGACCGGAACGCCTCGACGAGCTGCGTCGGCAGGTGGCGCACGAACCCGACGGTGTCGGCGATCGTGAACACCCGGCCCTCGGGCGTGCGCGAGCGGCGCACGGTCGGGTCGAGGGTGGCGAACAGCGCGTCCTCCACCAGCACGCCCGCCCCGGTGACCCGGTTGAGCAGCGAGGACTTGCCCGCGTTGGTGTAGCCGGCGATGGCCACGGCGGGCACCTCGCGGCTCTGGCGGTGCTGGCGCATGGTGTCGCGGGCGGTCGACATGCCCTTGATCTGCCGGCGCAGCTTGGCCATCCGCTCGCGGATGCGGCGGCGGTCCAGCTCGATCTTCGTCTCACCGGGGCCGCGGCCGCCGATGCCGACGCCGCCCGCGGCACGGCCGCCGACCTGCCGGGACAGGTTGCCGCCCCAGCCGCGCAGGCGCGGCAGCAAGTACTGCAACTGGGCAAGCTCGACCTGAGCCTTGCCCTCACGGCTGCTGGCGTGCTGGGCGAAGATGTCGAGGATCAGCGCGGTGCGGTCGATGACCTTCACCTTGACCGTCTCCTCGAGCTGGCGGAGCTGGCCGGGGCTCAGCTCGCCGTCGCAGATCACGGTGTCGGCGCCGGTCGACTCGACCACGTCGCGCAGCTCCAGCGCCTTGCCGGAGCCGATGTAGGTCGCGGGGTCGGGGAACTTGCGCCGCTGGATGAGGCCTTCGAGGACCTGGGAACCGGCGGTCTCGGCCAGGAGCTTGAGCTCCTGGAGTGAGTTCTCGGCGTCGGCGGCGGTGCCGGAGGTCCAGACGCCGACGAGGACGACCCGCTCGAGCCGCAGCTGGCGGTATTCGACTTCGGAGACGTCCTGGAGCTCGGTGGAGAGGCCCGCCACGCGGCGCAGGGCCTGCCGCTCCTCGAGGTCCATGTCGCCGGTCGCGAAGTCGTCGAGCTCGGAGTAATCGTGCATTCGTGTCATCTCTATTAGGGAACGTCTGGGCACCTCGGTGTCTTCCCCGATGGTGACACGACCTCACTCAAGTCATCACCTGGTTATCCCGGCAGCACGCTCACGTCGCCGGACCCGGAGGTGAGGTTGAGCTTGCGGGGGGAGGCGTCGTCGTCGTCGACGGAGACGGTGGCCTCGCCGGAGCCCACGTCGGCGGTCACGTCGTAGGCGCCGGCGGGCACCCGCAGGGTCACGTTGCCGGAGCCGGACTCCAGGTCGGCGCTGTCGGGGGCGCTGGCGTACTTGAGCTCGATCGCGCCCGAGCCGGCCTCGCCGGTGACGGTCTTGCCGGTCAGGCCGGAGGCGTCGATGTCGCCGGAGCCGGCGGTAAGGACGAGCGGGCCGCTCAGCGAGCGCAGCGTGATGTCGCCCGAGCCCGACTCCGCCTCGACCTTGAGCCCCTTGGGGACCTCGATGCGGTAGTCGACGCCGCAGCTCCCCCAGCTCGGCTTGCAGTCGAAGCTCACGCGCAAAGTGTCGCCCTCGACGGCGTGCTCGGCCTGCGGCTTGTTGTCGCGCCAGCGCAGCGTCTCGACGACCCGGATGGCGCTGCCCCCGGTCTCGGTGATGACCGTGTCGCCGGACTCGCTCTTGACGTACAGCTTGGCCACCTTGTCGGTCACCTCGTAGGACACGGTGTCCTGGTGGGTGGGGCCGCCGAGCCCGCCGAGGCCGCATCCCGTCAACAGCAGCGCGGAGGCCAGCACGCCGCCCGCGATCGCGATCGTCTTCATGCCTCCGATCATGTCGCGGACGGGCGGCGCGGGCATCGGGGTTCCCCCCGGGACGACCCCTGCCTTTGACCTGCCGAACCCTCATGCTCTAGCGTCACTTTCATCATCCAGAACTTGGTTTCCATCATACGGAAAAGAGGAGCCATGGAGATCACCGGCCCGATGCACGACCGGTTCGACCAGATCCTCACGCCGGAGGCGCTCGGCTTCGTGACGGCGCTCCAGCGGGAGTTCGGCCCCCGGCGCCTGGAGCTGCTCGCGGCGCGCCAGGCCAGGCAGGAGGAGCTGTCGGCGGGCGGCACCCTCGACTTCCTCCCGGAGACCAAGGAGGTCAGGGAGTCGGAGTGGCGGGTCGCGCCGCCGGCGCCCGGCCTGGAGGACCGGCGGGTCGAGATCACCGGGCCGGTCGACCGCAAGATGACCATCAACGCGCTCAACTCCGGCGCCAAGGTGTGGCTGGCCGACTTCGAGGACGCCAACTCCCCCCTGTGGGACAACTGCGTCAGCGGCCACCTCAACCTGCGCGACGCGCTCGACCGCACGATCGACTTCGAGACCGGCGGCAAGACGTACGCGCTCAGACCCGACGAGGAGCTGGCCACCGTCGTGGTGCGGCCGCGCGGCTGGCACCTGGACGAGAAGCACGCGCTGGTCGACGGGCGGCCGGTGGCGGCCTCGCTGTTCGACTTCGGCCTCTACTTCTTCCACTGCGCCCAGCGGCAGCTCGACAAGGGCCGCGGCCCGTACTTCTACCTGGCCAAGCTGGAGTCGCACCTGGAGGCGCGGCTGTGGAACGAGGTGTTCGTCCGCGCCCAGGAGCTGCTCGGCATCCCGCAGGGCACGATCCGGGCCACGGTGCTCATCGAGACGTACCCCGCCGCGTTCGAGATGGAGGAGATCCTGTACGAGCTCCGCGACCACTCGGCCGGGCTCAACGCGGGACGCTGGGACTACCTGTTCAGCGTGATCAAGAAGTTCCGCACCCGGGGCCGGGAGTTCCTGCTGCCCGAGCGCAACGCGGTGACGATGACGGCGCCGTTCATGCGCGCCTACACCGAGCTGCTGGTGCGCACCTGCCACAAGCGCGGCGCGCACGCGATCGGGGGGATGGCGGCGTTCATCCCGTCGCGGCGTGACCCGGAGGTCAACGCGACGGCGCTGGAGAAGGTGCGCGCGGACAAGACGCGGGAGTCGGGCGACGGGTTCGACGGCTCGTGGGTGGCCCACCCGGACCTGGTGCCGATCTGCCGTGAGGTGTTCGACGGCGTGCTGGGCTCGCGGCCCAACCAGATCGACCGGGTGCGCGAGGACGTGTCGGTGTCGGCGGCCGACCTGCTGGCGGTCTCCGAGACGCCGGGCGACATCACCGAGGCGGGGCTGCGCAACAACGTGGACGTGGCGCTGCGCTACCTGGCCGCGTGGATGGGCGGGCTGGGCGCGGTGGCGATCCACAACCTGATGGAGGACGCGGCCACGGCGGAGATCTCCCGTTCGCAGATCTGGCAGTGGATCCACAACGGCATCACGCTGGCCGACACGGGCGAGACCGTGACGAAGGAGCTGGTGGAGCGCATCATCGGCGAGGAGCTGGCGAAGGCCGCCGCCGAGCCCGGTTACGACGAGGAGCTGTTCGGCCAGGCGACGGCGTTGTTCAAGGAGGTGGCGCTGGACGACGACTTCGCCGAGTTCCTGACGCTTCCGGCATACGCCCGCATGCCGTAAATATCCTGATATAGAGAGCAGGTGAGGCCATGCTGGATGAGCTGACGGCGGCGCTGGCCGGCATATTGCCCGCCGATTCGGTGATAACCGACCCGGTCCGGCTGCGTACCTACGAATGTGACGGCCTCACCCACCATCGTGCGACCCCCGGCGTGGTCGTGCTGCCCGAGACCGCCGAGCAGGTGGCGGCGGTGGTCAGGCTGTGCCGGGAGGCCGGCGTGCCGTTCGTGGCGCGCGGCTCCGGCACCGGCCTGTCCGGCGGCGCGCTGCCCCGCGAGGACGGGGTGCTCATCGTGACCTCGAAGATGCGGCGCATCCTGGAGATCGACCTGCCCGACCGCCGGGCCGTGGTCGAGCCGGGGGTGACCAACCTGGCGATCACCGAGGCGGTGCGCGACCAGGGCTACTACTACGCGCCCGACCCGTCCAGCCAGCAGATCTGCTCGATCGGCGGCAACGTGGCGGAGAACTCGGGCGGCGCCCACTGCCTGAAGTACGGCTTCACCGTCAACCACGTGGAGGCGTGCGAGATCGTCACCCCGGACGGCGACCTGGTGACGCTGGACCGGATGGACCCGGGCTATGACCTGCTGGGCGCGTTCGTCGGATCGGAGGGCACGCTCGGCATCGCCACCAAGATCACGGTACGGCTGAGCCGCGCCCCCGAGGCGGTCACCACGGTGCTGGCGGCGTTCGAGAGCATCGAGCGGGGCGGCGAGGCCGTGTCGGCCATCATCGGCGCCGGGATCGTGCCCGCGGCGATCGAGATGATGGACGCGCTGGCCATCGAGGCGGCCGAGGCGGCGGTGGCCTGCGACTACCCGCGCGGCGCCGGCGCGGTGCTGATCGTGGAGCTGGACGGGCCCGCGCAGGAGGTCGAGCGGCAGTTCGCGCAGCTCCGGGAGATCTGCTCGGGCGCGTTCGAGCTGCGGGTGGCGGCCGGGGCAGAGGAGCGGGCGGCGATCTGGAAGGGCCGCAAGTCGGCGTTCGCGGCCGTCGGCCGGATCAGCCCCGCCTACATCGTGCAGGACGGCGTGGTGCCGCGCACCGCGCTCCCCCGGGTGCTGGCGGAGATCGACAGGCTGTCGGCCGAGCACGGGATCAGGGTGGCCAACGTCTTCCACGCGGGCGACGGCAACCTGCACCCGCTGGTGCTGTTCGACGACGCCGAGCCGGGGGCGGGCGAGCGGGCCGAGACGGTGTCGGGCGCGATCCTCGACCTGTGCATCGCGCACGGCGGCTCGATCACCGGCGAGCACGGCGTGGGCGTCGACAAGGCCAAGCACATGCCGCGGATGTTCTCGCCCGACGACCTCGACACGATGCAGCTCGTCCGCTGCGCGTTCGACCCGGCCGGGCTGTCCAACCCGGGCAAGGTGTTCCCCACGCCGCGGCTCTGCGGCGAGGTGCCCGGCGTGCGCAAGGGCGCGCATCCGCTGGTGGAGTCCGGGAAGGCGGAGCAGTTCTGATGCTGGAGACGGGCGTGACGGTCAGGGACCCCGGGCCGGACGACGCGGTCCTGGGGATGCTGCCGCGCCGCGTGGCGCTGCCGGAGAGCGTCGAGGAGGTGGCGGAGGTGCTGCGCGCGTGCGCCCGCGACGACCTGGCGGTGGTGCCCGTGGGCGGCGGCACCAAGCTGCACTGGGGCCCGCCGCCTGAGCGCTTCGACGTGCTGCTCGACCTGTGCTGCCTGAACCGGGTGGTCGAGCACGCGGCCGGCGACCTGGTGGTGCGCGCCCAGGCCGGGGTGACGATGGGGGCGCTGGCCGGGGCGCTCGCCGCCGAGGGGCAGGAGCTGGCCCTGGACGCGCCGTTCCCCGACGCCACCGTGGGCGGCACGCTGGCCACGGCCGTGGCCGGGCCGCGCGCGTTCCGCTACGGCACGGCCCGCGACCTGCTCATCGGCGTCACGGTCGTGCTGGCCGACGGCACGGTGGCGAGGTCCGGCGGCAAGGTCGTCAAGAACGTCGCCGGCTACGACCTGGGCAAGCTGTTCACCGGCTCGCACGGCACGCTCGGCGTGATCGCGGAGGCGGCGTTCCGGCTGCATCCGCTGCCCGCCGACCGGCGCTGGATCGTGGCCGTCGCCGACCCGCCCGGCATGGCCGAGCGCGGGCCGTGCCGGGTCCGGGAGCTGGCCGCGACGCTGGCGGCCTCGCAGGCCGAGCCGAGCGCGGTCGAGCTCGACTGGCCGCACGGGCAGGGGCCGATCTGGATGAGCGTGCTGGTCGAGGGGGCCGCCGCGGCACAGCGGGCCGAGGCGCTGGCCGCGCTCATGGGCGACGCGCTGCGCTCGGTGCGCGCGGAGCCGCCGCCGCAGTGGGGCGCGATCGTGCGTGACGAGGTGCTGGCCGAGGTGCGTTTCCGGCCGTCCAGGCTGACCGGCGTGCTGGACGCGGTGCACTACAGCGGGTTCTCGCTGCGCGGGTCGGCGGTGTCGGGCCGGATGTGGCTGGAGCTGTGGGACGACCCCGGCGAGGACAAGACGGTCACCGCGCTGCGCGGGCTGCGCGAGCGGCTGACGGCGCTGGGCGCGCGGATGACCGTGCTGGCGACGCCGTACGAGGGCGTGGACCGGTGGGGCGAGGTGAGCTCGCTGCCGCTGATGCGGCGGGTGAAGGAACGGTTCGACCCGGGGCGCAGGATGTCTCCCGGGCGGTTCGCAGGAGGGCTCTGACGTGGACCCGAAGCTGATCAACGACTGTGTGCACTGCGGGTTCTGCCTGCCGACCTGCCCGACGTACGTGCTGTGGGGCGAGGAGATGGACTCGCCGCGCGGCCGCATCCACCTGATGAAGCAGCACGTCGAGGGGACTCCGGTCACGCCGGAGATGGCCGGGCACTTCGACGCCTGCCTGGGCTGCATGGCGTGCGTGACCGCGTGCCCGTCGGGGGTGCGCTACGACCGGCTGATCGAGCAGACCAGGGCCGAGGTGGAGCGCACGCACGTGCGCGACCCGCGCGACCGGGCGGTGCGCGGGCTGGTGTTCGGGCTGTTCCCCTACCCGCGCAGGCTGCGGCTGCTGCGCCCGGGGCTGGGGATCGCGCGGCGGCTGGCACCGTTCCTGGCGCGGGCGCACCCGGGCCTGGGGGCGATGGCCGGGCTCGCGCCCGAGGTGGCGCGGCGGCAGCGGCTGCCCCGGCTGGTGCGCGCCCGGGGTCCGCGCCGGGCGGTGGTCGGCATGCTCACCGGGTGCGTGCAGGGCGAGTTCTTCCCGCAGGTGAACGCCGCCACGGCGCGGGTGCTGGCGCTGGAGGGCTGCGACGTGATCGTCCCGGCCGGGCAGGGCTGCTGCGGGGCGCTCAGCGTGCACTCCGGGCGGCGCGACCAGGCCAGGCGGCTGGCCCGCCGGACCGTCCGCGCGTTCCGTAAGGCGGGGGTCGAGACGGTCGTGGTCAACGCCGCCGGGTGCGGGTCGACGATGAAGGAGTACGGCGACCTGCTCGGCGAGGAGCCGGGCTTCCGGGTCGTGGACCTGTCGGAGTGGCTGGCCGAACTGGGGCCTGCGGCCGAGCGCCATCCGCTGCCGGTCACCGTGGCCTACCACGACGCCTGCCATCTGGCCCACGCCCAGGGCGTGCGGGCGCAGCCGCGCGAGCTGCTGCGCGGCATCCCGGGGCTGGAACTGCGCGAGGTGCCCGACTCGGCCGTCTGCTGCGGGTCGGCGGGCACGTACAACATCTTCGAGCCGGAGGCGGCGCGCGACCTCGGCGACCGCAAGGCCAAGGCGGTCGGGTCGACGGGCGCGGAGCTGCTGGTGTCGGCGAACCCGGGGTGCACGATGCAGATCGCGGCGGCGATGCGGCGCGAAGGCGCCGCGATCAGGGTGGCGCACACCGCCGAGGTGCTCGACGCGTCGCTGCGCGGGGTGGGCCTGTGAGCGTGCAGTCGGTCGAGCGGGCGCTCGACGTGCTGGAGGCGCTGGCCGAGCACGGCGGCGAGGCCGGGCTGTCGGAGATCGCGGCCAGGACCGGGCTGCCCTACGGAACGATCCACCGGCTGCTGCAGACGCTGCTGGCGCGCGGCTACGTGCGTCAGGAGTCCGACCGGCGCTACGCGCTCGGCGGGGGGCTGGTGCGGCTCGGCGGCGTGGCCGAGAGCATGGTGGCGGTGTGGGCGCAGCCCTACCTGGCGCGGCTGGTCGAGCTGTCGGGCGAGACGGCGAACCTGGCGGTGCTGGAGGGCGACTTCATCGTCTACGTGGCGCAGGTGCCCTCGCCGCGCAGGCTGCGGATGTTCGCCGAGGTCGGCAGGCGGGTGCTGCCGCACAGCACGGCCGTGGGCAAGGTGCTGCTGGCCTGGCGGCCCGGCGGCGACGCGGTGACCGTGTTCGAGCGGACCGGCATGCCCAGGCGCACCCCCAACACGATCACCGACATCCAGTCGATGCTGGCCGAGCTGGGCCAGGTCAGGTCCCGGGGCTACGCGATGGACCTGGGCGAGGAGGAGCTGGGCGTGCACTGCCTGGCCGTGCCGGTGCTCGACGGGGACCGGGTGGTGGCCGCGATGTCGGTGTCGGGCCCGGCCGAGCGGATCGGCGCGCTGGACCGGGGCGAGCTGGCCGAGGGCATGCGCGGCATCGCCCGTGACTTCGCGGCGGAGCTGAGCCCGGCCGCCCGGTAGCCGGCGGGGTAAGGTGTTGCGCCATGAGCAACGGCTCGGTGCAGTCGGTCGATCGGGCCATCGCGATCCTGGAGATCCTGGCCCGCGACGGCGCGAGCCGGGTGACCGACCTGGCGGCCGAGCTCGACGTGCACAAGTCCACCGCGTTCCGGCTGCTGGCCGCCCTGGAGCAGGGCGGGCTCGTCGAGCAGAGCGGCGACCGGGGCCGCTACCGGCTCGGGTTCGGCGTGGTGCGGCTGGCCGGCGCCGCCACCGCCCAGCTCGACCTGGCCAAGGAGAGCCGCGAGGTGTGCCTGCGGCTGGCCGGGGAGCTCGGCGAGACCGTCAACGTCGCGGTGCCGCGTGACGGGTGCGCGGTCAACATCAGCCAGGTGCGCGGGCCGTCGGCGATCAGCGGGCACAACTGGGTCGGCCAGCGCACCCCCGCCCACGCGACCTCCAGCGGCAAGGTACTGCTGGCGTTCGGCGCGCTCGCGCTGCCCGAGGTGCTCGACCGGTTCACGCCGCTGACCATCACCGACGCGCGGCTGCTCGGGCTGGCCGAGATCAGGCGGCGCGGCTGGGCCTTCACCGTCGAGGAGCTGGAGCTGGGGCTGAACGCGGTGGCCGCGCCCGTGCGGGGCGGCGACGGCGCGGTGGTGGCGGCGGTGAGCGTCTCCGGGCCCTCCTACCGGCTGACGCCGCAGCGGCTGCCCGAAGTGGGCGAGGTCATGGCCGACGGCGCGAGGGAGATAAGCCAGCGGATCGGCCATTACCGTTGAAAGCATGTGCCGAAGCATCAAGACCCTGCGCCCGCCCTACACCGAGGACGTGACCGAGGAGGACGTGCGGGCCGCCGCGCTGCAGTACGTCAGGAAGATCTCGGGCTTCCGCGCCCCCGCCGCCCACAACGCCGAGGCGTTCGACCGGGCCGTCGAGACGATCACCCGCGCCTCGGAGGAGCTGCTGGCCGCATTGCAGGTTCGCGGAAGCCGTTGACAGGCCCGGCCCGCCGGAGAAGTGTCCCCGGTGTAACCACACCGACTGCAGGGGGCCGCGATGATCAGCGGGCTTTACCAGGGGCAGGACGGCGACTCGCGGCTGGAGCTGCGCGTGGACGTCGACGGGAGCAGGCCGACCGGGCGCGTCAGCGGTGACCTGTTCACCGTCTCCGGCGCCACGACGGGCTACACGGGCTCGTTCGTGGTGCACGCGCCGGCCGTGACGGCGGGGGCCGTCGAGGGGCGCGGGGCGTTCACGTACGAGACCGGCGATCAGGACGTGCGTGTCACGATCTCCGGCGAATCGGGCACCGCGCGGGTGGCGGGGCGCACCTACCCGATCACGTTCGTCTCGCGCCACTTCCGCAAGGTCCTGCTGGAGCAGGACTCCGTCGCCGGGGCCGTGCCGTTCGTCAGCTACGACACCGGCTCGCTGCCGGGGCCCGCCGGGTCGCCCGCGCGCGAGCTGAGCGTCGCCGCCGCGTGGGCGGAGGCGGGCATCGAGCTGACCGTGGCCGAGCCGGGCGTCATCCCGGTCGACGGCGCGGGCGCCGACCTGGCGTGGGACGACGCCGAGCTGCACCACGCGATGACGCAGCAGTTCAGCAGGTTCGGCGACGCGGCCGCCTGGCGGGTGTGGCTGCTGGTGGCCAGCAAGCACGTCGGCGGCTACCGGGGCATCATGTTCGACTACGGCGACGCCCACCAGCGGCAGGGCGCCGCCGTCTTCCACGACGCGATCAAGGGCGACTCGCCGCAGGCGCAGCGGGCCATGCTCAGGACGTACGTGCACGAGCTCGGGCACGCCTTCAACCTGCTGCACTCCTGGCAGAAGAACCTGGCCACGCCGCCCCAGCCGCTCGGCCCGTCGGGCGGCTTCGGCGACCTGTCGTGGATGAACTACGTGCAGAACTACCAGCCGGGCGGCGAGGCCGGTTACTGGGCGGCGTTCCCGTTCCAGTTCACCGACTCCGAGCTGGTGCACCTGCGCCACGGCTTCTACCGGGACGTGGTCATGGGCGGCGGCGCGTTCGGCAGCGGCGCGGCCGAGCCGGCTCCGTTCGAGCAGCCGGTCGAGGACCTGTCGGGGCTGGCGCTGGAGCTGCGGGCCAAGGAGTCGTTCGGGTTCGGCGAGCCGGTCGTGGTCGAGCTGCGGCTGTCGTGCACCGGCGAGCCGCGCACCACGCACGGCCACCTGCATCCCGACACCGAGTTCACCCAGGTGACGATCACCCAGCCGGGCGGCAGGACCGTGCTGTACCGGCCGATGATGCGCCACTGCGTCGACAGCTCGCCGCGGATCCGGCTCGACGCGGGCAACCCGGCCATGTACCGCAGCGCGTACATCGGGCACGGCCGCGACGGGCACTACTTCCAGCAGCCCGGCGAGTATCACGTCAGGGCCCAGTACGTGGCCGCCGACGGCTCCCGCGTCGTCTCGCCCCCGTGCCTGGTCCGGGTGCGCCGGCCTGTCGGCGACGACGACCACCGGGTGGCCGAGCTGATGCTGGGCGAGGAGCAGGGCCAGCTGTTCTCGCTGCTCGGCTCCGACTCCCCGGCGCTGCGCTCCGGCAACCTGGCGCTGGAGGAGGTCATCGACCGCTACGGCGGGCATCCGCTGTCGGTGTACGCCCGGCTGGTCAAGGGGCTGAACGCCGAGCGCGGCTTCAAGGCGCTGACGCCCGGCAACCGGCTGCGGGTGCGGCCGCCGGACGCCAAGCAGGGCGTCGAGCAGCTCGCCGAGGTGGCCAGGATGGGCGGCATCGACAACATCACGCTCAACCTGGTGATGCGGCGGCTGGCCCGGGCCGAGGCGCGGCAGGGCGAGCTGCGCAAGGCGCACGCGGTGATGGACGCGATGGTCGCGACGTTCGCCGCCAAGGGTCTCAATCCCATCGTCATGGGGCAGATCAGGCGGCAGGCGGAGCTGACGAAGTCGGCGCTCAGCGCCGAGGCGTGAGAGCTAGCCGGTCAGCGTGACCGGCCGGCCGCCGCGGCAGCCGATGGTCAGCTCGACGTCCTCGCCCTCGTCGGCCTCGAACTCCACCTGGACCTCGAGGGCGGGGCCCGGCTCCACGCCGTCGACCGAGTAGCCCTGCGCCGGGCTCCAGGACCGCAGGGTCGCCCGGTCGCCGTCGCACGAGGCGATCACGGTGCCGCCGGGGCTGCGGACGAACTCGCCGCCCTGCGAAGTGGGCTGGGCGGACGGGCCGGGTGTCGTGGTCGCGGGCGCCGGCTGCCGGGCCGACGCGGTGGCGAGCGCGGCGCGGGCCTCGTCCTGCGTCATGACCTCGCCGGACGAGCCCGTCAGCGCGCCGCCGACCAGGCCGAGCACCGCCACGGCCGCGCCCGTCGCGGCCACCGCGGTGGCCGCCCAGGCCAGGACGAGTCTCTTCACCCCGCCACCTTCCCCCCTGTACGGCTAAGCCCAGGTTAAGACCGCGATAACAGGCGACGTCACAACACCGCCGACCGTCTACCGTTTCCGTATATGGCTGACATCCTGCTCATCGAGGACGACGTGACGATCCGCACCGCGCTGAGCCGGGGCCTGCGGGATCTCGGCCACGCCGTGTCCTCCTCCCCCACGGCGCTCGACGGGCTGCGGCTGGCCGTCCAGGACCGCCCCGACCTGATCGTGCTCGACCTGGGGCTGCCCGACCTGGACGGGGCCGAGCTGCTGCGCATGCTGCGCGCGGTGAGCAGGGTGCCGGTGATCGTGGCGACCGCCCGCGACGGCGACGCCGAGATGGTGCCGGTGCTGGACGCGGGCGCCGACGACTACGTGGTCAAGCCGTACAGCGCCGCGCAGCTCGACGCGCGGATCAGGGCCGTGCTGCGGCGGGCCGCCGACGCGACGCCGGAGGAGCCGCTGCGGGTGGGCGGGCTGCGTGTGGACCCCCGGGCGCGGGAGGCCCGGCTCGACGGGGCCACGCTGGACCTGACGCCGCGCGAGTTCGACGTGCTGCACTACCTGGCGGCGCGGGCCGGCGAGGTGGTCACCAAGCGTGAGCTGCTGACCGAGGTGTGGCAGCTCCCGTACGGCGGCGCCGACAAGACCGTGGACGTTCACCTGTCGTGGCTGCGCAGGAAGCTCGGCGAGACCGCCTCCGAGCCGCGCTACCTGCACACGGTGCGCGGCGTCGGCGTGAAGCTGGTCGGCCCGTCGTGAGGCGCTGGCTGGCGCTGCTGGTGGCGGCCACCACGTCGCTGGTGCTGGTCGCGCTGCTGGTGCCGATGGCGCTGCTGATCCGCGCCGTCGCCGAGAACGGCGCGACGAGCCGCGCCACCACGGCCGCCGAGTCGGTCGCCGTCGCGGTCGGCACGCCGGAGCTGTCGCTGGCGCTGGAGCAGGTGGCGCGGCCGGTCACGGTGTTCCTGCCGGACGGCGGGCGGCTCGGTGAGAAGGCCGAGCGCTCCGCCGCGGTCCGGCTGGCGGCGACGGGCCGCAGTGTCACCGCCGAGTGCGACGACGGCGGCCGGGAGGTGCTGGTCGCCGTGCAGTCACCGGACGGCACGGTGGTGATCCGGGTCTACGTGAGCGAGGACGAGCTGTGGCGCGGCGTGCGCGAGGCGTGGCTGGCGCTGCTCGGGCTCGGGCTCGCGCTGGTCGTGCTGGGCATCGCGCTGGCCGACCGGCTGGCGCTGGCCGTCACCCGGCCGGTCGACGGGCTGGCGCGCGTGTCGCACCGGCTCGCGGGCGGCGACCTGGAGGCGCGGGCCGAGCCCGGCGGGCCGCCCGAGGTGCGCTCGGTCGCGCTCGCGCTCAACCATCTGGCCGGGCGGATCGGCGACCTGCTCGCCGCCGAACGCGAGTCGGTCGCCGACCTGTCACACCGGCTGCGCACGCCGCTGACGGGGCTGCGGCTGGACGCCGAGTCGCTGCGCGACCCGGAGGAGGCCGCCCGCATCGGCGCCCGCGTCGACGCGCTGGAGCGGGCCGTCAGCGCCGTCATCACCGACGCCCGCCGCCGCTCCGCCGGGCGCGAGAGCTGCGACGCCACCGCCGTGGTGGACGAGCGGGTGCGGTTCTGGTCCGTGCTGGCCGAGGACCAGGGCCGCGCGGTCACGGTCGCGCTGCCCGAGGGCGAGCTGCCGGTCGCCGTCGGCGGCGAGGCCCTGGCCGCCGCCGTGGACGCCCTGCTCGGCAACGTCTTCGCGCACACCCCCGAGGGCGTGTCGTTCACCGTACGGCTCGCGCCCCACCCCTCCGGGGCCGTGCTGACCGTGAGCGACGACGGCCCCGGCTTCGACCCCGCCCTGCTCGCGCGGGGCACCAGCGGCGCCGGCTCGACCGGGCTCGGCCTGGACATCGCCCGCCGCACCGCCGAGTCCTGCGGCGGGCGCCTGACCGTCTCCTCCCACGGCGGCGCCATCGTGGAGATGGTGTTAACTCGTCCTTAGCGCGCGTTTACCGTCGTTCGCGGTTTCGTCTTGGGTATGCACATCACCAAGAAGATCATCGTTGCCAGCGGGGTCACCATGGCCCTCGTCGCCGGCGGGTCCGCCGCCTTCGCCGCCGTCAACCGGCCCGCCCCCAAGGTGAGCGCCGAGCAGGCGATCCAGCTCGCCCAGAAGCAGGTGCCCGGCTCCTGGGTGTGCGAGGTCGACTTCGACCGGCGCGGCACCCGCCCCGACGTGTGGGAGGTCAAGGTCGTCAAGGGCGACGTCGCGCACGAGCTCGACATCGACGCGGCCACCGGCAAGCTCCTCCACGAGGAGACCGAGCCTGTCGACGACGACGGCGACCGGGACGACGACTGAGCCTCCGGCGCTCAGCCCGCCGCCACCACCTCGATCTCCACCAGCCAGTCGCCGGCCAGCGTCTGCGCCACCACCGCCGTGGTGGGCACCCGGCGTCCGCCCAGGGCGGCCGTCCTGGCCCTGGCGTTCGCCTCGGCGTAGCCGGGGTCACGCAGGTAGCTCGTCAACCGCACGATGTTGTCCACCCCCATCCCCGCCGCCGCGAGGATCGCCCGCAGATTCGCCCAGACGAGCTCCAGCTGCTCGTCGAGCGTGGCCCCGGCGACGCCGTCGCGGTCCAGGCCCATCGTCCCCGCGACGAACAGGAACCGGGACGGATCACGCACCTCGATCGCGTGCGCGTAGTCGTCGGTGGCGGCGTAGACGCCCTCGGCCGGGTCGTGCACGATCAGCTCCATGCCGGCCATCGTGACCCCTCGGGCGGCCCGGCCCCAGAGCCAATCCGCCCCGATTGGTCCCCTCCCGGCCCGGGGTCAGCAGGAGGACAGGACGCCCTTCATCGCGTCCTTCTCCGCCGCCGTGACCCACAGCTCGTACTTGGCCTTCACCTCGATCTGCCGGGCGATGTACGCGCACCGGTACGACTTGCGCGGCGGCAGCCAGGTCGCCGCGTCGGAGTCGCTCTTCTGTCCGTTGAGCGGGCCGTCGACCGCGAGCAGGTTCAGCGGGTCGTTGGCGAACTCCTTGCGCTTGGTCTCCGACCACTTCTGGGCGCCCTTCTGCCATGCGTCCGACAGCGGGATCAGGTGGTCGATCTGCACCTCGGAGCTGGTGTCCTGGCCGCGCCTGAACTCGATCCGCTTGCCGCTGTAGGGATCGTCGAGGATGCCCGTGAGCACGACGCAGTCGTGGGTGCCCTTCTTGAACGTCTCCTCGCGCAGATCGCGCTTGAGGATGTCGTTGCGCGTGTCGCAGCCGTTGTGGTCGACGTCGGCCCACGCCGGGCCGAACTCGTCACGGTCGAACCCCGTCTTCGGCGCCCGGCCCTTGACCGCCAGGTCGTCCAGCTTCTTGCGCGCCTCGCCGGCGTCGGCCGCGTCCCCCTTGGCGGCCTTGCCGGAATCGGGGGTGAGGCCCGCCTCCAGCTCCCCGCAGCCTGTCACCGTCATCGCGACAGCCAGCGCCGCCGCGGCCATTCTCGCTCGTCCCCGCACGTTTGCCCCCAGACTCCTGATGTAAAAGCCTAGGTATATCAATTACCCGTAACGCCGCACTTATCTCCTGATGGCGTCAAGAAGCCATTCGGCGAGGTATCGCGTGTACGAGGAACGTACGTGGATCTTGTACGCGTCCATCCCCTTTTCCAGGATCACCGGCACCCCGGCGAGCAGCGTCTGGGCAGGGCCGGTGAACACGCTCGGGTGCAGGTCGAGGGCGCATCCGGTGATGAGCACGTCGAGCGCGCCGGGGCCGCCGAGCTCCAGCACCGTGCGCTGGCCCGACACGTCCACCCAGCCGTCCTCGCCCTCCCCCTCGACCAGCCACCACGCCGGGCCCAGCCGCAGCCCCCTCCCGGGGTCGGCGCCGCGAACCTCCCACCTGGGGACGGGCGGCAGCTCCCGCAGCCGCACCCGTTCGCCGCCCGCCGCCGCGAACCGCTCCGCGAACGCCGCCGCCGGGCTCTCCGCCCGCGCCGGCCCCGCCGTCGCCCACGGCCGCGCGGGCGCCGGGTCGCCCTCCCGCCTGGCGTTCTCCGGGTCGTAGAAGACCGGCTCCACCACGCGCACCCCGACGGCCGTCTCCCCCGCCACGGCCACCAGCCGATCCCCGGGGCCCACCCCGCGCGCCACAGCCAGCGCGAACGTCCGCCCCAGCACGGCGCTCTCGTAACTGCTGGTCACATGCCCTGCCATCGGCACCGGGGCCGCGTTCGGGGTGACGAGCTGGGCGCCTTCCTCCAGGAGGGTCGCCGGGTCGTCCGGCAGGAGGCCGACGAGGCGCTTGCGGTCGGTCCTGGCGGTGTCGGGCCGGCTGTGGGAGCGCTTGCCGACGAAGTCGGGCTTGCTCCGGGAGACGATCCACGACATGCCGAGGTCGTGCGGCGTGACGGTGCCGTCGGTCTCCTGGCCGACGATGGGGAAGCCCTTCTCCGCGCGCAGCACGTGCATGGTCTCGGTCCCGTACGGCACGGCGCCGAGGTCCAGGACCGTCTCCCAGAGCGCCCGCCCGTAGGCCCAGGGCACGTTGACCTCGTAGGCGAGCTCGCCGGAGAAGCTGATGCGGAAGACGCGCCCGGCGACGCCCAGCACCGGCGTGGCGGCGTACCGCATGAAGGGCAGGTCCACCGCGCCGGGGGCGACGGCGGCCAGGACACGGCGGGCGTGCGGTCCGGCGACGACGACGGTGGCCCAGTGGTCGGTGACGGAGGTGAGGCGGACGTCGAGGTGCGGCCATTCGGTCTGGTGCCATTCGTCCAGCCAGTCGAGGACGGTGGCGGCGTTGCCGGTCGTGGTCGTCATCAGGTAGTGGTCGCCGGCGAGGCGGGTGGTGGTGCCGTCGTCCAGGACCATCCCGTCGGCGGTGCACATGAGGCCGTAGCGGCAGGCGCCGACGGGAAGCGTGGAGTACAGGTTCGTGTAGATCCGGTCGAGGAGGACGGCGGCGTCGCGGCCCCGGATGTCGATCTTGCCGAGGGTGGAGGCGTCCATCGCGGCGACGGAGGTGCGGGCGGCGCGGCACTCGCGCAGCACGGCCTCGCGCATGCCCTCGCCGCCGATCGGGAAGTAGCGGGGCCGCTTCCACTGGCCGACGTCCTCGAACACGGCGCCGCGGGCGACGTGCGCGTCATGCATGGCCGTGGTCCTGACGGGGTCCGACAGCTCGCCCCGGGCGCGGCCGGCGAGCGTGGCGAAGGCCACCGGCACGTACGGGGCGCGGTACGTGGTCGGGCCGACCTGGCCGGGCGCGGCGCCGAGGAGCGCGGCCAGGACGCCCGCGACGAGCGCGCCGGAGGTCTTGCCCTGGTCGGCGCCGGTGCCGGCGGTGGTGTAGCGCTTGACGTGCTCGGCGGAGCGCAGCCCGGCGCCGGTCGCCCGGGCGAGGTCGGCCACGGTGACGTCGCGGTGGAGGTCGACGAACGCGGTCGGGTCGGGGGCGAGCTCCCCCCAGTACGCGGCGGGCGCGTCACCGGCTGGGACGGGCCGGGCGGCGTGGCGGGCGGGGCGCCCCTGGGCGGCGCGGGCGGCGTCGAGCCCGGCGGCGTGGCCGTCCTCGACCGCCTCGTCCGTGCCGTACAGGCCGCGGCAGGCCCCGGCGGAGCGCTCGGCCTGCGCGGAGCGGCCCGGCACGAACGCCCGGAGCGCCTCGTCGAACACGATCGTGCCCCGCGACTGGCTGAACAGGTGCACGGCCGGGTTCCAGCCGCCCGCGACGGCGAGCAGGTCGGCGGCCACGTGCCGGCCGCCGACGCGGACGCCGGTGAGCAGGCCGTCGCCGTCGGCGGTGGTCCCGGTGATCACCTGGCCCGCCCCGCCGGGGCGCGGGTCGACGACGGCGGCGATCTCCACCCCGGCCGCCTCCAGGTCGCGGGCCGCCTCGTACCCGGAGTCGGCGCACGCGTACACGACCGCCCGCTGGCCGGGCCGGACCCCGTACCGGTTGACGTAGGCGCGGGCGGCGGAGGCGAGCATGACGCCGGGCCGGTCGTTGCCCGGGAAGGGCAGCGAGCGCTCGTGCGCGCCGGTCGCCAGCACGACCTGCGCGGCCCGGAAGTGCCACAGGCGTTCGCCGTCGTGGCGGCGTTCGACGGCGACCAGGTGGTTGTGGTCGTAGTAGCCGATCACGGACGTCCTGGTGAGGACGCGGACCTCGGGCATCCCGGCCAGCCGGCGGGCGGCGCCGCCGGCCCGGTCCAGCGGGTCGCGGCCGTTGAGCAGGTCGCCGCCGAGGCGGGGCTGGTCGTCGGCGAGGATCACCCGGACGCCGGTCCCGGCGGCGGCCAGGGCGGCGGCGAGCCCGGCGGGGCCGCCGCCGACGACCAGCACCTCGCAGTGCAGGTACGCCTTGTCGCAGCGGACGGCCCCGGCGGCGGGGCGGGCAGGGTCGGAGTGGGCAGGGTCGAGGCGGGCAGGGTCGAGGCGGCCTTTGCCGCGCAGGCTCCACGCCTCAAGTCCGGCGCGCAGCTCGACGGTGGTGGCGGGCAGCATCGGGTCGTCCCCGACGCGGACGAGCGCGTTCGGCTCCTCGGCCCCGGCGGTGAAGACGCCGCGCGGGCGGCCCAGCTCGACGCTGCGCCCGACCACCCGCACCCCGGCGGCCAGCAGCGCGGAGGCGAGCGTGTCGCCGGGATGCCCGTGCAGCGGGCGGTCGTCGAAGCGGAACGGAAGCGTGACGGATCGGTCGATGAGACCGCCGGACGGCAGACGGGTCATGAGGGGGCATCCCGGATCTCGTGGGTGACCGTGTGGCGCTCGACGGTGAACCAGACGCGGCACCCGTGCACGTGGTACCACCGCTCGTGGAACCAGCCCTTGGGGTTGTCGCGCCGGAACACGTACCGGGCCCACTCGTCGTCGGTGAGCTCGGCGGGCGTCCCGGGGTAGGCGACGCCGGCCTGACCGCCGTAGCGGAACTCGTTCTCGTCGCGGGGTCCGCAGTGCGGGCAGGGGATGAGCATCATCAGTGCGCCACCGCCGCCGCGCCGTGCTCGTCGATGAGCGCCCCGGTGGCGAACCGTTCCAGGGCGAACGGCTCGGCGAGCGGGTGCGGGACGCCGTGCGCGATCGTGTGGGCGTAGACGGAACCGGCGCCGGGGGTGGCCTTGAAGCCGCCGGTGCCCCAGCCGGCGTTCACGTACAGGCCGTCGACCGGGGTGGGGCCGATGATCGGCGAGGCGTCGGGCGACACGTCGACGACGCCTGCCCAGGTGCGCAGCACCCGCACCCGGCTGAAGATCGGGAACAGCTCCAGCGCCGCCGCCATCTGTGCCTCGATGACGTGGAAGGCGCCGCGCTGCCCGTAGGAGTTGCAGGCGTCGATGCCCGCCCCCATGACGAGCTCACCCTTGTGCGCCTGGCTGACGTACACGTGCACGGCGTTGGACATGACGACGCAGTCGAGCACGGGTTCGAGCAGCTCCGACACGAGCGCCTGGAGGGGGTGGGACTGGAGTGGCAGCCGGAGGCCGGCGTGTCCGGCGAGCACGGAGGTGTGCCCGGCGGCGGCGAGCGCGACCTTGCCGGCCGCGATCCGGCCGCGTGAGGTCCGCACGGCCCTGACCCGGCCGCCGGTGATCTCGAACCCGGTGACCTCGCAGTCCTGGATCAGGTCGATCCCGTACGCGTCGGCCCGGCGGGCCAGCGCCCAGGCGACGTGGTCGTGCTTGGCGATCCCGCCCCGGCGCTGCAACGTCGCGCCGAGCACCGGGTGGCGGGCGCTGCCGGAGACGTCGAGGACCGGGCAGAACTTCTTGACCTCGGCGGCGTCGAGCCATTCGGCGTCGATGCCGTTGAGCCGGTTGGCGTTGACCCGCCGCCTGCCCTCACGCACGTCGGCGACGCTGTGGGCGAGATTGAGCACGCCGCGCTGGCTGAACTGCAGGTCGTAGCCGAGCTCGTCGCTCAGCCCCTCCCACAGCCTGAGCGAGTGCTCGTAGAGTGCGGCGCTCTCGTCCCACAGGTAGTTGGAGCGGATGATCGTGGTGTTGCGCGCCATGTTGCCGCCGGCCAGCCAGCCCTTCTCCAGCACGGCCACGTTCGTGATGCCGTGGTCGCGGGCCAGGTAGTAGGCGGTGGCCAGGCCGTGGCCGCCGCCGCCGACGATCACCACGTCGTAGGCGGGCCGGGGGTCGGGGTCGCGCCACAGGAAGTCGGGGTGGGTCAACGTCGGATCTTCTCCATCCGCGGGTCGTACAGCGGTTCGGCGGCGACCTCGGCGGCAACCCGCCGCCCGAAGTAGGAAATTTCCACATCTGTCCCGGGGGTGGCCAGCTCGACCGGCAGCCACGCGTACGCGATCGGCCGCCCGATCGTGTGCCCGTAGGCGGCGCTGGTCACGTACCCGACCGTGCGGCCCGCGTGCCGGACCGGCTCCTTGCCCATGACCACCTCGCCGGTCAGCAGCGGCGCCAGGGTGCGGCCGATGTCGGGGCTGAGCGCGTCCCTGCCGACGAAGTCCTTGCCCTCCTTGACCGCGAACCCCAGCCCGGCCTCGTACGGGCTGTGCTCGGTGGTCATGTCGACCCCCCAGAGCCGGTAGCCCTTCTCCAGCCGCAGGCTGTTGAACGCCGCCCGCCCGCCCGCGACCGGCAGCCCGGTGGCCCAGAGCGTGTCCCACAGCTTGAGCCCCAGGTCGGCGGTGGTGTAGAGCTCCCAGCCCAGCTCCCCCACGTACGAGACGCGCATCGCGGTCACCGGCACGATCCCCACGTGCCCCGTCCGGCAGGTGAAGTAGCGGAAGCCCTCGTTCGACAGGTCCATGTCGGTCAGCGGCTGCACCAGCTCCCTGGCGCGCGGCCCCCACACCCCGACGCAGCAGGTGCCCGGCGTGATGTCGCGCACGTACACGTCGCCGGGCGCGTGCCGGGTGATCCAGTCGAGGTCCAGGTTGCCGTTCGCGCCGATCTGGAACCGGTCCTCCGCCAGCCGCGCCACCGTCAGGTCCGACCGGATGCCGCCGCCCGCGTCCAGGAGCAGCGTGTACGTGACCGAGCCCGGCTTCCTGTCGACGTCGTTGGTCATCAGCCGTTGCAGGAACGCCGCCGCCTTGGCCCCGCCGACCTCGATCCGTTTGAGCGGCGTCATGTCGTAGAGCGCGACGCCCTCGCGGGTGGCGTGCGACTCGGCGGCGGCGACCGGCGACCAGTGCCGCGCCGCCCACTCGTCACGCCGGGCGGCGCCCAGCGCGGGCTCGGCCAGCCGGTCCGCGAGCGGCCGGTTCGCCTCGAACCAGTGCGGCCGCTCCCACCCGGCCGCCTCCAGGAAGCAGCCGCCCAGCTCGCGCTGGCGGACGTGGAACGGGCTGGTGCGCATCGGGCGCGGCGAGGCCATCGGCTGGAGCGGATGGATGACGTCGTAGACCTCGGCGAAGTTCTGCGCGCCGCGCTCGGCCACGTAGGCGGGGGCGAGCTGGACGGGCTCGAACCGGCTCAGCTCGCACTCGTGCAGGTCGTAGCCGGAGCGGCCGTCGACCAGCAGCTCGGCGACGGCCCTGGCGACGCCCGCCGAGTGCGTCACCCAGACGGCCTCGGCCACCCAGAACCCGTCCAGCCCCGGCGCCTCCCCGATCAGCGGGAACCCGTCGGGCGTGAACGAGAAGACGCCGTTGATCCCGTCGCGGTAGCCCGTCTCCTTGAGCGCGGGCAGCAGCTCGGCGGCGTCACGCCAGGCGGGCTCGAAGTCCTCCTCGGTGAACGCCCGCACCGAGGGCATCGTGGTGCCCCCGGGCTCGATCTCGTGCTGGGCGACCGGCATCGGGCGGTGGGAGTAGGAGCCGACGCCGATCCGGTCGCCGTGGTGGCGGAAGTAGAGGTCGCGGTCCTGGTGGCGCAGGATCGGCCCGGCCGCCGCGCCGGGCACCGGCCCCGACCTGGCGTACTGGTGGGCCAGCGGCTGCAGCGGCACGGTGAGCCCGGCCATCGCGCCGATCGACGGCCCCCAGAACCCGGCCGCGCACACGACCACGTCCGCCTCGACGACCCGGTAGCCGCCGGCGTGCTCGACGGCCACGCCGGTGACCCGGCCGCCCTTGTGGTGCACGCCCACCACGGTGTGGCCGGGCAGGAAGCGGGCGCCGCGCCCGACGGCCCGCCGAGCCTGGGCCTCGCAGCAGCGCACGGCGTCGGCCAGCCCGTCCGCGGGCACGTGGAACCCGCCGAGCACCCGGGCGGGGTCGAGCAGCGGCCACAGCTCGGCGCACCGGGCGGCGTCGACCAGGTGGCCCTCGACGCCCCACGACTCGGCCCAGCCGTGCTTGCGGTGCAGGTCGAGCCAGCGTTGCGGGGTGGTGGCCACCTCCAGGCCGCCGACCCGCTCGAAACAGCCGAGCGCGGCGTACTTGCGCACGGTGTAGGCGGCGAACTCCGTCATGGTCTTGGACGGGTTCGTCTGGAAGACCAGGCCGGGCGCGTGGGAGGAGGATCCGCCGGTGGCGGGGAGCGGCCCGCGGTCCACGACGGTGACGTCGGTCCACCCCCGGCCGGTGAGCTCGTCGGCCAGCGCGCAGCCCACGATGCCGGCTCCGATGATCACGGTACGCGGCCGGCTCACCATGGGCCCTCCGGTTGTTCCCTGATGCGCAACATGGACCGGATTACGCAACGAACATAAGGCCGAGCGGGGCCCCCGACAAGGCCCTCGCTCCCGGAGGGCGCGGCTAGGTGATCAGAATCCCGCCGTCGACGGGCAGCGTCACCCCGGTGATGTACGAGGACGCGTCGCTCGCCAGGAAGATCGCGGCGGCGACCAGCTCGGCCGGATCGCCCGCCCGCCGCATGGGCACGCGCAGCTCCAGCATCGCCTCCAGATAGCCCGGCTTGTACTGCTCGGTCATCTCGGAGGCGAAGAAGCCCGGCTCCAGGCAGTTGACCCGGATGCCGCGCCGCCCGGTCCACTGCTGGGCCAGGTCGCGGGTCAGCCCGATCACCGCCGCCTTGGACGCGCTGTAGGCGGCCTGCGGCAGCCCGGCGGTGGTCTCGCCGAGGACGCTGCCGATGTTGACGATGGACGAGCCGGGCCGCATCACCCTGGCGCACGCCTGCGCCATCCAGTAGGTGCCGTGCAGGTTGATGTCGACGACCTGCCGGAACTCCTCGGGCGTCTCGCGCAGCGCAGGCACGGCGGTGCCGACGCCCGCGTTGTTGATCAGCACGTCGACGCCGCCCAGCCCGTCGACCGCCGCCGCGACGAGCGCGTCGCAGTCTTCGACCCGGGTCACGTCGGTGGCGACGGCCAGGCAGCGGCGGCCGGTCTCCTCGACCAGCCGCCTGGTCTCCTCCAGCCGGTCGGCGCGGCGGGCGCCGATCACGAGGTCGGCCCCCGCCTCGGCCAGGCCGCGGGCGAAGGCGACGCCCAGCCCCGCGGACGCGCCGGTGACGATGGCGACCTTGCCGTCGAGGCTGAAGCGGCCCAGCATGTCAGAGCCCGTATTCCTTGACGATCCGCTCGTGCCGCTCGACCTCGACGTCGACCTCGCGGGCCAGGTCGAGCCAGGCCAGCGGGTGGGACCAGCGCTCGGTGGCGTCGTCGAGCAGGGCGTCGACCTCGACCGCCGAGACGTTGGGCGGCACCGCGACCCAGCCGAACACGCCGGGGATCTGCTCGCCGGTGGTCGGGTGGGTGACCTTGTAGTTCTCGTCGCTGTAGACCCACATCGGCCAGCCCCGCTCGGCCATGACCTCGGTGAACTCGGTCCAGTCGGCCTCGCTCGGCGCGGCGCCGTCGAAGAAGTAGCTCGTGTAGCCGCCGGGGCGCAGGATGCTGACCGCGGCGAACGGGGGCACGAAGTTCTGCTGCTCCTGGGGGTCCTCGGGCAGCGGCTCCAGCAGCTGCGGGTCGAAGACGACCAGGTCGCCCGCGTTGTACTCCATCCCGCGCGGCTGCGGCAGGGCGAGCCGGGCGGTGGCGGGGCCGGTGCGGATGGACAGGACCTGCCGCTGGCCGCCGTCGGGCGCCGGGAGGATGACCCGGATGAGGCCCAGCTCCTCCTCGATCGGCCCCTCGGTGGACTTGATCGGCATGCCGATCTTGGCGGCGCCCTTGCGCACGGTGTCCCAGTCCTCGGCGGCGGTCGCCATGACGATCATGCGCCAGACGTCCTCGTCGGTGAGCTCGTCGAGCACCTCCAGCAGCGCGCCCGCGCCCCTGGCGTTCTCGTCGACCTGCTGGGCGGCTCCGGCGAGCACCCGGCGGGCCTCCACCCCGGCGCCGGCGGCCACCGCGTGCTCGGCGGCGTCGAGCGCCTCGGCCCAGCGCTCGCGGGCGCTGTGCAGGCGGGCCAGGGTCAGCCACTTGGCGTCGTGCGGCAGCTTGCCGGCCATCTGCTCCAGCCGCTCGTCCTGGCGGGCCTCGATGAGCAGCGTGGTGAGGTAGGCGACGTCGTCGCCGTCGGCGGAGGCGATGTCGCCGCTGTCGACGAGCATCTTCCAGTAGATGTCGGCGCCGGAGGACGGGTAGCCCAGGAAGCCGAGCGTGGTGGTGTGGCGGCGGGTCGCCTCGATGTCCTTGCCGGACAGCGGGGCCAGCCAGCCGACCCAGCGCTCGGGGTCGGCGTTGTAGCCGTCGGCGGCGTCGAAGTAGCCGACGCGCTCCTCCAGCGGGCCGGGCGCCTCGGGCTCGGTGGCGGCGTCGGCGGCGGCGCGCAGGGCGGCCACCCGCTCGGCCACGCCGGAGGCGTCGCGCAGCTCGCCCGCGCCGGACTCGGCCAGGTCGGCCAGCAGCCGGGCCTGCCACACGCCCTGCCGGGCGACGGCCAGGTCGCCCGCGACCAGCGCGAGCTCGACGCGGGAGCGGTAGCCGCCCATCATGCCGAAGTAGTCGATCCACTGGCGCAGCACGCGGCCGAGCTGCCAGGTGTTGGTGATCTGGGACGAGCTCGCCAGCAGGCTGACGGCGCGGGTCCACTCGACGAAGACCCTCGGGTGCTCGCCGACCACGTCGAGGTCGGGCAGCGCGTCGACGGCCTCGGCGACGCGGCCGAGGGTGGCCAGGATGAGGGCGCGGCGGACGCCGTCGCGATGGTCCTTGGCCACGGGGTCGTCGGCCTGGAAGCCGGCGGCGGCCTGGAGCGCGGTCAGCGCGTCCTCGGCGCGGCCGGCAGCGAGCAGCGCGCGGGCGCTCTCGGCGCCGAGCTCCCAGCTCGACTCGCGGCCGGCGGCGCGCAACCGCTCGACGGCGGACTCGGCGTAGCTGACCGCCTCGCCGGCGCGGCCGGCGTCGACGAGGGCGGCGACGTACTGCGTCACGAGGCCGCTGTAGGCGGGACCGGCGGGCTCGGCCTGCTCGATCGCGGCGCCGAGCGTCTCCAGGCGCTCGGCCGCGTAACCGGGGCCGTCGGCGTTGGCCCAGGCGATGGCGAGGGCCTCGACCGCGGCCGGCGTGGCCGGGCAGGAGCGCACCTCTTCGCGCTGGGCGAACGCGAGCAGGTGCTGGGCGTCCTCGATCGCGACCGCGCCCTGGGCGCGGTCGCCGATGCGGCCGATCAGGTGCCAGTAGCGGGCGTAGAACTCAAGCCAGGGCTGCTCCAGGGTCTCCGCCTGCTGGGCGATGGCCGGAGCCATCACGTCGAGCTGGGGATAACGCCCTTCATAGGCCTGTGCGGGGAGGTCTCCCAGCGCCATGGCGAGGCCCACGTTGCCCGCCTCGGAAAGCTGCTGCTGGGTTTCGCCGACCCAGGCCCAGATGTCCACGTCCATGGGCAGTCAGTCTGCCAGGTCAATCACCGTGCCCAAAACGCAGAAGCTCGATGAGCTCGTCTGATTCGTCACCGTTAAGGACCGAAAAGACCGGTGCCATCAGATCGTCGGTGACATCTTCCACAGCGGCCCGCCGGGCGATCAGGTCGGGTCCCTGCGTGTCGTAGGGCTCGGGCCATGTGAAGAAGCGGGCGATCATCTCTCCGGCGGCCGGGCCGAACGGGGTGCCGTCGTGGGCGGCGGCGAGCGTGGCGTCGAGCGGGTGCAGCCCGGCGGCGACGACCGCGTTGGCGTGGAGGGCGCCGCGCAGCTCGCGGACCACGTGCATGAGCTGGGTGGCCCGCGCAGGCGCGTCGTCGGCCAGCGGAACGGCCCGCCACCCGGCGAACAGCGGCGCCCCGACGGGCGAGGCGTGCTCGACGACCGGCTCCAGCAGCTCGGCGATCCTGGCGCACCCGGCGTAGCCGCCGAGCTTGCGCCTGCCCCACTGCCGGCAGGCTTCGGCGTAGAGGTCGACAGCCTGCTCGACGGGCATCTTGCGGCCGCCGTTCCAGTTGTCGGCGACGTGCTCGGCCGGGAAGAAGACCGCCACGGAGACGACCACGTCGGCGTCGCACTCGCCGAGGACCCCGCAGCGGCCCCGGAAGTAGAGCTCCCTGGGGCCCAGGCCGTGCTCCTCGCAGACGGCCTTGGCCTCGCGGGAGACCATGAAGCCGCCGCCGTAGTGCCCGATGGGCCCCTTGACCGCCACCGCGGTGGCTCGCGGGTCCGCCATCTCCACCCCTCTCGGTTCGGTTAGCAGACCCAGCATCGCTCAGGAGAACATCATTCTGCAAGCATCAGGTTGCCGGACGCGATGATCACGGCCGGGCCGCTCAGGTAGCTCGTCTCCTCGTCGAGCGTGACCGTGAGCGTGCCGCCCAGCACCTCGACGGTCCAGGTGCCGGTGGTGTCGCCCGACAGCGCCGCCGCCGCGACGGCCGTGGCGACCGCGCCGGTGCCGCAGGCGCGGGTCTCGCCGGAGCCGCGCTCGAACACGCGCATCACCGCCCGGCTGGTGCCCACCGCGTTGAACAGCTCGATGTTGACCCCGGCCGGGAACACCCCCGGGTCGAAGTTCGGCTGGTGCGACAGGTCGAGCTGGACCACCGGGTCGCCGATCGAGCAGGCCAGGTGCGGGTTGCCCATGTCGACGCAGATGCCCTCGTACTCCTGCCCAGCGACCGTCGTGACGCTGGTGCCGCCCACGCGCGGCTTGCCCATGTCGACGGTGACGTCACCGCCGGGCTCCAGCCGCACCCTGCGCACCCCGCCCCGCGTCGCCACGCCGAACTCGTCGGACTCCGCCAGCCCGGCCTCGGCCAGGTAGCGGGCGAATACGCGCACGCCGTTGCCGCACATCTCGGCCACGCTGCCGTCGGCGTTGCGGTAGTCCATGAACCACTCGGCCTGACCGGCCTGGTCGGCCACCTCGGGAGCCTGCTTGGTGCGCACCACCCGGAGCACGCCGTCGGCGCCGATCCCGGCCCTGCGGTCACAGATCTTCTCGACCAGCGAGGCGGATACGTCGAGCTCGCCATCGGGGTCGGGGAGGATGACGAAATCGTTCTCGGTGCCGTGCCCCTTGAGAAAGCGCATGGTCGAATTTTAAGCGCAGCCTTCCCCCGCTATCCGCGCCAGGGACCGTTCGAGCAGGTCGGGGGCGTCATAGGGCAGCCAGCACACCCGCGGATCGCGGCGGAACCACGACTCCTGCCGCCGGGCGAAGCGCCGGGTGGCCCGGACCGTCTCCTCGTACGCCTGCTCCTCGCTCCACTCCCCCCGCAGGAACCGGATCACCTGTGCGTAACCGAGCGCCAGCCCGGCCGTTCGGCCCTCGGCCAGCCCCTGGCCGAGCAGCCCGCGCACCTCCTCCACCAGACCGGCCGCCCACATGCGCCCGACCCGGACCTCGATCCGCTCGTCGAGCTGCGGCCTGGGCACCTCCAGCCCGATCTGGACGCTGGGGTGGACCGCGTCGTAGGACGGCATCGTCGCCGAGAACGGCCTGCCGGAGTGCTCGATCACCTCCAGCGCGCGCACGATGCGGCGGCCGTTGCTCGGCAGGATCGCCGCCGCCGCGACGGGGTCGAGCCCGCGCAGCCGCTCGTACAGCGGCGCCGGGCCGGTCTCGGCCAGCTCCGCCTCCAGCCTGGCCCGGATCTCCGGGTCGGTGCCGGGGAACTCCAGGTCGTCGATCGCCGCCCGCATGTACAGGCCGCTGCCGCCGACCAGCACCGGCACGTCGACGGCCTCGATCACCGCCCTGGCCAGCCGCTGGTACTCGGCGACGCTGGCCGTCACCGTGACGTCCCAGATGTCGAGCAGGTGGTGCGGCACCCCGCGCCGCTCCTCCAGGGTCAGCTTGGCGGTGCCGATGTCCATGCCCCGGTAGAGCTGCATGGAGTCGGCGTTGACGCACTCGCCGCCCAGCCGCAGCGCGATGTCCACGGCGAGATCGGACTTCCCTGCCGCGGTGGGCCCCACCACGGCGATGACCGGCTTTTCGCGCACCCTCGCCACTTTCACAGATCGAGCAGCGTCGGCTGCAGGTAGCCCTCGTGGGTGAGCAGCCAGCGCTTGGTCTCCACGCCCACGCCGCCGCTGAACCCGCCCAGCCCGTTGCCCGCGACCACCCGGTGGCAGGGCACCACGATCGGCAGCGGGTTGGAGCCCATGATCGAGCCGATGCCGCGCGCGGGCACGTTCGAGCCGCTGCGCTCGGCCAGCTCGCCGTAGGTGACGGCGGTGCCGTACGGGACCTCGAACAGGGCCTGGAGCACGCGGCGGCGCGAGCCGGACGTCAGCCGCCAGTCGATCGGCGTCTCGAAGCGCCGCAACCCGCCGCCGAAATAAGCATGCAACTCCTCCACCACGAAACCCGTACGATCCGGGTCATGAACTTCAGGCAGGCCGAGAAGTTCGCCCAGCCGCTCGCGGGCGCCCCAGCCCGACGCGGCCAGCCCGTCCTCGGTGACGGCCAGCACGAACGCGCCGACCGGCGTCGGCACCTCGGCGAACGCGACCGTAACGGCAGATGCGGCCATCATGTCCTCACGTGAGCTCGTGGTCCTCGGCACCTCCAGCGCGGTGCCGACCCGGCACCGCAACCACAACGGTTACCTTCTGCGCTGGGACGGCCAAGGCTACCTTTTCGACCCCGGAGAGGGCACACAGCGGCAGATGCTGCACGCCGGGGTGAGCGCGCACGACGTGCACTGGATCTGCCTGACGCACTTCCACGGCGACCACTGCCTGGGCGTGCCCGGGGTCGTGCAGCGCATCGCCCGCGACCGGGTCCGGCATCCGGTCCGGGCGGTCTTCCCCGCGTCCGGCACGTCCTACTGGCGGCGGCTGCGACACGCCGCCGCCTTCGCCGACACGCAGGTCATCGAGGAGCATCCGGTCTCCGGCTCGCGCGCCGCCGTCGGACCGCTCACCGCGCGCCGCCTGTCGCATCCGGTCGAGTCCTACGGCTATCGCGTCCAGGAGCCGCCGGGCGTCCGCATGCTGCCCGACCGGCTCGCCGCGCACGGCATCCGCGGCCCGGAGGTCAGCGAGCTGCAGCGCACCGGGTCGGTGCGCGGCGTGACGCTCGCCGAGTGCAGCGAGCCCCGGCCGGGGCAGAGCGCCGCGTTCGTCATGGACACGCGGCTGTGCGACACGGTCTTCGAGCTCGCCAACGGGGTGGACCTGCTGGTGATCGAGGCCACGTTCCTGTCGTCCGAGGGCGTGCTGGCCAAGGAGTACGGGCACCTGACGGCGTACGAGGCGGGCGTGGTGGCGGCCGACGCGGGCGTGCGGCGGCTGGTGCTGACGCACTTCTCCGAGCGCTACGGCATCACCCAGGAGGCGGCGTTCCTGGAGGAGGTGCGGCGCTCCTACGACGGTGAGGTGATCCTGGCCAGGGACCTCATGAAGATCCCGGTGCCGCGCCGCGCCGCCGCCACACGGCCGTGAAGTAGCCGACGCCGTAGGGGGCGGCCCGCGCGAGCAGGCTGCCGTCGAACGCGCCGCCCGCCGCCGCCCCGGCCAGCACCTGGAGCGCGGCCCGGCCGCTCGCCCAGAGCCGGTCGGCCGTGCCGGGGTCGAGCGCGGCCAGCGTCTCGTGGTCGCCCCCGGCGAGCGCGCCCGCGACCAGGTCGTCGTACGGGGCCGCCGCCGGGTCGAGGTGGCCAGGGGAGTTCGCGGTCAGGCAGGCCGACCCGTCGGCCGCGACGAGCAGCGCCACCCGGCCCTCCCCCGCCAGCTCCGCGCCGAGCTTCAGGCAGGCGTCCGCCGGCGCGTCCGCCGCCACGGCCCGCAGCGCGACCGCGCCGAAGTCGTACGCGGCCCGCTCCAGCAGCCAGCGGCCGACGGTCAGCGACAGCGGCAGCACCGGCTCGCCCGCCCCGGTCGTCACGTCCACGCCGTAGGAGCGCAGCGAGCCGGCCGCCCACCCGTCGAACGCCCTGTCGCGATCGGCCCCGCCCACGACCACGACCCGGTCGGGCCCGGCGGCGAGCAGGGCGGCGACGGCCTCATGACAGGCGGAACGGAGACCGGCCAGCTCGCCCTGGCCGGCGCCGGCCAGGGCGGGGACGAGCAGCGGGGTGTGCGGGCAGACGGCCGCGGCGACAAGCACAGGCGTCAGCGTAGTGGGACCCGGTCACTCCCCCCGCTGGTAGGGGTCGCGGCCCTGCGCGACCGCCTCGATCAGGCCCACCGCGTACGCGTGCGCGGCCTGGTGCAGGCCGTGGCCGTAGCTCACCCGGGCCACGCCCAGCGCGGCCAGCCTCGCCAGGCCGGGCACCCCCGGCCTGAACAGGATGTTCACCGGCCCCGGGACCTCCGACACCAGCGCGTCGATCTCCCGCTCGTCGGCCAGCCCGATCGGATAGACGCAGTCGGCGCCCGCGTCCAGGTAGGCGCGTGCCCGCGCCACCGCCGCCGCGCGGCTGGAATCACCCGCGATGTAGGTGTCGATCCGGGCGTTCAGCACCAGCCCGGGTCCCGCCGCCGCGCGCACCTCCGCCAGGAACCGCGCCTGCGTCCCCACGTCCACGAGCTCGCCCGTACGAGGGTCGGAGTCCTCCAGGTTGCACCCGGCCGCGCCCGTGGCGGCCAGCCGGGCGGCCAGCTCGGCCGGCTCCAGCCCGAACCCGCGTTCCAGGTCGGCGGTCACCGGCACGTCCACCACCCGCGTGATCCGCGCCACCGCGGCCAGCATCTCCTCTACCGGCGTGCGTTCGCCGTCGTCGTAGCCCAGCACCCGCGCCACCGCCGCGCTCCCGGTCGCGACGGCCGGGAAACCCGCCTCCCGGACGGCCCGCGCCGACGCGGCGTCCCAGGCGTTGGGCAGGATCAGCGGCTTGCCGGGCACGTGCAGGGCCCGCAGCTCGGCTGCTCTGTCAGTCGTCATGCCGGAACCCTACGAAGCGGCCGGGCGCGCCTGTAGGTCCAGTCGCGGCGGTTACCGCCGGACCACTTGGCCGGCCCCTGGAGCGGCACTTGGCCGGGCTCCTGGAACGGCCGGAAAGGGAAGCGCGGGGCGCGGTCCGGAGGGTGGACGGACGCGGCCCCGCGCTGCCTTCACAGCCCGCGAAGGAGAACCCTGGTCAGCAGCCGTCCTTGGCGCACTGACCGGTCACGCTGCCCGCCGGACCGTCGGCCGGGCTGCTGCCTGCGTCCTCCGAGGGCTTGGGGGCGGTCGTGGGCTTCTTGCCCGTGTTGTCGTCCTTCTTGCCGGCGGAGCCCTTGTCGGAGGAGTTCCCCGTGTTGCCGGTCGTGGCCGTGTTGCCGGAGTCGCCGGCATCGGTGTTGCCCGTGTTGCCGGTGTCGGGGGCCGGGTCGGCGACGTCGCCGACTCCGCCGTCCTCGGCGGGGGCGTCCTCGGCCGGGGCGTCGGTCTTGGCGTCGCCCATCTCGGCCTCCTCCTCGCCGAGCAGCTCCTGCTCCGCGGGGTCGGGGGCGGGCTCGGCCTGTTGCTGCTGCTGGGTCGAGGCGGGGGTCGTGCCTGACGGGCCACCGGTCAGCAGGTAGCCCGCTCCCCCGGCCGCCAGCGCGAGGGCGACGACGGAGGCGGCGATGATCGCGGTCTTCTTGTTGTTCCTGCCTGGCCTGCGACGGCGGTCACCCGGCCCGTCGAGGATCTCCTGGCGATCCGGCTCGGTCGGATCTTGCATGGTTTTACAGCTCCCTGCGGTCGTATCGGGAAAGCTCTCCGGCTTCCGCGGGCGATGGACCACACTAGCCGCAACAGCTGAATGCTCGCGCAACAATCACAAAGGAATCACGACTTGTCCCCCCTTAGATCCATTCGCCCAGGTAGTCGGGGGCGGCTCGCACCCGCCGCCGGCGTGATCGCGGTCCTGGCCGTCGCCGGTCTCGGCATTCTGCTGGCGTTCACCGCCCCGGGGAATCAAGGCCGGAATAGCGCGCCGGAATATGATCAGGAAAAGCCGCTTTTCCATGGATCAAGCGGATCTGTGCGAACTCCCTGGTCATCCCCCGTCCGCCCGGCCCCCTCGGGGACGCCTTCCGAAGGACCGTCGGGAGAGCCGTCGGGGGCGCCTTCAGGCGGGCTCACGTGGGTGCCGTCACCGGGCGTTCCGTCCGGGACCGCGCCTTCGGCGGGGGTCCCGAAAGCAGGCGTGCCCTCGTCCGGAGCGCCCTCGCCGGCCGCCACGACCGGATGGGCGCACGCCGTACCGCCCCCCGCCAGAACCCGGGCCCCGTCGTCCACCCGCCCACCGGCCGCGAAGGCCACCGGCACGCTCCCGGCCCCGGCGACCACCCCGCCGCCGCCCGCGCCGACCCCGGCGTCCACGGCGCGGCTGGGCCCCGACCCGTGCGCGACCTTCCACGACTTCCGCCGCGACCCCTGCTACCGCTTCCTGGACCAACTCACCCGCTGACCCCCGGCACGTAGGGGCGTCGCGTACGGCGGGCCAAAGCCGGTGGCCTGGCCACCCCGGCACGTACGCCGACGCCCCCGCGCCTGGCTTCGGTGCGGGGGCGTCGCGTATGGCTCAGTGGGTGGAGCAGCCGTTGACCGGCGGCGGGAGAGGGGCGGGGCGGCCGATGGCGGGCATGCCGAGCAGGACGCCGGGCCCCTGCGGCGGGCCGGCCTGGCGGGACTCCCAGGCGTCGCCCGCGCGGGTGCGGCGCACGGCCTTGGGGGCGCCGTCGGCGACGAGGTGGTGCGGGGCGGCGTAGGTGACCTCGACGGTCACCATGTCGCCGGGCCGGGGCGTCCGGTCGCCGACGGCGAAGTGGACGAGTCGGTTGTCGGGGGCGCGCCCGGACAGGCGGCGGGTGGCGTCGTCCTTGCGGCCCTCGCCCTCGGCGACGAGCACTTCCAGGGTGCGGCCGACCTGCTTCTTGTTCTCCTCCCAGGAGATCTCCTCCTGGAGTGCGACCAGCCGCTCGTAACGCTCCTGGACGACCTCCTTGGGGATCTGGTCGTCCATGGTCGCGGCCGGGGTGCCGGGCCGGATGGAGTACTGGAAGGTGAAGGCGTTGGCGAAGCGGCTCTGCCGTACGACGTCGAGGGTCTGCTGGAAGTCGTCCTCGGTCTCGCCGGGGAAGCCGACGATGATGTCGGTGGAGATCGCGGCGTCGGGCATGGCGGCGCGCACCCGCTCGATGATGCCGAGGTAGCGCTCGGCGCGGTAGGAGCGGCGCATCGCCTTGAGCAGGCGCGAGGAGCCCGACTGGAGCGGCATGTGGAGCTGGTGCATCACGTTGGGCGTCTCGGCCATGGCGGCGATGACGTCGTCGGTGAAGGCGGCCGGGTGGGGCGAGGTGAAGCGGACCCGCTCCAGGCCCTCGACGTCGCCGCAGGCGCGCAGCAGCTTGCCGAAGGCGAGCCGGTCGCCGAACTCGACGCCGTAGGTGTTGACGTTCTGGCCGAGCAGCGTGACCTCCAGGACGCCCTGCTCGACGAGCGTGCGGACCTCGGCGAGCACGTCGCCGGGGCGGCGGTCCTTCTCCTTGCCGCGCAGCGACGGCACGATGCAGAACGTGCACGTGTTGTTGCAGCCGACGGAGATGGCCACCCAGGCGGCGTAGGCGGACTCGCGCCTGGTGGGGAGCGTGGAGGGGAAGACCTCCAGCGACTCCTTGAGCTCGACCTGCGCCTCGCCCTCGATGCGGGCGCGCTCCAGCAGCACGGGCAGCGAGCCGATGTTGTGGGTGCCGAAGACCACGTCGACCCACGGCGCCTTGCGGACGATCTCGCCCTGGTCCTTCTGCGCGAGGCAGCCGCCGACGGCGATCTGCATGCGCGGGTTGGACACCTTGGCGGGCCGCAGGTGGCCGAGGTTGCCGTAGAGGCGGTTGTCGGCGTTCTCGCGCACGGCGCACGTGTTGAAGACGACCACGTCGGCGGTCTCGCCGTCGGCCGCGGGCACGTAACCGGCGTCTTCCAGCAGGCCGGACAGCCTCTCGGAGTCGTGCACGTTCATCTGGCACCCGTATGTGCGCACTTGATAGGTGCGGGGGCTCTCCTGGGTCACAGTCATCGCATGTTCAAGGGTAGTCGTTGCGCGGATCGCGACAGCCCTCCGGAGCTAAAAGTCCAGCTTGACGGCACGATGTGACCGGATCGGTACCGGCCGGTTAGTGACCAGCGCCCTTCGTGCCTCTACCGTTTGACTCCATGACGGAGAACGGGGACGTCACTCCACTGGTGCAGATGGAGAACGTCAACAAGCACTTCGGGGCGCTGCACGTCCTGAAGGACATCAACTTGACCGTCTCTCGTGGCGAGGTTCTGGTCGTCATCGGTCCTTCCGGCGGTGGTAAGTCCACGTTGTGCCGGACGATCAACCGGCTGGAGACCATCGACGGCGGGAGGATCGTCTTCGACGGCCAGGTGTTGCCGGCAGAGGGCAAGTCACTGGCGCGGTTGCGGTCCGAAGTCGGCATGGTGTTCCAGTCGTTCAACCTGTTCGCTCACAAGACCATCCGCGAGAACGTCACCCTGGGCCCCGTCAAGGTGCGCGGCCAGGCGAAGGACGCCGCGGACAAGCGGGCGATGGAGCTGCTGGAGCGTGTCGGGATCGCGGCGCAGGCCGACAAGTACCCGGCGCAGCTGTCCGGCGGCCAGCAGCAGCGTGTGGCGATCGCCAGGGCCCTGGCGATGGATCCGAAGATGATCCTGTTCGACGAGCCCACCTCGGCACTGGACCCGGAGATGGTGCAGGAGGTGCTCGACGTCATGATCGGGCTGGCCCGCGACGGGATGACCATGATGGTCGTCACGCACGAGATGGGGTTCGCCCGGCGGGCGGCCAACCGGGTGGTGTTCATGGCCGACGGCCAGATCGTCGAGGAGAACACCCCGGACGAGTTCTTCACCAACGCGCAGACGGATCGGGCGCGCGACTTCCTTTCGAAGATCCTTACGCACTGACGAGCAAGAGGCAGGTACACATGCACATGCGTCGAATGGGAGCGGTGCTGTCCTTTGCGGCGATGGCCGCGGGGCTGGCCGCCTGCGGCGGTGGCGAGACCTATGCGTCCGTGGCCGACAAGGTCGCCGACGGCGGCACCGTGGTGGTCGGCACCAAGTGGGACCAGCCGAGCTTGGGCCTGAAGAAGGGCGCCGAGCCCGAGGGCTTCGACGTCGACGTCGCCAAGGCCGTCCTGAAGGAGATGAACGGCGGCAAGGACGTGGCGATCGAATGGAAGGAGTCGAAGTCCGACAACCGGGAGCCCTTCCTGGCCAACGGCACTGTCGACATCATCTTCGCCACCTACTCCATCACCGAGTCGCGCAAGTCCAAGGTGACGTTCGGCGGCCCGTACGTGATCGCTCACCAGGACGTGATGGTCCGCAAGGACGACACCTCCATCAACACCCCGCAGGACCTGGTCGGCAAGAAGATCTGCAAGGCCGCCGGCTCCAACTCCTACAAGCGGATCACCGACCCGCCGCCGGACGGCGAGCTCGACCTCGACGCCACGACGGTCGACGCGGCCAGCTACTCCGAGTGCATCCAGAAGCTGGGCGGCAACAACCTTGACGCGGTCACGACCGACGACCTGATCCTGGCGGGCTTCGCCAAGCAGGCCGGCGGCAACTTCAAGGTGCTGGGCCAGGGCTTCACCGACGAGAAGTACGGCATCGGCCTGAAGAAGGGCGACACCAAGACGTGTGAGGCCGTGAACAAGGCGGTCCAGTCGCTCTGGCAGAAGGGGACGATGAAGCAGCTCCTGGAGAAGTGGTTCGGGGGCATCGAGGGCCTGAAGGTCTCGACGGAAGCCCCGACCGCCGAGGGTTGCAGCTGATCCTCTCTGAGGCGGCGGCCGGTCTCCCGGCCGCCGCCCTCCTATGTGGTGGAGCACGATGGACGACCTAATCAAGTACGCACCCGAGCTCGCCTTGGGTTTCTGGGAGAATGTCAAGCTCTCGGCCGTGGGCGCGGTCGTCTCCCTGATCCTGGGCACGATCCTCGTGGCGATGCGGGTTTCGCCTACTCCCGTACTCCGAGTCGTGGGCACCTTTTACGTCAACGTGGTGCGTAACACGCCGCTGACGCTGGTGCTGGCGTTCTCCGCGCTGGGTCTGAGCGACCAGCTCGGTCTCGTCTTCTCACAGGTGCCGAGGACCAACTCGTTCTGGATCGTCGCCATGGGCCTGTCGGCCTACACCGCGGCGTTCGTGTGCGAGGCTCTGCGTTCCGGCATCAACACGGTGGCGCTCGGCCAGGCGGAGGCGGCGCGGGCGATCGGGCTGACGTTCTCGCAGTCGCTGCGCATGATCATTCTTCCGCAGGCGTTCCGCGCGGTCATCGCGCCGCTGGGCAGCGTCATGATCGCCATGATCAAGAACACCACGGTCGCGACGGCCGGCGGTTATCTCGCCGACGTCGCAGCCACCATGAAGATCGTCTTCGACGACACCGGCGCGTCGATCCCGATCTTCATCGGAATCATCCTCGCCTTCATGGCCCTGACGATGCCGATCGGCTTCTTCACCGGCTGGCTGGCCCGACGTCTGGCGGTGGCCCGATGAGCACCTCGGTCCTCTTCGACACCCCCGGCCCGCGCGGCAGGATCCGCAACCACCTGCTCACGGTGGTCAGCGTCGTGGCGGTGGCGGCGCTCCTCTACTGGGTCTACAGCGGCTTCGACGCCAAGGGCCAGTGGGAAGGGAAGATCTGGGAGCCGTTCCTCCAGGCCGACACCTGGCGCTACTACATCATCCCGGGTCTGATCGGCACGCTCCGTGCGGCCGCGCTGGCCGCGGTGCTCGCGCTCGCGTTCGGCGCCGTCTTCGGCCTGGCCAGGCTCTCCGACCACCGGTGGATCCGGGTCCCGGCGGCCACGGTGGTGGAGGTCTTCCGGGCCATCCCGCTGCTGCTGCTGATCTTCTTCATCTTCTACCTGGCGCCGACGATGTTCGGCTCCGGCGACTACGCCTTCATCGCGGTGGTGCTCGGCCTGACCCTCTACAACGGGTCGGTGCTGGCCGAGGTCGTCCGGGCGGGCGTGCAGGCGGTGCCCAGGGGCCAGTCGGAGGCCGCCTACGCGGTCGGCATGCGCAAGAACCAGGTGATGCGGCTGGTGCTGCTGCCGCAGGCGGTCACGGCGATGATGCCGGCGATCGTGAGCCAGCTCGTGGTGCTGCTCAAGGACACCGCGCTCGGCTACATCATCGCCTACGTCGACCTGCTCAACACCGGCTTCAAGATCCTGCCTGCCGTGTTCTTCGGCTCGCTGATTCCGGCGGCGATCGTCATCGGCGTCATCTACGTGGGGCTCAACCTGCTGCTCAGCTATCTGGCCAACTGGCTGGAGCGCCGCAGCCGGCGCAGCCGCAAGACGTCGGCCGCGCCGATCGCGCCTCCCGGGGCCGAGGCCGTCGGCCTGCGCTCCGGCGGCGGGCTCGACAGCACGGACTAGCCGCGCGGACGGGGTCCCGGGTCGACATCCGGGACCCCGCCCATCCGGCGGCCCCATTACCGTGACCTTGACCACGGGCGGCGCGGATTTCCGGCAAGATTCGGTTATGCCCGTCGCATCGTGGCCCTCGCCCATCTCCACCGCCGACGTCGCCCGTGCCGGTGCGCGTGCCGGCTGGCCGCACGCCCTCGACGGGCAGACGTGGTGGACGGAGGAGCGGCCCGAGCAGGGCGGCCGCACCACGGTCATGCACCGCGCCGCCGACGGCCGCCACCGTGAGCTGCTGCCCGCGCCCTGGAGCGCCCGCACCCGCGTGCACGAGTACGGCGGCCGCCCCTACACCGTGACGCCCGACGGTGAGCTGATCTTCGCCAACCTGGCCGACCAGCGCCTCTACCTGCGTGACCACACCGGCGCCTGCACCCCGCTCACCCCCGAGGGCGACCGCTACGCCGACCTGCTCGTCCGCGACGGCCACGTGTGGTGCGTGCGCGAACGCCACCGCGACGGCAAGGTCAGCCGGGCCGTCGTGTCCGTCCCGCTGACCGGCGGGCCGGTGCGCGAGCACGTCACCGGCAGCGACTTCTACGCCTTCCCCGCGCTGTCCCCCGACGGCCGCCACCTCGCCTACATCTGCTGGGACCACCCCCGCATGCCGTGGGACGGCACCGAGCTGCGCGTCACCCGGCTGCCCGACGGCCACACCCGCACCCTGCTGGGCGACCCGTCGGAGTCCGTGCTGGCCCCGAGCTGGCGCGACGACGACACCCTCTACGCGATCTCCGACCGCTCCGGCTGGTGGAACCTGTACGAGACGGGCCTCGACGACATTTCGCCCCGGCCGCTCTGCCCCCGCGACGAGGAGTTCACCGGGCCCCTGTGGAACCTGGGCGGAGCCCCGTACACGATCCTCGCCGACGGCCGGCTCGCGGTCCTGCACGGCCGCGCCGACCTGCGGGCCGGCGTGCTCGACCCGCGCACCGGCGTCCTCACCGACCTGCCGCTCCCCTTCGACGGCTGGGAGCCCTCGCTGAGCGCCGACGGCACGTCCCTCACCGGGATCGCGTACGGGTCCGCGACGCCGCGCACGGTCGTCCGCGTCGACCTCGCCAGCGGCGAGGCCGAGCCGCTCAGGCGCGACGTCGAGCGGTTGCCCGACCCCGCCTACCTGCCCACGCCGCGCCCGGTCGAGCTGCCGGGCATCGGCGTGCACGGCTTCCTGTACGAGCCCGCCAACCCGGTCGAGATCCTCCAGGAGCCGCCCCCGTACGTGATCTTCGTGCACGGCGGGCCGACCGCGCACGCCGGGGTCGCGCTCGACCTGGAGAAGGCGTACTTCACCTCGCGCGGCATCGGCGTGCTCGACCTCAACTACGGCGGCTCCACCGGCTACGGCCGGGCCTACCGCGAGCGGCTGAAGGGCACGTGGGGGCTGGTCGACGTGGACGACACGGTCGCGGCGGCCCGCTGGCTGGCCGCGGAAGGGCTCGCCCAGCCCGGCCGCATCGCGGTGCGCGGCGCCAGCGCCGGCGGCTGGACCGTGATGGCCTCCTGCTGCCGGTCCGGCGAGTTCGCGGGCGGGGTGTCCTACTTCGGGGTCAGCGCGCTCGCCCCGCTGATCGCCCACACGCACGACTTCGAGTCACGCTACGTGGAATGGCTCGTCGGCTCCGACCCCGCCGTCTACGCCGAACGCGAACCGCTCGCCCTCGCCGACGGCGTGACCTGCCCCATGCTGCTCCTGCAAGGGCTCGACGACCCCGTCGTGCCGCCCGAGCAGTCGTCCGCCTTCGCCGACGCCCTGTCCGAACGCGGCGTCCGCTGCACCTACCTCGCCTTCGAAGGCGAGTCGCACGGCTTCCGCCGCACCGAGACCCGCTCCGCAGCGCTGGCCGCCGAACTGGCCTTCTACCAGCAGCTGTTCACCTGATCAGCGCGCGAACTCCGTCGCCCGCGACTCCCGCACCACCGTGATCCGGATCTGCCCCGGATAGGTGAGCTCCTCCTCCACCTGCTTGGCCACGTCGCGGGCGATCACCTGCGCCTGGATGTCGTCGACCCCGTCGGGCTTGACCATCACCCGGATCTCCCGCCCCGCCTGCATGGCGAAGACCTTGTCCACGCCCTCGTACGACTGCGCGATCTCCTCCAGCCGCTCCAGCCGCTTCACGTACGCCTCCAGCGACTCGCGGCGGGCGCCCGGGCGGCTGCCGCTGATCGCGTCGGCCGCCTGCGTCAGCACCGCCTCAACCGTGCGCACCTCGACCTCGTTGTGGTGCGCCTCGATGGCGTGCACCACGTCCTCCTGCTCGCCGTAGCGCCGCGCGATCTCCGCGCCGATCAGCGCGTGACTGCCCTCGACCTCGTGCGTGAGCGCCTTGCCGATGTCGTGCAGCAGGGCGCAGCGCTTCATCAGCGCCTGGTCCATTTTCAGCTCGGCCGCCATGATGCCCGCGATGTGCGCCGACTCGATGAGATGCTTGAGCACGTTCTGCCCGTAGCTGGTGCGATAGCGGAGCTGGCCCAGCAGCAGCGTCAGCTCCGGGTGCATGTCGGTGATGCCCAGCTCGACCAGCGCGTCCTCGCCCGCGCGGGCACACAGGTCCTGCACCTCCTGGCGGCTGCGGTCGTGCGCCTCCTCGATCCGCTGCGGATGGATGCGGCCGTCGAGCACCAGCTTCTCCAGCGTCAGCCTGGCCGTCTCCCGGCGCACCGGGTCGAAACACGACAACAACACCGCCTCCGGCGTGTCGTCGATGATCAGGTTGACGCCCGTCGTCGACTCGAACGCCCGGATGTTGCGGCCCTCACGGCCGATGATCCGGCCCTTCATCTCGTCACCCGGCAGATGCAGCACGCTGACCACCGACTCGGCCGTCTGCTCCGCCGCCACCCGCTGCACCGCCAGCGTCACGATCTTCGTGGCGCGCTTCTCGCCCTCCTTGCGCGCCTCGCCCTCGATCTCCCGGATGATCAGCGCGGCCTCACGCTTGGCCTGGTTCTCGATCTCCTTGACCAGCTCGGCCTTCGCCTGCTCGGCCGTGAGCCCCGCGACCCGCTCCAGGATGACCCGGCGCTCCTCCTCGACCCGCAGCAGCTCCTCACGCCGGTCGGCCAGCTCGATCTCCGTCTCGGCCAGCTTGCGGTCACGCTCCGCCTGCCGCCTGGCCTCCTCGTCCAGCCGCTGCTCACGCTCACCCAGGCGGCTCTCCCGCCGCTCCAGATCGGCGCGCAGCTCCTTCAGCTCCGACTTCAGGACCTGGCTCTCCTGCTCCACCTCGCGGCGCATCTGCGCGGCGCTCTCCGCCGCCGCCTCCGACCTGCGCAGGATCTCCTCCGCGTCGGCCTCGGCCCGGTCACGGATCTTGCCGGCCTCCTCGCGGGCCTGCTCCAGCTCGTCCGTGACAGCCTGCTCCTGCTCCGGGGTCAGCTTCTTCTTCGCGGGCGCACCGCCGGACGTCCGGCGTACGACGATGTAGAGGGCGCTCATCATCCCGCACGTCAGCGCCACGACCGCCACCGACAGCACCACGACCAGCGGCCCCATGTGCGCCCCGCCCTCCTCGCGTCGTCAACACCCACAAACGCGGCCCTCGCCCAGGAGGGTCACGGGCGCGGCACGGAAAGCCCGATCGGCGTCGTCACCAGGACCGATATCAAGCCAAGGCACATCGGGCGCCGACACCCGCAGCCGGCACCTCGCCTGCCTCGATCACTCAAACTCGTAAGTCCGTCGTTCACCGGTATGGCAATCCGCACTGCGCGGAGTAACTCCTCACTGCCGTCGAGGTTATGCGTCGAACAGGTCACGAGCAAGCAAACGCGTTATCAAGCGTGTCTTACGCTCGCATCCGCCGTGCGTGAACACCTCGGGACACACCGCCCTCCCTACCGCTGGTGGACCCCTCGATTCGGCACCGCCCGGCTCTCTGGTGCCCGGCGCGCCCGGAGCCCCGACGCCACGCCCATCCGGATCACCACTCGTACGGATCGCCGTCTGTCCGGGCCACCGTCCTTAACGGCCACCGCCCATACGGGGTCACCGCCCGTACGGGGTCGCCATCCGTACGGGCAGTCGTCCGTACGGGCAGCCATTCGAACGGGCCACCATTCGTACGGGCAGCTCCCTGCAGCCAGCCGTCCATACGGACAGCCGTCCACCCGCGTGACCTCCTACGGGTAGTCGTCCTCCATCTCGATGCCCTCCTGTTCGAGGGCCTCGCGGACCACGCGGAACGCCAGGCCGGACGGGTAGCCCTTCCTTGCGAGCATGCCGGCCAGGCGGCGAGTGCGGGCCTTGGGGTCCAGGGACCGCGTACTGGCGAGTTTGCGCTCCACCAGGCGGCGGGCCGTTTCCAGCTCCTGGTCGGGGTCCAGGCGCTCGACGGCCTCGTTGACGGTCTCGGAGTCCACGCCCCGATGGCGCAGCTCGGCGGCCAGGGCGCGCTTGGCCAGGCCCCGGCCGTGGTGCCGGGAGTCGACCCACGCTTCGGCGAACGCCTCGTCGTTGATGAGCCCCAGCTCGGAGAACCGGTCGAGCACCGTCTCGGCGGCCTCGTCCGGTACGTCCCGCTTGCGGAGGGCTTCGGCCAGCTGGGCGCGCGTCTTGGGAGCCATCGTGAGCAGCCGCAGGCAGATGGCCCGGGCTACCGACTCGGGATCGGCATGCGGGGTCGTACCGGCCGGCGAGTCCTGATCCGGGCCGTCAGGCAGCCAACCGCGCCCGGCCCCACGCCCGCCGCCTGCAGCACCCCGTCCGGAGCGCCGCCCCTTCCCGTACCGGCCCTTTCCTCCCGAACGACGCCCCTTCCCCGAGCCCCACTCGCTGGGCTCCTCGGGCTGGTTCTCGTCCGATCCCCCGCCCTCGAACAGCCCACCGAACGCCGCCTCTACCCGCTCACCGGACCCCGCGCCGGGGTTCTGGGCAATGGAGGGTGAGGGCTCGGGGTCCGCACGCTCGAACGGAGGTGCGGCCTCGGCGGCAGTGGGAGCCGGCGGAGGCTCCGGCTCGGCCTCACGGGGCACGAACGGGGGCGGCTCCGAATTGTCGGACGTGAACGAAAGCCCAGGCTCAGGCCCGGCTTCCCCAGGTTGAGCCCCGACCGGCTCGGTTCCCGCAAGGTCGGATCCGACAGGCTCAGGTCCCACAGAATCGGATCCCACAGAATCGGGTCCCGCGAGGTCGGGACTCGCAAGGTTGGGTCCCGCAGAATCGGACCCTACGGGCTCGCCCGCAGCGTCGGCCCCCGCAGGGCCGGACCCCGCAGCGTCGGACCCGACAGGCCCGAGTCCCCTAGCGTCGGGCTCCACGGGCTCAGAACCGACAGGCTCGGGACCGAGCGGCTCAGAACCGGCAGGCTCGGTGGGCCCGGAGTTGGTGGGCTCGGTGGGCCCGGAGCCGGTGGGCTCGAAACCGGCAGGGTCGGATTCGAGTGGCTTGGAGTCGGCGAACTCGAATTGAGGTGGCTCGGTGAAGGAGACCGACGCTGTGGGCGCTTTCCAGGGGGCGGGCTCCGTACGATCCCCCGCAGACGCCGTATCGCCCGACCCGAAGAACGGGTGCGCCGTTCCGGCCGTCCCGGGGAACGCCGCCGCCTCTGACTGAGGAGCGGCCGGATCCGGTTCCGGGGACGATGAGGCAGCCGATCGGGAGCGGCGCAGTTCCTGCCACTCGCCCGGCGACGGCCAACCGCCACCGGCACGCTCGTCGCGCCCATCACCGAACCGTCGGCGGCCACCGCTGCGGTTGTCGTCACCCTGCGACCAGCCACTGCCACTGCCATCACCACTGCCACCGCCCGGTGACCAGGCACCGCCGCCACCCGGCGCCCAGCCGGTGTCGCGGCCACTGTCCGATGACCGGCCGTTGGTGGGGTCGGAGTCCGCCCAGGGACCGTCACCGTTGCGGGAGCCGCGCGACGAACCGCCTGGGGTGCCGGTCGGGTCGTCGGAGGCGCCACGGCCACGGCCCGTAAGGCGGCCACCTCGACGGCCCGAGGTCGTCGAGCGCCCAGAACGGCCACGCCCGGAGGTCCGGGACGACGGGGCATCCAGGGCGGAGGCATCGGCGCCTGGGACATCGGCACCCTGACCGTCGGGACTCAGGCCGTCGGCACCTCGGGCGCCGATGCCCGAAGCGCTGGTGCCCGAACCCCCGACGCCCGAAGCGCCCGCGCCCTGGTCGTCGAGGCCCTGGGCGTCGGTGGGGCGGGGTAGGCCGCCCGGGGCGAGGCGGGTGGGTTTGCGGCGGCGGCGGGGTGGGGTGGCGGGGAGGTCGGGCCAGGCGCCCCAGTCTCGGGAGTGGGGCGCCTGGTCCGGATCCTTGTCACTCATGCGGCGACCGATCAGACGTCACCGGGCTTCGGCGTGGACTTGGAGCCACGGCCGGTGGGGGCCGGTGCGGCGGCGGCCGCGGGGGCGGGCTCCGCCGGGGTGTCGAGGCGGGGGCCGACGCCGAGCTTGTCCTTGATCTTCTTCTCGATCTCGTTGGCCATGTCGGGGTGGTTCTTCAGGAAGTTGCGGGCGTTCTCCTTGCCCTGACCGAGCTGGTCGCCCTCGTAGGTGTACCAGGCTCCGGACTTGCGGACGAAGCCGTGCTCGACGCCCATGTCGATGAGGCCGCCCTCGCGGGAGATGCCGACGCCGTAAAGGATGTCGAAGTCGGCGACGCGGAAGGGCGGCGCCATCTTGTTCTTCACGACCTTGACGCGGGTGCGGTTGCCGACCGCCTCGGTGCCGTCCTTGAGGGTCTCGATGCGGCGGATGTCCATGCGGACGGAGGCGTAGAACTTCAGCGCCTTGCCGCCCGTCGTGGTCTCGGGCGAGCCGAACATGACGCCGATCTTCTCGCGGAGCTGGTTGATGAAGATGGCGGTGGTGCCGGTGCTGCTGAGGGCGCCGGCGACCTTGCGCAGAGCCTGGGACATCAGGCGGGCCTGGAGGCCGACGTGGCTGTCGCCCATCTCGCCCTCGATCTCGGCCTTGGGCACCAGGGCGGCCACCGAGTCGATGACGATGATGTCGACGGCGCCGGACCTGATCAGCATGTCGGCGATCTCCAGCGCCTGCTCGCCCGTGTCGGGCTGGGAGACCAGCAGCGCGTCGGTGTCGACGCCGAGCTTCTTGGCGTATTCGGGGTCGAGGGCGTGCTCTGCGTCGATGAAGGCGGCGATGCCGCCCGCGCGCTGGGCGTTGGCCACCGCGTGCAGGGCGACCGTGGTCTTACCGGAGGACTCCGGGCCGTAGATCTCGACGATCCTGCCGCGCGGCAGGCCGCCGATGCCGAGGGCCACGTCCAGGGAGATCGACCCGGTCGGGATCACCTCGATGGGGGCTCGGGCGTCATCGCCCAGGCGCATCACGGACCCCTTGCCGAACTGCCGCTCGATCTGAGCGAGCGCGGTCTCGAGGGCCTTCTCGCGGTCGTTGATTGCCATGGGAACTCCCCCTGGAGAGTCTTGGGTCCGAACAGTCGAGTGAAAGCTATGGCCTGCCACCGACATTTTTGGCCGCCGCCGGGGAAGAAGTGGCCCGGCGAGGTCCATGGTAGCCGAACGACTGTTCGATCACACGCCGAACGCGCCGTCACGGGCCCGGCGGGTTCGGGCTCACCCGCCGGACGCGTCCCAGCTCATGGGCCCGGCGCGTCCCAGATCGGGCGGATCTCGATGCCGGCGCCGATCGGGCAGTGGCGGGCGAGCTCTTCCGCCTCGTCGAGGTCGGCGCATTCGACCAGGTAGAAGCCCGCCAGCTCGTGCCGCAGCGGGACGAACGGCCCGTCGGCGGCGACCGGCGGCTCCCCGGGCGGGCCGGGGCGCAGCGTGCGGGCCGTCGGGTGCAGCGCCTCGCCGGTGAACGGGACGCCGCGCTCTCTCAGATGGCGCGCGAACGCCTCGTGCTCGGCGAGCGCGGCCGTCATCCCGGCCTCCGTGACGGACTCCGCGTAGCCCTCCGGGTCGAACAGCAGCAAAGCGAACCTCATCATCGTGCCTCCTCGAAGAGTCTCTTCACGAAGCATGACGAACGGGCCGGTCCGCGATTCGACAGGGACGTGTTGTCAGCGGCTGTGAGCTGGGGAGACTCACAGGGAGACGTCAGGAGGCCGCGACGTGGCGAGCGCGTACACCGGGGAACGGCGCACCCATCTGGAGGCCCTCGCCGCGCTGCTGAAGGGCCAGGGGCTGGTGAGCCGGCTGGTCGGCGGCGACGAACCGGTGCTGTGGACGTGGCATCCGCGTTCGGGACGGCGCACGCTGGTCTTCGCCACCCCGTCGCGGCAGGGCTGGCAGTTCCTGTGGTCGCCCGGCGGGCTGCACGACGCCGAAGATCCGGAAGGGGCCGCCGACAAGCTGAGGGACGCGCTGGAGGCGCCGGAGGCCGAGTGATCAGCGGAGCCGGGGAGAGACGTCCTCCACCTGGCAGACCGCCCGCCAGACCGACTTGGCGCTCTCGCCGTCGGCCAGCGCCTGCACGACGGTGCGGCCGTCGAGCGGGGCCAGCACGTAGTCACGCGCCCACGACTCGGCGTAGGCGTCGCCGAAGTGCTCGCGCATCCGTCTCCAGAACTCGGTCAGGCGCATCACCCAAGTATGGGACGCCCCCGGGAGTGGGTAGGACATCTCCATGCCGAAGACCCCCAAGTCCTCACCCCCCAGATCCGCCAAGGTCAAGGCCAACAAGGCCAGGCGGCGCCGGTTACAGCTCGACCGGCGGCTCGCCGTACGGAAGGAGAAGGAAGAGCGTGCCGAGAGGCACGCGGGCATCAGGCAGGAGCCGCGTGCGGGCACGCCGCGCACGCGCAGGGCGTCGCGCCGCTAGCCGTACAGGGTCAGAGCACGCGTGCGCCGTACATCTCCCCGAGGTGGTCGGCGAGCAGCTCCAGCCGGGCGCCGTCGGGGTCCTTGAAGTAGATGGAGGCGCCGCTCTCGATCTGGTGCGGCACGTCGGCCGCCTCCAGCTTCCCGCGCAGCCGCTCCCAGGTGGCGGGGTCGACGGAGATCGCCACGTGGTGCAGGCCGCCGAACACCTCAAGGTACGGGCCGAGGTCGAGGCCGGGGAAGTCGAAGAACGCCAGCAGGTTTCCGTTGCCAAGGTCGAAGAAGAAGTGGCTGGAGCCCTCGTAGTCGCGGTTCTCGAAGATCTCGGTGAGCGGGAACTCCAGCAGTTCCTGGTAGAACTTGACGGTGCGCTCCACGTCCGACGAGACCAGGGCGATGTGATGCAGGCCGCGGGCGCTGCTCGACGGACGGTGCGGTAAGACGTACCGTTCGCGGATCTCCTCGCGGCGAGCCTCCAGGGCTGCGTTGTCGATGGTCACGGTCGGTGTATGTCCGCTGAGCGGCCGCTCAATCACGCGGCGCGGGGCGAAGCGTTTTCTGTCGGTGCGGCGAGGCAGTATGAGCGCGTGAGCTCGCTCGACCACTTCAGCCAGGTGACCAGGCAATGGTTCGCCGGGGCGTTCGCCGCGCCCACCGCCGCCCAGGACGGCGCGTGGGAGTCGATCGCGCGCGGTGACAACACGCTCGTGGTCGCGCCCACGGGTTCCGGCAAGACGCTGGCCGCCTTCCTGTGGTCGCTCGACCGGCTGGCCGCCGAGCCGTCCGAGGGCGGCGGCACCAAGGTCGTGTACGTGTCGCCGCTCAAGGCGCTGGCCGTCGACGTGGAGCGCAACCTGCGCGCGCCGCTGGCCGGGCTCAAGCAGACGGCGCGGCGGCTGGGGCTGCCGGTGCCGGAGATCTCGGTGGCGATCCGCTCGGGCGACACGCCCGCCGAGGACCGGCGGCGGTTCGCGGCCCGGCCGTCCGACATCCTGATCACCACGCCCGAGTCGCTGTTCCTGCTGCTCACCAGCCAGGCGCGGGAGGCGCTGCGCGGCGTGCGCACGGTGATCGTCGACGAGGTGCACGCGGTGGCGGCGACCAAGCGCGGCGCCCATCTGGCGCTCACGCTGGAGCGGCTCGACGCGCTGCTGGAGCGGCCCGCCCAGCGGGTGGGGCTGTCGGCGACGGTGCGGCCGGTGAGCGAGGTCGCGGCGTTCCTCGGTGGCTCCCGCCCGGCGACGGTGGTGCAGCCGCCGTCCGACAAGGTGATCGAGGTCGAGGTCGTCGTCCCGGTGGAGGACATGACGGAGGTGGAGTCCCGCCCGCCCGACGCGGAGAACCTCGCGCCCGACCCGGCGAACCGGTCGATCTGGCCGCATGTGGAAGACCGGCTGTTCGACCTGATCGAGGCGCATTCGTCCACGATCGTGTTCGCCAACTCGCGGCGGCTGGCCGAACGCCTCTGCACCCGGCTCAACGAGCTGGCCTACGGCCGGCAGCAGGGCGCCGAGGCCGTCGACCTGTCGATCTGGGAGACGGGGCCGCCGCGCGTGCCCGCCGAGGTGATGGCGCAGGCGGGGGCGAGCAAGGGCGTGGTCACCGAGATCGTGCGCGCCCACCACGGCTCGGTGTCCAAGCAGGAGCGGGCGCAGATCGAGGAGGCGCTCAAGTCCGGGCGGCTGCCGGCCGTGGTCGCCACCTCCAGCCTGGAGCTGGGCATCGACATGGGCGCGGTCGACCTGGTCGCGTGCGTGGAGGCGCCGCCGAGCGTGGCCAGCGGGCTGCAGCGCATCGGCCGGGCCGGTCACCAGGTGGGCGCGGTGTCCAAGGGCGTGATCTTCCCCAAATACCGCGGCGACCTCGTGCAGACGGCCGTGGTCGCCGAGCGGATGAAGAGCGGCCTCATCGAGGAACTGCGCTATCCGCGTAACCCGCTCGACGTGCTGGCCCAGCAGATCGTCGCGATGACCGCGCTCGACGAGTGGACCGTCGACGAGCTGGAGACCGTGGTCAAGCGGGCGGCCCCCTACTCGACGCTGCCCAGGAGCGCGCTGGAGGCGACGCTCGACATGCTGGCCGGCCGCTATCCGAGCGAGGAGTTCGCCGAGCTGCGTCCGCGCATCGTGTGGGACCGGGTGACGGGCACCCTCCAGGGCCGCCCCGGCGCGCAGCGGCTGGCCGTCACCAACGGCGGCACCATCCCCGACCGGGGCCTGTTCGGCGTCTTCCTCGTGGGCGAGAAGGCGTCCCGGGTGGGCGAGCTCGACGAGGAGATGGTGTACGAGTCGCGCGTCGGCGACGTGTTCGTGCTGGGCGCGACGTCATGGCGGATCGAGGACATCACCGCCGACCGGGTGCTCGTCTCGCCCGCGCCGGGGCAGCCGGGCAAACTGCCGTTCTGGCACGGCGACACGCCCGGCCGTCCCGCCGAGCTGGGCAAGGCCATCGGCGCGTTCCTGCGCGAGCAGGCCGCCCAGGAGTCGCCCGACCGGCTGCGCGAGGCCGGGCTCGACCCCTACGCCACCGCCAACCTGCTGGCCTACCTGCGCGAGCAGCGCGAGGCCACCGGCTACGTGCCCGACGACCGGACCCTGCTGGTCGAGCGCTTCCACGACGAGCTGGGCGACTGGCGGGTCGTCATCCACTCCCCCTACGGCGCGCGGGTGCACGCCCCGTGGGCGCTGGCGATCAACCGGCGGCTGCGCGAGCGCTACGGCGTCGACGTGCAGGCCGTGCACTCCGACGACGGCATCGTGCTGCGCATCCCTGACACGCTGGCCGAGCCGCCGACCGACGTGGCCGCCTTCGACGCCGACGAGATCGAGCAGATCGTCACCGAGGAGCTGGGCGGGTCGGCGCTGTTCGCCTCCCGGTTCCGGGAGTGCGCGGGGCGGGCGCTGCTGCTGCCGCGCCGCGTCCCCGGCCGCCGCAGCCCGCTGTGGCAGCAGCGCCAGCGGGCCGCCCATCTGCTCGGCGTCGCCTCCCAGTACGCCTCGTTCCCGATCGTGCTGGAGACGATGCGCGAGTGCCTTCAGGACGTGTTCGACGTGCCGGGGCTGGTGGCGCTGATGCGCGACCTGGCGGCTCGGCGGGTGCGGCTGGTGGAGGTGGAGACGTCGCAGGCGTCGCCGTTCGCCGCGTCGCTGCTGTTCCACTACGTGGGCGCGTTCATGTACGAGGGCGACGCGCCGCTGGCCGAGCGGCGGGCGCAGGCGCTGGCCCTCGACACGACGCTGCTGGCCGAGCTGCTCGGCCAGGCCGACCTGCGCGAGCTGCTCGACCCCGACGTGATCGCCGACACCGAGCGGGAGCTGGCGCGGCTCGACCGGCCGCTGCGCGACCCGGAGGACCTCGCCGACCTGCTCCGCTCGCACGGGCCGCTGCTCGCGCCCGACGTGAGCGTACGCGGCGGCGACCCGGCCTGGCTGGAGGAGCTGGAGCGGGCGCGGCGGGCGATTCGCGTACGGATCGCGGGCGAGACGCAGTGGGCCGCGATCGAGGACGCCTCCCGCATGCGCGACGCGCTCGGGGCGCCGCTGCCCGTGGGCATCCCCCACGTGTTCCTGGAGCCGGTCGCCGACCCGCTGGCCGACCTGGTGGCGCGGCACGCGCGCACCCGGGGGCCGTTCCACGCCTCCACGGCCGCCGAACGGTTCGGGCTGGGCGTGGCCGTGGTGACCGACGCGCTGCGCCGGCTGGCCGTGCCCGGACGGGTGGTCAGCGGCGAGTTCCGGCCCGGCGGGCGGGGCGAGGAGTGGTGCGACGCCGGAGTGCTGCGCACGCTGCGGCGCAGGTCGCTGGCCAGGCTGCGCAAGGAGGTCGAGCCGGTCTCGGCGGAGACGCTGGCCACGTTCCTGCCCGCGTGGCACGGCATCACCGGATCCCGGGGCGCCGCCCGCGCCGGCGGCTCCGGCGGCACGGCGCGGGCGATGGACTCGCTCGTACGGGCCGTCGAGCTGCTGCAAGGAGCCGCGGTTCCCGCCTCGGCGCTGGAGACGCTGGTGCTGCCGGCGCGGGTGCCCGGCTACCATCCGGCGCTGCTCGACGAGCTGACCTCCTCCGGCGAGGTGATGTGGGTGGGGCAGGGGGCCCTGCCGGGCGGCGACGGGTGGGTGTCGCTCTACTTCGCCGACACCGCGCCGCTGCTGCTGGCCGAGCCCGCCGAGATCACCATGACGCCGGTGCACGAACAGGTGCTGGAGGCGCTCGGCGGCGGCGGGGCGCTGTTCTTCCGCGGGCTGTCCGACCGGCTCGGGTCGCTCGACGACTCCACGCTGGCCGCGGCGCTGTGGGACCTCGTGTGGTCGGGGCGGGTGTCGGGCGACACGCTCGCGCCGCTGCGGGCCGCGCTCGGGTCCGGACGGCCCGCGCACCGGCCCGCGACCAGGCGGCGGCGGGCGGTGCTGCCCAGCCGGAGCGGGCCGCCGACCGTGGGCGGGCGCTGGTGGCTGCTCCCCGAGCCCGCCGCCGACGCCACCCAGCGGGCCCAGGCCCAGGCCGAGGCGCTGCTCGAACGGCACGGGGTGGTGACGCGCGGCGCGGTCACGGCGGAACGGCTGCCTGGCGGGTTCACGCCGATCTACCAGGTGCTGCGGGCGTACGAGGAGAGCGGGCGGTGCCGGCGGGGCTACTTCGTCGAAGGGCTCGGCGGGGCGCAGTTCGCCCTCCCGGGGGCGGTCGACCGGATGCGCGCCATGTCCCCGAGCCTCACCTCCCCGACAGCCTCCCTGTCGGGGGGTGAGGTGTACGGGGGTGGGGTGGGAACGCCCACGGATTCGGCTTCGTACGGAGGCGGGCCTTGGGAAGGGGCGCCGTCCGGCGAGCCGGGGTCCGGGCGCGCCCCGGCGGGTGCTGCTTGGGCGGCCTCGTCGGGGGCGGCCTCCTCAGGGGCGGCCTCGTCCCGGACGGGGGAAGCCGGGCGGGGGCGGCAGGCGGTGGTGCTGGCGGCGGCGGACCCGGCCAACCCGTACGGGGCCGCGCTGGGGTGGCCGACGCATCCGGGGGAAGTCGGGCACAAGCCGGGCCGGAAGGCGGGGGCGCTGGTGGTGCTGGTCGACGGCTACCTGGTGCTCTACGTCGAGCGGGGCGGCAAGACGCTGCTGTCGTTCGCCGACGGGGAGCGGTTGCAGCCCGCCGTCGACGCGCTGGCGTTGGCTGTGCGTGACGGGGCGCTGGGCAAGCTGACGGTGGAGCGGGCCGACGGGGAGCCGATCGTCGACTCGCCCCTCGCAGCGGCCCTGGAGGAAGCGGGCTTCCACCCAACCCCCCGCGGCCTCCGCCTACGAGCCTGACCGAGGCGCCGACCACGGCTGCCGACCCGCGCGGGGCGACGGGCCGTACAGGGTGGCGCGCCGCACGGGGTGATAGGCCCACGGGGTTGCGCGCCGCACGGGGTGACGGGCCGCACGGGGTGGCGCGCCGCACGGGGTGACGGCCGCTCACTGGGGGCGGCGCATAGGTGACGGGACCCGCGGGGTTGCGGCACGCAAGGTAGTGGGGGCAGGCGGCGGGGTGGTGGGGCCGCCCCCGGAGGGCGGTATGTCCGGAGGTCGGGGCGTGCCCGAAGGTGGGCGCGCCTGGTGGCGATGGCACGCCGAGGTCGCGGCACGCCCGCACGGGTGGCACGGCTGGAGACGGCGCACGCCCGGGGCGGTGGTGGCACGTCCGGACGTGGCGACGCGCCTGGTGACGGCGCGCCCGGGGGTGGTGGCACGCCGGGGGTGGCGGCATGGCCCGAAGTGGCGGCGCACCCCGAGGTTGCGACGCACCCCGAGGTGGCGGCGCCCCCGGACATGGCGGCGTGCCCGGACGTGGGGGCCTCACCGGCGCCCGGGGCTCGGGGGCCGGGCGCCGGTGGGGTGAGGGGCCTTCGGGGTGCGGGACTCCGTTGGGCCGGGGGCGGGACTTCGTGGGGGGTTAGGGGGTGATTGTGCAGGGGGTGTTGTTGAGGGTGAAGCGGGTGGGGAGGGAGGGGTCGCCGGTGTGGCCGGCCAGGTAGCCCAGGGTGACGGTGGCGCCGGGGGCGATGGTGCGGTTGTGCGGGGCGTTGACGGCTTGGACGATGTCGCCGCCCTGGGTGAGGGTGGTGTTCCAGTCGGAGATGATCTTCTGGCCGGGGGTGAGGGGGAAGGTGAGGGTCCAGCCGTCGACCGGGGTGTCGGCGAGGTTGGTGATGGCGAGGTCGACGGTCATGCCGGTGCCCCAGACCTGGGTGACGGGCTTGATGGAGCAGGTGGGCCGGGCGCGTTCGAAGGAGACGCGGTGCAGGCCGCCGGGGAGGTCGTTGACGACGTAGAGCTCGCCTTGGGGGGTGCTGCCGAAGGCGGTGACCTGGGTGGGCATCTCGCCGATCTCGGCCTGGTCGTAGCCGCCGGCGCCGTCCTCGCGCAGGGCCCACACGGTGGAGGAGCAGTAGTCGGTGGCGATGTAGGTGCCGCCGACGAGGTCGGCGTACTGGCGTCCGCGGTAGACCTGGCCGCCGATGACGGCGCAGCCGCCGGTGTAGGGCGAGTAGGTGAAGATCGGCTGGGTGTACTGGGCGTCGGGGCGGCACTGGGTCTCGTCGAAGACTTCGAGGCCCTCGTAGCAGGACCAGCCGAGGTTGGCGCCGGCCTGGTGCCCGGGTTTGACGTGGTTGATCTCCTCCCAGCGGCCCTGGCCGACGTCGGCGATCCACAGGGAGCCGTCCGCGTGGTCGACGGAGAAGCGCCAGGGGTTGCGGCCCCCGTACATCCAGATCTCGGGCCGGGCGCCCGGGACGCCGGTGAAGGGGTTGTCGTCGGGGACGCAGTAGGGCAGGTCGCCGCAGGTCCGGCTGACGTCGATGCGGAGGATCTTGCCGAGGAGGGTGTCGAGGCGCTGCCCGGAGTCGAAGGGGTCGCCGGCGCCGCCGCCGTCGCCGATGCTCCAGTAGAGGTGACCGTCGGTGCCGAAGGTGAGCTGGCCGCCGTTGTGGTTGCTGTGTTCGGCGTGCTCCTGGGCGAGGAGGGGTTCGAGGCGGGCCTCGTCGAGCCGGTAGCGGGCGAGGGTGACGGCGCCGTCGGGGAGCGCGGTGTAGGCGAGGTACAGGTCCTGGCTCTGGGGGAAGTCGGGGGCGAGGGCGATGCCGAGCAGGCCGCGTTCGTTGCCGGATTCGTCGACGGAGGCGGTGATGTCGATGATCGGGGTCTGGGCGAGGCCGGTGTCCGGGTGGTAGACGCGTACGGTGCCGCGTTTCTCGGTGATGAGGAGCCGGTCGGTCCCGTCGTCGGGGGCGGCGATGGCGGTGGGGCGGCGCAGCCCGAAGGCGACCTGGGTGGTGGTCGCGCGGATCTCTTCCAGGGGTGGAGGGGCGGCCTCGGCCGCGGCGGCCGGGGTGACCGGGGTGAAGGGGGCGAGCAGGGACAGGGCGAGCAGGGCGGGGGCTGCCCAGCGTCGTGCTGGCATGCGGGCTCCAGAGGCGGGGCTTCGTCCGGGGTCCGGGGGGTTCTCCGGGACCGGGGCGCGGCGGGCATGCGGCGCGCCCGGCCGGACGGTACCGGCGGGGCGGCCGTTCGGCCAGCGCTCGGGGCCGGGTGGGGCCGTGGTGGACGGCCTCTAGGTCGATGACCTGGGATGACCGGGGGTCGCCTGGGGCGTGGACGGATGAAACGTACATGGCCGTCGCGTGGCGTCCGTGATCGCTACGCTGCTCGTAACGGGACGTGGTCAGGAGGACGCCGGTGAAGAAGCTGATGGCCGGGCTCTGGCGTCGCATCAGCGGGCCGGTGCAGTGGCGGCTGCTCTATCTGTCGCAGGCCAAGTTCGTCGTCGGGGTGACCGGCGTGGTGCGTGACCTCGACGGGAACGTGCTGCTGCTGCGGCACCGGTTCTGGCCGGAGGGGCGGCAGTGGGGTCTGCCGACGGGCGGGGCGAAGCGGGGCGAGACGTTCGAGCAGACGGTGTTCCGCGAGGTCATGGAGGAGACCGGCCTGGAGGTGAAGGTCGGCGAGGTGGTGCGGGTGGGCAGCGGGTTCCGGCTCCGGGTCGAGATCGCCTACGCGGCCCGTTACGTGGGCGGGGGGACGCTGCGGCTGAACTCGCTGGAGATCCTGGAGGCCCGCTGGTGCGCTCCGGACGATCTTCCTGAGGGTCTGCTGGAGTCGCACCGGCTGCTGATCGAGTCGTCGCTCCCGTAGGGCGGGAAGTCCTGCGGCTTCCCAGAATCTGAACGGCCGTTTAAAGTTTTGACCGTGCCGTCAGAAGGCCGGTCGTTCATCGAGGAAGCACGGCGGTCGCAGATCATCGAGTGCGCGATCGACGTGCTCGCCTCGGAGGGGTACGCGCGGGCGTCGATGGCCAGGATCGCGCAGCGGGCGGGCATCAGCACCGGCGTGATCTCCTACCACTTCGGCGGCAAGCGGCAGCTTCTGGAGGCGGTCGTGAGCTCGGTCGCCAAGGTGGCGACGGACCTGATGGTGCCGCGCATCCTGGCGCAGCCCACGGCCACGGACATGCTGCGGGTCTACTTCGAGAGCAATCTCGACTTCATGCGCCTGCACCGCAAGCCGCTGCTGGCGCTGGTGGAGATCGTCACGTACAACCGGGGCGAGGACGATCGCGGGCCGGGCCCGTACGCGGAGCAGCACGAGACGGCGATCGACGACGTGGTCAGGCTGCTCGAGTGGGGCAAGTCGACCGGGGAGTTCCGCGACTTCGACTCGCGGAGCATGGCGATCGCGATCCGCGGCGCCGTGGACGCGGTGCCGGCGCGCCTGCTTCACGATCCGGAGCTCGATCTGGGCGGGCTCGCGGGCGAGTTCGTCACCCTTTTCACGCTTGCCACGAGGAGGCAGCCATGACAGCGGCGCTGGACATCGCCGGTCTGACGAAGTCGTTCGGCGAGAAGGTCGCGGTGGATCACGTCGAGCTGACGGTTCCGCAGGGATCGTTCTACGGGCTCGTCGGGCAGAACGGCGCGGGAAAGACCACCACGCTCTCGATGGCGGTGGGGTTACTCCGGCCCGACGGCGGGAGCGCGCGGATCTTCGGCGCGGACGTGTGGGCGGACCCGTCGGGGGCGAAACGGCTGGTGGGGGTGCTGCCTGACGGGCTGGCCATGCCGGAGCGGCTGACCGGGCGGGAGGTGCTCACCTATCTGGGGCTGCTGCGCGGGCTGGAGAAGGACGTGGTGGCGGCGCGGGCCGAGGAGCTGCTGTCGGTGCTGGAGCTCGACGGGGCGGAGAAGACGCTCGTGGTCGAGTACTCGACGGGCATGCGCAAGAAGATCGGCCTGGCGACGGCGCTGCTGCACGGGCCGAAGCTGCTCGTGCTGGACGAGCCGTTCGAGGCGGTGGACCCGGTGTCGGCGGCGACGATCAAGACGATCCTGCGCGGGTTCGTGGCGAGCGGCGGCTCGATCGTGCTGTCCAGTCACGTGATGGCGCTGGTGGAGCAGCTGTGCGACCACGTGGCGGTGATCGACGGGGGCCGGGTGGCGGCGGCCGGGCCGCTCAAGGAGGTGCGCGGCGACGCGACGCTGGAGGACAGGTTCGTGGAGCTGGTCGGCTCGGCCACCACCGGCACGAAGGGGCTGTCGTGGCTGTAGCGGTGACGCTGGTGCGGATGAAGGTGGCGATCCTGCGCCATTCGCTGACCGGCCAGCGGGGGACGATGGCGGTCTCGGCGGGTTCGGTGGGCGCGCTGCTCGCGGCCGGCACGATCTATCTGGCGTTCCTCGACGGTGACTGGCTGGCGGCCGCGTTCGCGGTGTGGATGCTGGGCTGGATCATCGGCCCGGTCTTCTCCGGCGGCGGTGACGAGACGCTGCGGCCGGAGTTCTTCTCGCTCCTGGGGCTGCCGCCGCACCGGCTGGCGGCGGGGCTGCTGGTGTCGGCGTTCGTCGGGGTGGCGCCGGCGGTCAGCCTGCTGGCCCTGACGGGGCTGGTGGTGCTCGGCGTCCGGGAGGGGGCCGGGCCGGCGCTGGTGGCGGTGCCGGCGATGGTGCTGCAGCTGGCCGTGTTCGTGCTGCTGTCGCGGGTCGCGGTGGGGGTGCTGGGCATCGCGTTGCGCTCGCGCGTGGGGGCGATCGGCGCGGGGCTGGTCAACGGGGCGATCCTGGCGTTCCTGGGGCAGGGCTGGGTGTTCGCGGTCGCGCTCGGGCAGGCCGAGGGCATCCCGCCGATCGTGCGTTACCTGCCGTCCGGGTGGGGGGTGCTGGCCGTCCAGGGCGACTATCTGGCGCTGGCGGCGATGGCGGTGCTGATCGCGCTGCTGCTGGGCGCGTGGGCGGCGCTGCTGTCGAGGCGGGCCGGGGCGGAGCGGGCGTCGGCGCGGGGCCGCAGGCCGATGCGGGCGGCCACGGCGCTGGACGCGGTGCTGGCCAAGGAGCTGCGGACGTGGTCGCGGGACCTGGTGCGCACCCATCAGCTCACGTTCGCCCTGGCCTACGGGGTGTTCTTCGCAGCGGCGCCGCTGGTGCTGGGGTGGACCGGGATGCTGCCGTGGGCGGCGCCGATCTTCATCGTGATGGCGGCGGCGATGACGGCCAACCTCTACGGCGCCGACGGCACCGCGCTCTGGCTGTCGGTGATGACGCCGGGCTCGTCGGACGTGCGCGGCAGGCAGCTGGCGTGGTTGGTGACGGTGACGCCGGTCGCGGCGGTGCTCGTGGTGGCGCTGACGGCGGTCAACGGCGGCCCGTGGCCGATGATCGTGGCGCTGTCGGTGGCGTTGCTCGGCGGCGGCGCGGGGCTGGTGCCGCTGGTGTCGGTGTACGCGCTGGTGCCGGGCACCGATCCGCAGAAGCGCGGCGGCAACCCGCTGCGCACGAGCGAGGACGACGGGGCGCTGACCGGGCTGGCGTACCTGATGATGGTGCTCGTGGCGGCGTCCGGGGTGCCGGCGGGCGTGGCAGCGGCGCTGTGGGGCTGGCCGGGCGTGGCGGTGGGGGTCGCGACCGGGGCGGCGTGCCTGTGGTGGTTCGGCGCGCTGGCCGAGCGGCGGCTGGCGGCGCAGGGGCCGGAGCTGTTGCACATGATGCGCACCGGCCGCCGGCCTGCCGCCGAGGGAAAGGCGTCGTCGGCGTTCGCGCTGCCCGACATGCCGAAGGTCCAGCGGGCGGTGGTGATCACGTGTGTGTCGCTGGGGGCGATCCCGCTCATCCCGCAGGGCATCCTGGCGGCGGTGTTCGTGGCCAACGGGCAGCTCGGGCACAGCTGGTTCCTGGCCACGCACATGGCGCCGGGGCTGCGCTACCCGACGGCGGCCGTGATGATCGCGCTGGGGCTGGCGATGTACGGGACCGGGCTCGGGATCATGTACAGGTACAAGAAGAAGGTTGTATACGATAAATCACCTAATGTCTGATGTATCCCTCGGCGCAACCCACCGGACCCTGCGCGACGAGGTCACCGCAGAGCTTCGCCGGCGCATCATGTCCGGCGAGTTCGGGCAGGGCGAGCGGCTGGTCGAGGACCGGCTGGCCGCCCTGCTCGGGGTCTCGCGCAACCCGGTGCGCGAGTCCATCCGGGTGCTGGCCGCCGAGGGATTCGTCCAGGTCGTCCCGAGGTTCGGGGCGACCGTGGCGACGCTGTCGGCCGAGGAGGGCGACGAGCTCTTCGACGTGCGGATGGCCGTCGAGGGGCTGGCGGCGCGGCTGGCGGCCCGCAAGCGCACGACGGCGTCGGCCGAGCGGTTGCGCCGGGTGCTCGAGGAGGCCAGGCAGGCCGTGGACGAGGGCAGGCTGGACGCGGTGGCCGATCTCAACACCGCCTTCCACCTGGCCGTGGGCGAGGCGGCGGGCAACTCCTACCTCAACCTGATGATGACGCCCATGCTCCAGCGGGCGCAGTGGGTGTTCAGCCAGACGGCGGCGGCGCGCGGCCCGCACTCGTGGTCGGAGCATCTGAGCCTGTACGAGGCGATCGCGGCGGGTGACGAGGACGAGGCGCAGGCCAGGGCGGTGGCGCACGTGGCGGCCGCCAGGCGGTCGTTCCTGACAGCCGTCGGGCGGGCTAACAGGACAAAGCACGCAATCAATTAGAAAACACTCAGGTAACAACCGCTCTTAACAGCGTGCAATTGCAATGTTAGGTCTTGTATACAGTGTCCGAACTGCCCGTTCCCCTCGGAGGCACCATGAGACCGTCCCCCAGAATCGTCGCGGCACTCGCCGTGCTGCCCCTCGCACTGACAGCGTGCGGCGGAGGCGGTTCCAGCGGTCCGTCGGCTGCTCCCTCCGTGGCCGACGCCTCGGCGGACAACCGGGCCGTGAAGAGCGGCGGCACGCTGAACGTGGCGCTCAACGCCGACCCCGACGCCCTCGACCCGAGCACCTCCACCACGCTCGTCGGCCGCGAGGTCTTCGCCAACATGTGCGAGAAGCTCTACGACATCGACGCCGCGTCCGAGCTGGTCCCCCAGCTCGCCGCCGCCCTCCCGGAGGTCTCCGAGGACGGCAAGGAAGTCACGATCAAGCTGCGTGACGGCGTGAAGTTCAACGACGGCACGCCCTTCGACGCCGAGGCGGTCAAGAAGTCGCTGGACCGGCACCGTACCTGGGAGAAGTCCTCCCGCCAGGCCGACCTGGAGGCCATCTCCGAGGTCGAGGTCGTCGACGCGGCCACCGTGAAGCTCACGCTGAAGCGCGCGTTCACGCCGCTGACCGCGCAGCTCGCCGACCGGGCCGGAATGATCATGTCGCCGAAGGCGCTCGACGGCGCGGGCGACAACTTCGGCGCCTCCCCCGTGTGCGTCGGGCCGTTCAAGTTCTCCGCCCGGACCTCGGGCAGCCAGATCGTGCTGGACAAGGCGCCGGACTACTACGACGCCGCCAAGGTCAAGCTCGACAAGCTCGTATACAAAATCATCGTGGACCCGAACGTGCGGGCCGCCAACCTCAAGTCCGGCGACGTCCAGGTGGCCGACCAGCTCGCCACCACCACCGTCGCCGGCGTGCAGGCCGACCCGAACCTGAAGGTCGTCTCCGGCGGCGGCCTCGGCTACTACGGCCTGCAGATCAACGTCGGCAACGCCACCGGCTCCACCGAGAAGGCCGGCCCCGTCGACAGCCCGCTGGCCAAGAGCCCCGAGCTGCGCGAGGCGTTCGAGCTGGCCCTGGACCGCGAGCAGATCAACAAGACCGTCTACAACGGGCTGCACGAGGTCGACTGCTTCCCGGTGCCCGTCGACAGCGCCTACCGCACCCCCGACCTGCAGTGCCCCAAGCGCGACCTGGCCAAGGCCAAGCAGCTCGTGCAGGCGTCCGGCGTGCCGACGCCCGTCCCGGTCAAGCTCACCTCACCCAACGACGCCACCAACCAGCGGCTCGCGCAGGTCGTCCAGCAGATGACCAAGGAGGCCGGGTTCGCCGTCACGGTGGAGACCGCCGAGTTCGTCAGCACCCTGGAGCAGGGCAAGTCCGGCGACTTCCAGGCCATGCTGAGCGGCTGGTCCGGCCGCGTCGACCCGGACGGCAACCTGACGAACCTGGTCACCAGCCAGGGCAGCAACAACTTCGCCGGCATGGCCGACCCGGGCATCGACGAGCCGATCAAGCAGGCGGCGGCCACCCAGGACACCGCCGAGCGCGCCGAGCTCTACAGCAAGGCCATGAAGCGGGCCGCCGAGCTGCGCGGCGTCGTGTACCTGTACCACAACAAGTACTACCTGGGCATGAGCAAGAACGTCGCCGGCGTCCAGTACTTCAAGGACGGCCTGCCCCGCTTCGCCACCGCCGGATTCGTCGCCTGATGGTCTGGTTCATCCTTCGGCGCTGCGGCTCGGCGGTGATCGTGCTGTTCGTGGCCAGCGTCCTGATCTTCCTGGGGGTCAGGGCGCTGCCCGGCGACCCGGCCGTGGTCATGGCCGGCGAGGAGGCCTCGCCCGCCGTGGTCGAGGCCATCCGGCACGAGTTCGGCCTGGACAAGCCGCTGCCCGCCCAGTACGTCGACTACGTGACCCAGACGCTGTCGGGCAACCTCGGCCGGTCCACCCAGGACCAGATCCCGGTGGCCGACATCCTCGCCGAGCGGCTGCCGGTGACGCTGGAGCTGTCCGCGCTGGCCATGCTGGTGGCGATCGTCGTGGGCGTCGGCTCGGGCATCGTGGCCTCGGTACGGCGCGGCAAGCTCGCCGACTACGTGGCGACCGGGTTCGGCCTGGCCGGGCTGTCGGTGCCGCACTTCTGGCTGGGGCTGCTCGGCATCCTGCTGTTCGCGGTGACGCTGCGCTGGCTGCCCGCCTCGGGGTACGTGCCGTTCACCGAGGACCCGGGGCAGAACCTGCAACGCATGCTGCTCCCCGCGCTGGTGCTGGGCACCGGGTTCGCGGCGATCCTCATGCGGCAGACCCGCTCGGCGATGCTGGGCGCGCTGTCGGCCGACTACGTGCGCACCGCCCGGTCCAAGGGCCTGGCGGAGGCCAAGGTGGTGGGCGCGCACGCGCTGCGCAACAGCCTGACGACCGTGGTGACCGTGCTCGGCCTGCAGCTCGGCGCGCTCATCAGCGGCGCGGTGGTGACGGAGCAGATCTTCGTCATCCCGGGCTTCGGCAAGCTGACCGTGGACGCGGTTCTCACCCGCAACTACCCGGTCATCCAGGCGGTGGTGCTGGTCACGGTGATCGGCTACGTGGTGGTCAACCTGCTGGTCGACATCGCCTACGCCTACCTGAACCCGCGCATCCGGCTCTCGGGAGGCGGTCATGGCTGAGACGCCGGCCGTACCCGTGAGGTCGGGCCGGGCCGACCGGCGGCGCAGGCTGTGGCGGCGCTTCCGGCGGCGGCCGATGCCGATGGCGGGCCTGGTGCTGGTGGCGGCGTTCCTGCTGCTGGCGCTGGCCGGGCCGCTGGTGACCGGCGATCCGTCGGCGCAGGACTACGCGGCGACGCTGGCTCCGCCGTCGGGCGCGCACCCGCTGGGCACCGACGACCTGGGCCGCGACGCGCTGGCCAGGATCGCGCACGGCGCGCAGGTGTCGCTCCAGGCGGGCGTGCTGTCGACGCTGCTGGCGATGGTGATCGGCATCCCGATCGGGCTGGTGGCCGGGTTCTACCGGCGCTGGCTGGACCCGGTCGTGATGCGGCTGGTGGACGTGACGCTGGCGTTCCCGTTCCTGGTGTTCGCGGTCGGCCTGGCGGCGATCATCGGGCCGTCGCTCAAGGGCGTGGTGCTCGCGCTGGGCTTCTCCCAGCTTCCGGCGATCATCCGGATCACCCGGGGCGAGGTGCTGGCGATCCGCGAGATGGACTACGTCGCCGCGGCCATCGCCGACGGCGCGGGCGACCGGCACATCCTGTTCCGGTACGTGCTGCCGAACTGCGCCAACCCGCTGATCGTGCAGGCCACGGTGGCGATCCCGGCGGCGATCATCGGCGAGTCGACGCTGTCGTTCCTGGGCCTGGGCGTGCAGCCGCCGACCCCGTCGTGGGGCGTCATGCTCACCACCGCCCAGCAGTACCTGGACGTCGCGCCCTGGCTGGCCATCTGGCCCGGCGTGATGATCGCGCTGGCCACGCTCGGCTTCAACCTGCTGGGCGACGGGCTGCGTGACGTGCTCGACCCGAGGAGCGGCAGATGAGCCTGCTGGAGATCACCGACCTGGCCGTGCACTTCGACACCGAGGACGGCCTGGTCCAGGCGGTCAGGGACATCTCACTCACGCTGGAGGAGGGCGAGATCCTCGCGCTGTGCGGCGAGTCGGGCTGCGGCAAGTCGGTCACCGCGATGTCGGTGCCCAGGCTGCTGCCGCCCGGCACGACGAAGCTCAGCGGCTCGATCAGGCTGGACGGCCGCGAGCTGACCACGCTGCCCGAGCCGGAGCTGCGCAAGGTGCGCGGCAAGGACGTGTCCGTCGTCTTCCAGGAGCCGATGACCTCGCTCAACCCGTCGTTCACGGTCGGCTACCAGATCGCCGAGGTCCTGCGCAGGCACGAGAAGCTGTCGCGCCGGGCCGCGATGGACCGCGCGGTCGAGCTGCTGGAGCTCGTCGGCATCCCGGCGCCGCGCCGCCGCGTCAAGGAGTATCCGCACCAGCTCTCCGGCGGCATGCGGCAGCGTGTGATGATCGCGATCGCGGTGGCGTGCTCGCCGCGCGTGCTCATCGCCGACGAGCCGACGACCGCGCTGGACGTGACGATCCAGGCGGGCGTCCTGGACGTCTTCCGCGACCTGCGCGACCGGCTCGGCACCGCGATCATCCTGATCACGCACGACCTCGGCGTCGTCGCCGACATCGCCGACCGGGCCGTGGTCATGTACGCGGGCCGCGCCGTCGAGCAGGCGCCCGTGGCCGAGCTGTTCGCCCGGCCCCGGCACCCGTACACGCTGGGCCTGATGAAGGCGCTGCCGTCGGCGGCGGTGAACGGGCGGCTGGCGGAGATCCCCGGCATGGTCCCCTCGCCGATGTCCGACCCGGACGAGTGCGCGTTCCGGGCGCGCTGCCCGCGCGCCCAGGACGACTGCGCCACCTCCAGGCCCCCTCTGGTACGGCAGGCGGCCGGCCACCTGGCGGCCTGCTTCCACCCTGGAGAGCAGCCATGACCGAACCCGTACTGAAGATCGACGACCTGGTCATGCACTATGGCCAGGTGCGCGCGGTGGACGGCCTGTCGCTGGAGATCGGCAAGGGCGAGGTGCTCGGCCTGGTCGGCGAGTCCGGCAGCGGCAAGTCCACCGTCGGCAAGTGCGTGCTGCGGCTGATCGAGCCCACGTCGGGCCGGATCAGCCTGAGCGGCACCGACATCACGCACCTGTCGCGGCGCTCGATGCGCCCGCTGCGCCGGGACGTGCACATGGTGTTCCAGGACCCGTTCTCGTCGCTGAACCCGCGCTTCACGATCGAGCAGATCGTCGGTGAGCCGCTGATCCACCACAAGGCGGTGGCCAGGCGGGAGGTGAGCCGCCGGGTCGCGCAGATGCTGGAGCAGGTGGGGCTGCGGCCGGAGATGGCCACCCGGTTCCCGCACGAGCTGTCGGGCGGGCAGCGGCAGCGGGTCGGGCTGGCCCGTGCACTGATCCTCAACCCGAAGCTGGTCGTGGCCGACGAGCCGGTGTCGGCGCTGGACGTGTCGGTGCAGGCGTCGGTGCTCAACCTGATCACCGACCTGCAGCGGGAGCTGGGCTTCTCCTGCCTGTTCATCACGCACGACCTGTCGGTGGTGGAGTTCCTGGCCGACCGGATCGCGGTCATGTACCTGGGCAGGATCGTCGAGTCGGGGCCGACGGCGCGGCTGTTCGCCGAGCCGCGCCACCCGTACACGCAGGCGCTGCTGTCGGCGGCGCCGGTCGCCGACCCGGCCAGGCAGCGCGAGCGGCGGCGGATCGTGCTGGGCGGCGACGTGCCGAGCCCGGTGGACCCGCCGTCCGGCTGCCGCTTCCACACCCGGTGCCCGCTGGCGTTCGACGAGTGCCGCACCCGCGAGCCCGAGCTGGCCGACCCGCGCACGGGCGGCCACCCGGCCGCCTGCCACCTCGTCACGGCGGACCGCCTCCCCGACGCGGCCGCCGCCTCATGAAAGGACCGCACTTGTTCACCACGAGGCCCGAGCTGACGGGCGACTTCGGCATGGTGGCCAGCACGCACTGGCTGGCCTCCGCGACGGGCATGGGCGTGCTGGAGCGCGGCGGCAACGCGTTCGACGCGGCGGTGGCGGCCGGGTTCGTGCTGCAGGTGGCCGAGCCGCACCTGAACGGGCCGGCCGGCGAGGTGCCGATCCTGCTGTGGAGCGAGGCCGACCAGCGCGTGTCCACCGTGTGCGGGCAGGGCGTGGCCCCGGCCGCCGCGACGCTGGAGCGCTTCGCCGAGCTGGGCCTGGACGTGGTGCCGGGCACCGGGCTGCTCGCGGCCACGGTGCCGGGCGCGTTCGGCGGCTGGCTGCTCATGCTGGAGCGGTGGGGCACCTGGAAGCTGGCCGACGTGCTGGCCCCGGCGATCCACTACGCCGAGCGCGGGGTGCCGGTGCTGGAGCGGATCGCCACCACGATCGCCACCGTCAAGGAGCTGTTCACCGACGAGTGGACGACGTCGGCGGCCACCTGGCTGCCCGGCGGCGACGTGCCCGCGCCGGGCTCGAAGCTGGCCAACCCGGTGCTGGCCGCCACCTACCGGCGGATCGTGGCCGAGGCCGAGGCCGCGTCGGCCTCCCGCGAGGGCCAGCTCCAGGCCGCCCGCCGCGCCTGGTACGAGGGGTTCGTGGCGGAGGCGATCGCCGAGTTCAGCGCCACCACCTCCTGGCTGGACACCTCCGGCGAGCGGCACGGCGGCCTGCTCACCGGCGACGACCTGGCCTCCTGGTCGGCGTCGGTGGAGGAACCGGTCACCTTCGACTACCACGGGCACACCGTGTGCAAGACCGGGCCGTGGGGCCAGGGGCCGGTGTTCCTGCAGCAGCTCGCGCTGCTGTCCGGGTACGACCTGACCGGCATGGGCGTGCTGAGCGCCGACTACGTGCACACAGTGACCGAGGCGGCCAAGCTGGCCTTCGCCGACCGCGAGGCCTGGTACGGCGACACCGACGTGCCCCTGGCCGACCTGCTGTCCGAGTCGTACAACGCCGGGCGGCGCGCGCTCATCGGCGACACCGCCAGCCTGGAGCTGCGGCCCGGCTCCCCCGGCGGGCGCGAGCCCCGGCTGCCGGTGCTGCCCCCGGCCGGCGCCGCCGGTCCGGCGCCCGGCGCTTCCGGGCGGCGGGCCGGGGTGGGCGAGCCGACCGTGAGCAGGCTCGTCGTCCCGGCCGAGGACACCGGCGACGAGGTCGTCACCTCCGACGGCGCCGTGCGCGGCGACACCTGCCACGTGGACGTCGTCGACCGGCACGGCAACATGGTGTCGGCCACGCCGAGCGGCGGCTGGCTGCAGAGCTCGCCGGTCATCCCGTCGCTGGGCTTCGGCCTGGGCACCCGGGCGCAGATGTTCTGGCTGCAGGAGGGGCTGCCCGCCTCGCTGCGGCCGGGGGCGCGCCCGCGCACGACGCTGTCGCCGTCGTTCGCGCTGCGTGACGGCAGGCCGTGGCTGGCGTTCGGCACGCCGGGCGGCGACCAGCAGGACCAGTGGAGCGTCAACCTGTTCCTGGCGCTGGTCCACGGCGGCCTGAACCTCCAGGAGGCCATCGACGCCCCGACGTTCCACACCGAGCACTTCCCCAGCTCGTTCTTCCCGCGCGGCTCCCGGCCGGGGGTCGTGCACGTGGAGGAGCGGCTGGACCCGGCGGTCGTGGCGGAGCTGCGGCGGCGCGGGCACGAGGTCGAGGTGCAGGGGCCGTGGTCGCTCGGCCGCCTCAGCGCGGTGGCCCGTGACGGCGACTTCCTGAAGGCCGGCGCGAACCCGCGCGGCGCCCAGGGCTACGCGGTCGGCCGTTGACCGTCCTTTTCATTTGGTTCTCCCCGTTTCCCCCAGCAGCGGGATCCGCACGTAAGGAGTTCGCATGATCCCGCTGGGTGACGTCCTGTTCCTGGCCGGGGCCGGTCTGCTGGCCGGCGTGGTGAACGCGCTCGCCGGAGGCGGCACGCTGGTCTCGTTCCCGGCGCTGATGGCGCTCGGCTACCCGGGGGTGACCGCCACGGTGACGAACGCGGTGGCGCTGTGGCCCGGCTACCTCGGCGGGGCCTTCGGCTACCGCGCCGAGCTGCGCGGGCGGCGGCGCCGGGCGGCCGGGCTGGCGGGGGTGGCGGTGCTGGGCGCGGTCGCGGGCAGCGCGCTGCTGCTGAACACGCCGGGCGACACGTTCGAGGCGCTGGTGCCGTGGCTGGTGGCCTTCGCCAGCCTGGCGCTGCTGGCCCAGCCGTGGCTGCGCAAGCGGTTCGGCGGCGGCGACGGGGAGCGGCCCAGCAGGCTCGTGTACGCCGGGGTGTTCCTCGGCGGCTGCTACGGCGCGTACTTCAACGGCGGCATGGGCGTGCTGCTGCTGGCGGTGCTCGGCATGTTCCTGCACGACCACCTCCAGCGGGTCAACGCCGTGCGCGCGGTGCTGTCGCTGGCGATCTGCACGGTGTCGGTGGTGGCGTTCGCGCTGTTCGGGCCGGTCGAGTGGGCGGCGGTGGCGGTCATCGCGCCGGCGAGCCTGGCGGGCGGCCTGCTGGGCACCCGCCTGGCCCGCCTCATGTCACCGGCGGTGCTGCGCGGCGTCGTGGTCGTCTTCGGGCTGGGCGTCGCGATGGCGCTCGCCCTGCGCTGACCTGCGCCGATCCCGGTCAGGCGACCGTGGCCTCGATGAGGTCGTCCACCACCTCCGCCAGGTCGTGGCCCCGGGCGTGCACCCGGCGCTGTCGCGCCGCCCCGGACCCCTTGCGGAGCAGCCGGTCCAGCCCCTCCTCGACGAACGGCAGGTCACCGGCCTCCGCCAGGGCGTGCCGTACGTGGTCGAGCAGGCGGCCGACCAGCACCGGGGCGGGCACGAGCGTGCCGTGCCGCACGTCCAGGCTGTCGCCCGCGAGCCCGTCGCGGGCGGCGCGCCAGTAGGCGGCGCGCAGCACCTCGCCGGGAACGGGCAGCCCGCGGTCGCCGCGCGCCACGGCGGCCAGCGCCGTGACGACCAGGCCGCGGACCAGGCCGATGATGGTGAGGCTGTCGCTCACGTCGAGCGGCACGTCGGCGACGCGCACCTCGACCGTCGGCAGCTTGGGCGAGGGCCTGGCGTCCCAGAAGACCGTCTTCGGGTCCATCAGCGCCCCCGACTCCGCCAGCGCCCGCAGCGCCAGCTCGTAGTCGGCGAACGTCGGGAAGTACGGCGGCGCGCCCGACACCGGCCAGCGCCCCCACGAGATGACCCGCCAGGAGGCGTAGCCGGTGTCGCGGCCGACGAAGAACGGCGAGTTGGCGGCCAGCGCGATGAGGGTGGGCAGCCAGGGGCGCAGATGGTTGCCCACGTAGACGGCGTGCTCCTCGTCGGGCACGTCCACGTGCACGTGCAGGGCGCAGATGCTGATCTCGTCCTGTAACGCGCGGTAGAGGACGCGGCCCTGTTCGTAGCGCGCGTCCTCGGTCAGCGGCGGCGGCATGACGTTGCCGAGCACGGGGATGCCGCTGGCCACGACGGCCAGCCCGCACGAGCGGGCCGCCCCGGCCACCTCCTTGCGCGCGGCGCGCAGCTGTGTGCCCAGCTCGGTCAGGTCCGCGGACGGCGCTGTCCGGGCCTCCACCTGGAATCGGGTGATCTCGTGCGCCACGTCGAGCATGTCCGTGGCGGCGGCCAGCACGTCGGCCGCCCGGGGAGTGACGTGGCGGGTGCGGGGATCGACGACGAGGTACTCCTCCTCGATCCCGATCAACGGAACCATGCCCACACCTCGCAGGGGAAGTCAGGAGCCTCCTTACTGTTTGTGCCCGTGCAGTGTCGGCGGGAAAAGTATGTGGGCAAACTAGCCTTCGATAGCGCTTTTCAGCGCGGCCATGAACAGCGCCGCGTCACGCCCGTTGACCAGCCGGTGGTCGTAGGCGAGCCCGATGTGCGCGACGGTGCCGTCGGACGGCCCGGTGACGGCCAGCGCGCACGCGGTGCCCGGGAAGACGAACGGCACGGCCAGCACGACGTCGCCCTCGGTGTGCAGGGTGACGACGAAGTTGGCGCCGGCCAGGTCGGCCTCCTTGAAGTCGCCGGACGCGGCGGCCAGGCGGTGCTTCATCAGCGCGGTGGCGATCTCCTTGAGCGGGCGGCGGGCCGCGTCGTGCACGACCGGCACGTACAGGCCCTCCCCCACGTCGAGGGTGACGCCGATGTTCGGCTCGTCGGAGAGCAGCGCGTGGGTGCCCTCGTAGGTGGCGAAGAACAGCGGGTGCTTCTCGTGCAGCCCGGCCACCGCCTGGACGAACAGCTCGGCGAGCCCGACGGGCCTGCGCACCTCGCGGGTGGCCGCCTCGGCCCGCTTGAGCGCGGGGCCGAGGTCCATCCTGACGACCAGGTAGGCGGCCGGGATGCTCTGGTGGGACAGCTCCACGGCCCTGGCCACGGCCCGCTGGACGCGGGGCAGCTCGCGGCGGGCGGGGCCGTCGAGGAGGCGTTCGACGTCGGCCCGCCGGACCACGTCGACGCCGAGCCCGGCGAGCTGCTCGGCGGTGATGCCGTGCTCGTCGGCGAACGCCTGCGCGGGGGCGGTGACGAGCGGCCCGGCCTGCGGCGCCGCGCTCGCCGCAGGGGCGGTCGCGGGCGCCGGCTCGGCGGCGGGCTCGTCGCCGATCGTCGCCAGCAGCTCGCCGGGGCGGCACCAGGTGCCCGGCTTGACCGCGTGGCGCAGCGTGCCGGTGGCGTCGGCGGGCAGCTCCTCGGCCGCCTTGGACGTCTCCACCACGGCGACGGCGTCGTCCTCGTGCACCGGCGTGCCGTCGGGGACTAGCCACTCGACCAGCAGGTACTCGGTGTCGTTGTTGTTCAGCTTGGGCAGGCGCAGCTCAGCCACGGACGACCTTCCTGATCACGCGGTGGATGTCGGCCTCGTCCACCAGCACCTCGCGCTCCAGGTGGGAGGCCGTGGGGATGACGGAGCCGGCGGAGTGGACGAGCGTCACCGGGCCGGCCAGCCGGTCCCAGTGCCGCTGGTGGACGTGGTGCGCGACCTCCGCGCCCCAGGTGCCGCCGGCCGTGCTCTCCTCCACCACGAACACGTGCCGGGCCGCGGGCACCTCCACGTCGAAGGGATAGAGCCGCGACGGCACCAGCAGCGTGCAGCCGATCTCGTCCTCCAGGAGCAGCGAGCGCATCGCCGCCACCACCCGGTGCGCCACGCCGCCCGGCGCGACGATCACGCAGTCGGGCGTGTCGTCCAGGAACACCCGGGCCACCCCGCCGGCCACCTCGACCGAGAAGGGCGCGTCCACCTGGTGCATCTGCCGCGTGTAGAGCACCTTGTCCTCGAACAGCACGCACGGCTCGGCGCGTGCCAGCATCTCCTCGAACACGGCGAGGTTGTCGTGGAAGGGCGACATCTCGTACAGCGCCAGTCCCGGGATGCCGATGAAGTGCTTCTGCAGGCTCTGGCTGTGCGTGGGCCCGTAGCCGCGCCCGCCGCCCATCGGGCAGCGCACCACCATCCGCATCGGCACCGTCTCGCCGTACATGGACACGGACTTGGCGGCGAAGTTGAGGAGCTGGTCGAAGGCCAGCGCGGCGAAGTCGCCGAACATGATCTCGACGATCGCCCGGTCGCCCGCCAGCGCCAGCCCGGCGGCCACGCCGGTGATCGCGCCCTCGCTGATCGGCGTGGACAGCACCCGCTCGGGGAACGCCGTCGACAGCCCCTTGGTGATCTTGAAGGCGCCGCCGTACGGGTCGAGGACGTCCTCGCCCAGCAGGTAGAGGTCCTGCTGCCGGTCCATCACCGCGTGCAGCGCCGCGTTCAGGTTCTCCGCGACCCTCATGCGCGCACCCACCTGGACGGCGGCCGGGCCGCGACCTCCTCGGCGACGGCGTCGACGTGCTCGCGCGCCTCCCGCTCCAGCCGGCCGACGTGCTCCGGCCGCACCGCGCGGCAGCGCTCCAGCCAGTCGGCGTCCCTCGCCTCCTGTACGGCCTGCGCGCTCCTGGTGTCGTCACCCTTGCTGTGCGGGCCCAGGCGGTGCGTGGCGAACTCCACCACGAGCGGGACGCCCTCGCGCACCCGGGCGACCGGCGGGGCGAGCCGTCGCCGGATCGCGGGCAGGTCGAACCCCTCGACGCGCTCGTGCGCGATGCCGAACGCCGCCGCCCGGCCCGCGATCGTGCCCGCCATGTGGGCCGTCGTGGGCGTGGACTGGGCGATGCCGTTGTGCTCGACGACGACCATCACCGGCAGCCGCCACAGCGCGATCAGGTTGAGCGCCTCGTACACGGCGCCCTCGCCGAACGTGCCGTCGCCGATGTACACGCAGGCCAGCGCGCCCGGCTCGGCACGCCGCAGGCGCAGCGCCACCCCGGCGGCCACCGGCAGGCTCTCGCCCTGCACGCCGGTGGACAGGTAGCGCTCGCGCCGGATGTGCTGGCTGCCGCCCACGCCGTGGCAGACCGCGCCCTCCCGGCCCATGATCTCGGCCAGCAGGCCGTGCGGGTCGCGGAAGCGGGCCAGGTAGTGGCCGTGGCCGCGGTGGTTGCTGAAGACGTGGTCGGCCGGGCCGAGCAGCGGCTCCAGGGCCACGGGCACGTACTCCTGGCCGAGGCAGGTGTGCGTGGTGCCGTTGAGCCGCCCCTCGCCGAACAGGTCGAGCAGCTTGAGCTCGAAGGCCCGGATCGTGAGCATGAGCGACAGGTCGGCGTCGTCCAGGATGGGCCCGGCGGCCCGTTCGAGGAGCGAGGTCACCTCCTGATCACCTCGACGACGCCGGCGACGGTCGGGTTGTCGAAGAAGTCGTCCAGGTCGATCTCCACGCCGAGGCGCTTGCGCATGCGGGCGATGATCTGCGTGATGCTCAGCGAGTGGCCGCCCAGGTCGAAGATGTCGTCCTCGGGCTGGATCGGCGAGAGCTTGAGCACCTCCTCCCAGATCGCGGTGATCTCCGCGATCAGCGGGTCCCCGCCCAGGTCGGCACCCCCGTCGTCCACCTGGGCGGGTTCCGCGGCGGGCGCCTGCGCCTCGGCCGTGACGGTCTCCTGGAAGGCGGCCAGCTCGCGCAGCGGGCGTTCGGGCGTGACCCGGCCCAGCACCGCGATCAGGTCGGCGGCGAACCGGCCGGGGTCGCGCAGCTCGGCCGGGTCGTAGCGCAGGCTCGCCGACAGGCCGCCGGGCCCGTCCAGGAGCTGGAGCTGGAGCGCGCCGCGCACCGCCCCGTTGAACGCCAGCCAGTCGACGTCCCACCCGGCGGGAGCGGTCCCGCCGCGCCGGTAGCTGACGGAGATCGGGGCGAGCGCGGCGTGCGGCCTGATGCCGGGCACGGCGCGGGCGATGGGCACCTCGCGGACCTCGTACACCCGCCTGAGCTCGGCCCGCAGCCCGGCGGCGAACTCGCCGAACGGCGCGTCCGGCGAGGGCGTGGAGTAGACGGGCAGCTCGTTGACGTACGGGCCGACGTGACCGGTCTCGGCGGCGGTCCGGGTGGACAGGTCCACGGCGGTCACCACGTCGGCGTTGCCGTAGGAGCGCAGGAGCGCGTGCAGCGCGGCGACCACCACCTCGAACCTGGTCAGGCCGGGCAGCTCGGGCACGTCGAGGTCGAACTCGGCGAGCGCGCCGGTCCCGGCGCGGCGCGAGCGCAGCACGTCACCGGCCACCACGACCTCGCCCGGCTCGCGCCAGCGCCCGGCCCAGAACGCCCCGGCCTCGGCCAGCCGCGCCTCGACGCGCTCGCGCTGGAGCGCGGCGTGGTCGGCACGTTCCAGCGGCTCGGCGATCGTGCCGTCGAGCGCGGCGGCCAGGTCGGCCACCAGCACGTCCTTGGACTGGCCGTCGAACACCAGGTGGTGGGCGACGATCGTCAGCGTGTCGCCGTCGAGCTGGAAGCGGGCCAGCGGGCCGCGCTCCAGGTCCAGGGCCACGGGCTGGTCGGTCAGCGCGGGCTGGACGTCGGCCGGCACCAGGTGCGGCTCGCCGCCCCGGTCCTCGAACGCGCTGCCCAGCAGCGGGTGGCGCTCGACCACGGCGGTGACGGCCTTGGCGAGCGCGCCACGGTCCGGTGGCACGGCGAACCGGATCACGATCGGCATGTGGTAAGCGGACCCCGCACCCATCCTTTCCGTGATCCACATGCCGTGCTGGGCGTACGAAACCTCGGTCATCGAACAACCTCTCGCAGTGCGCGCTTGTCCACCTTGCCTCCGTGATTGCGGGGCAAGACGTCGACGGTCACGAGCCGTACGGGCAGCTCGTGCGGGGCCAGCCGGCCCTTCAGGAAGATCCGCAGGTCCTCGTGCGCCACGCCGCCGACGACGGCGACGGCGACCGCCTTGCCGAGCGTCGGGTGCGGGACGCCGAACGCCGCCGCCTCGGTCACGCCCGGATGCTGGTAGACGGCGTCCTCGACGTGGATCGTGGACACCTTGTACGCGCCCGACTTGATCACGTCGCTCTCCCGGTCGACCAGGTAGAGGTAGCCGTCGCCGTCCAGGTAGCCGAGGTCGCCCATGCGCACCCAGCCGTCCCGGAACACCTCGCCGGTCGCCGTCGCGTCGCCGTAGTAGGCGCGCACGGCCGCCGGGGAGCGCATCCACACCTCGCCGGTGACGCCGGGCGGCAGCGGCTCGCCCTCGGCGGTGGCGATCCGCACCGCGCCGCCGGCGGCGGCCCGGCCCACGCTCGTCGGCCGTTCCGGGTCGTAGATCATCACGGTCTGGGCGGGCGCCGCCTCGGTGGAGGTGTAGTAGTTGGTGATCGTGGAGTTCGGGAAGGCGTCGGACAGCCCGGCGGCCACCCGGCCGGGCAGCGGCGCGGCGGCCGAGCCGAGCAGGAGCACGCTGGACAGGTCGTGCCGTTCGTGGACGCGGGCGGCGAGCATCTCGATGGCCATCGCGGGCACGAGGAAGACGGTGCCGGCCTGGTAGTGCTCGATCAGCGCGGCGAACCTGGCGGGGGTGAACACCGGCAGCGTCACCACCTCGGGGTGGGCGTCCACGGCGTTGACGAGCATCCACTGCCCGGCGTTGGTGCCGATGGGGAAGGCGTGCGCGAGGTGGCGGCTGTGCGCGAAGGGCCGTCGCCTGCCCCCGCAGCCGTGGGCCAGGTTGGCGTGGGTGGCGCTGACGCCCTTGGGGCGGCCGGTGGTGCCGGAGGTGTAGAGGATCTGGGCCAGGGCGCCGGGCTCGGGCAGTGTCACCTCGCCGGGCGCGTCGGGCAGTTCGCCGGGTCTCAGCACGGCGGCGGCGCCGCAGTGCGCGAGCATCGCGTCGACGTCGGGGGCGGCCAGGCGGTCCGACAGCGGCACCGCCGCCGCGCCCGCCTTGGCCACGCCTAAGAAGGCGATGGCATACTCCAGCCAGTTGCTGTTTCCGAAGACCAGCCCCACCCGGTCTCCAGGGCGCACGCCGCGAGCGGTGAGCCCGGCGGCCACGCGGTCGGATCTGGTCTCCCACTCATCGAACGTGATCGAGCCCGAGCCGTGGACGGTCATCGCCACGCGGCCGGGGTCTGCTGCGGCCCGCTGCCTGAGCAGGCCGGGAAGGGTAACGCTCACGATCGGCCCCCGGAACAGCCATCGGCGTTTCTAATAGGAAACTTTACTTTTTATGGGTGGGCGTTCAGTGTGGCATGCACCGGCGACGCACACAAGGCCGTATTCCACGGCCTTGCGAGACTCGGAAGATCCGTGGAACACTCGAACAGTTAGGATTCTTTCCAGTTTCGGCGGGGGAGCCTGTGATGATCAGAGAGCGGCTCGCCGCGCTCGTCGCGGAGTCGTCCGACGGCGCGATCAGCGAGCACGAGGCCCTGACGGCGACGGTGCCGCTCACCGCGCTCGGACTGACCTCGATCGGCCAGCTCCGGCTCGTCGACGCCATCGAGACCGAGTTCGGGGTCACCGTCGACCTGACCGGCGACGGCCTCGACCTGCTCGACGACCTCGACCGGCTGGCCGGGCACCTGGCCGGACGATGACGATCCGGTTCTCCGCGCCCGACTCCGGCACCGCCCCGCTGACCTGGGGCCAGCGGGCGATCTGGGAGGCCGTCGAACGCACCGCGCCCGACGACCACTACTTCAACTTCGGCCGGGTGCTGAAAGTCCCCGGCACGCGGACCGTCGCCGAGGTCACCGTCGCGCTCACCGCCCTCGTCGAACGGCACGGCTCCCTGCGCACCCTGCTCGCCGACCCCGTCGGCCAGCGGCTGGAGGCCACCGGGCGGATGCCCGTCGAGGTCACCACCGGCGACCCCGACAAGGTGATGGCCGAACTGGCCGCCACCCGGTTCGACTACCACGCCGAATGGCCGCTGCGCGTGGCGCTCGTCCTGGACGGCGACACCGTCACCCACGTCGTGCTCGTCTTCTGCCACCTGGCCACCGACGGGCTCGGCAGCGACGTGGCCCTGCGCGACCTGCGGACCCTGCTGCTGCGCGGCCGCGTCTCCGGCCCGCCCGCGCCCCGCCCGCTCGACCTCGCCCACTGGCAGGCCGGCCCCCAAGGACGGCAGGTCGCCGACGCCGCCGCCGCCCACTGGGCCGACGAGCACGCCCGCATGCCCGACACCATGTTCGCCGGGCCGAGCGGCGACCCCGCCGACCCGCCCATCCGGCGCGCGCTCCTCCGCTCCCCCGCCCTGCAACTCGCCACCCGCGCCGTCGCGCTCGCCAACCGCACCAGCACCTCCACCGTGCTGCTCGCCGCCACCGCCACGCTCGCCGGACGCTTCTCCGGCTCCGGCCGGTGCGCCATGCTGCCCATCGTCGGCAACCGGTTCCGCCGCGACACCCTCGGCATCGTCAGCACCCTCTCCCAGGAGGGCCTCTTCACGCTCGACGTCGACGGCGACTTCCCCGACGTGCTCCGCGCCGCCGCCCCCGCCGCCATGCGCGCCTACCGCAGCGCCTACCACGACCCCGCCGACCGCGCCAGGATCGTCCGCGACGAGAGCGCCCGCCGCGGCACCGCCGTCCACCCCAACTGCTGCTTCAACGACATGCGCTTCGCCGACCCGGGCCCCGCCGCCTGCACCCCCGCCGACCTCGACGCCGCGCTGCCCGCCACCGCGCTCGAATGGCAGATGAGCCAGGACAAGCTCAACTGCCGCTTCTGCGTGCACGTCACCACCGAAGGCGTCTCCCTCACCGCCGACACCCGCCACCTGTCGAGCGACGCCATCGAACGCTACCTGCACGCCCTGGAGGACCTGCTCGTCGAGGCCGCCCGCCGATGACCCCGCCCACCGGCATCCGCGCCTACGCCACCGCCACCTCCTGCCCCCAGGGCGCACGGCTGCCGTTCGTCCTGTCCGGACCGGCGCCCGTCGAGGTCACCGACATGGCCGACGGCCGCGTCGTCCACACCGGCGACGCCGCCCCCGGCTGGGAACTGCCGATCGGCGCCGACTGGCCCAGCTCCCTCTACCGCGCCCGGTTCGGCCCCGAACAGCCGTGGCCGCCCGGCCTGCCCGGCGACACGCCGTGCCCCGACAACGAGGTCTTCTTCGTCGTACGGGAAGCCGTGCCGGCCGCGCCGATCCTCCTCAGCGTCCCCTTCACCACCTGGCAGGCGTACAACCGGGCAGGCGTGCCCGGCGAGAGCGTCTACTGGACCGAGGCGCCCGACCGCGCCGCCCGCGTCACCTTCGACCGGCCCGGCTGCGGCCCGCCCCCCGAACGCTGGGAACAGGGCCTCATCGAATGGCTGCGCCCCGCCGGGTACGACGTCGCCTACTGCTCCAACCTCGACCTCCACGACGGGCTCGACCTGCTGACCCGGCACCGGATGCTCATCGTCAACGGCCACGACGAATACTGGTCCGCCGGGATGCGCGACTCCGTCGAGGAGTACGTCCGCCGCGGCGGCAACGTCGCGTTCTTCTCCGGCAACACCTGCTGGTGGCAGATCCGGCTGGAGGACGGCGGACGGACCATGGTCTGCCACCGCGACCCCGTCTCCGACCCCGTCGAGGACCCCCGCCTGGCCACCGTCGAATGGTCGGCCGCCGGCCGCCCCGAGAACTCCCTCACCGGCGTCAGCTTCCGCGCCGGCGCCGGCACCTGGGGCCCGCACATGCCGCGCATGCTCGAAGAGTCCTACACCGCGCGCTTCGCCTCCCACTGGGTCTTCGACGGCACCGGGCTGACCGACGGCGACAAGTTCGGCCAGGGCTGCCTCGGCTACGAGACCGACGCCGCCGAGTTCGAGGAGATCGGCGGAGTCCCGCGCGCCACCTGCCGCGACGGCACCCCGCCCACGTTCGTCGTCCTCGCCACCGCCGACCTGCGCCACTGGGCCGGCTACGGGCAGGGCGGGATGGCGACCATGGGCGTCTACACCAGCGGCCTCGGCACCGTCTTCACCGCCGCCACCGTCAACTGGGGCAACACCCTGCACGACCCCGTCGTCGACCGCATCACCCGCAACGTCATCGACCGGCTCTCCACCGGCGCCGGCGACCCATGGGAGGTCATCGGGCCCGAGGCCGACATCCGCGCCCTCGCCGCGCTCGGCCGCACCCTCTACGCCGTCGACGCCTCCGGCGACCTGCTGCGCCGCGAGCTCTGCGGTCAGAACCTGCCCTGGGAGCCCGTCGGGCCCACTCCCGGCGTCCGCGCCCTCGCCGCACCCCGCGAGGCCGCCGCCGGCGTGCCCGTCGCCCTCTACGGCGTCACCGGCACCGGGCGCCTGCTCCACTTCGACGGCGCCCACTGGCACGACCTCGTCGCCGCCCCGGCCGACGCCACGGGCCTCGCCATCGCCGACTGCACCTTCTACGTCACCACTGCCTCGGGCCTCCTCTGGCGCCTCACCTTCGGCACCACCACCTGGCACCCCACCCCCACCCCCCAGGAGACCACCACCACCGCCCGGAACCCCACCCCCCAGGAGACCGCCACCGCCTACGGTGCGGCGGCGGGGGACAGCGCCGGGCCGGCTCCCGGGGCCGCCCTCCCCGCCCAAGGGACCGCCGCGTACGGAGAGCGGGCTACGGACGGGGCGCCCTTCCCCGAGGAGGCCGCCACCACCCAGCCCACCGCCCCCGAGGAGACCGCCACCACCCGGACCGCCTCTCCCGAAGAAACCGCCACCACCCACGGCGCGGCACTGGAGGACGGCGCCGGGCCGGCTCCGGGGAACGCCGAAGGGGCCGCCGCCCCGCGCGGGGAGCGGGCTGGGGATGGGGTTCGGGGGTTGGGGGCGATGAACGGGCGGCTGTTCGTCCTGGACGGCCGGAGGCGGTTGTGGAGCGGGGTGCCGGGCCAGGGGTGGGAGCCGCTGGAGGTGACGGTGCCCGGGACGGCGTTCGCCGCGCACGCGGGGGTGCTGGTGGCGGGCGGCAGGGATCTGCCGTTGCGCCTGTTCAGATGGGACCGTACGACGCCCGGCCGGCTCCGGTGACGAACGCCCAGTAGCGGTCGCCGTACGACCAGTGCCACCACTCGGTGGGGTAGTTGACGAGCCCGGCGGGCTCCAGCGCGGCGGCGAGGATCTTGCGGTGCCGCCGGGCGTCCTCGGAGATGTCGGGCGAGGCGGTGTAGCAGGCGCCGCCGCTGGTCTCGGGGGTGTCGTTGACGGCGGTGCCCATGTCGTACTCGGCCCCGTCGGGGTCGCAGAGGGTGAGGTCGACGGCGGCGCCGGCGGTGTGGGGGGCGACGTCGACGGGTGAGACGTAGCGGCTGGCGGCGGCGTGGAGCTCGCCGGGAGTGAGGCCGGGGAAGCGGGCGGCGAGTTCGGCGCGGTAGTCGTCGAAGATCTTCCGCTGGACGGCGATGGGCCGGTAGCCCTCGACGATCAGCAGGTGGAAGCCGTCGGGCAGGCGCCGTTCGGCGGTCTCGAGCCGGTCGAGGAGGCCGGCGCGCAGGCGGGCGTAGGCGCCGTCGGGGTCGGCCATCCGGTCGTCGAGCCGCAGCCGTCCGCGTACCTCGGCGAGGGGTTCGCCGGTGTCGGTGACGGGGATGGCGGCCACCCGCGGATCGGAGATGAGCACGATGTCACCGGGAGGAAGCCACATGGGCAAGAATTCTCACACAGTGTCGGAGAAGACCTGCTCGCGGGCCTGCTCGAGGGCGGCGACGAGGGCGCCGCGCAGCACGGGGTTGCCGGTGATGCCGGTGGTGACGACCTGGGGGCGGCTGGGGCAGACCTTGGCGACGGCGTCCTCGACCATGGCGGCGAGTTCGGTGCCGCCGGCGCGGCCGACGTCGCCGGCGAGGACGATGAGGCCGGGGTCGAGGACGACGGTGACGGCGGCGACGCCGACGGCGAGGCGGGCGGCGACGGCGGCGAGGAAGCCGGTGCGGGCGCCGGCGACGGCGGCTCTGACGATCTCGGGTCCGGTGGCGCCGGGCCGGGCGGTGAGCCCGTGTTCCTGGGCGAGTCCGGTGAGGGCGTCGAGGCCGACGAGCCGCTGGTAGGAGCCTGATTGGGGGCGGGTGACGTCGGCGGGCAGTGGTTCGCCCGGGACGGGCAGCCAGCCGATCTCGCCGGCGCCGCCGGTGATGCCGCGGTGCAGCCGGCCGCCGAGCATGACGCCGAGGCCCTGGCCGATGCCGGTCCAGACGACGACGAAGTCGTCCTGCCCTGCGGCGGCGCCGTAGCGGTGTTCGGCGAGTGCGACGAGGTTGACGTCGTTCTCTATCGTGACGGAGGCGCCGAGGGTGCGGCGGAGGCTGGCGAGGACGCCGACGTGCCAGGAGGGGAGGTCGTGGGAGAAGCGCACGTCGCCGTTGGCGGGGTCGACGACGCCGCGGGTGCCGATGACGAAGGCTTTGAGCTGGGGCAGGGTGATCCGGGCGGAGGCGCAGGCGCGCTGGACGGCGGCGTGGACGGTGGCGACGGGGTCGCGCCCGTCGGCGGGGTCGACGACGACCTCGACGACGACCTTGCCGGTGATGTCCGCCACACCGACGGTGATGGCGTCGGGCAGGACTTCGAGCCCGGCGACGTGCGCGCTGGTGGGCACGACGCCGTAGAGGGCGGCGTTGGGGCCGCGTCCGCTGGCCCTGCGTCCGGTGACTTCGACGAGGCCGCGGTCCTCCAGTCTGGCGAGGAGCTGGCCTGCGGTGACCTTGGAGAGTCCGGTGCGTTCACCCAGCTCGGAGCGGGTGAGGGGGCCTTCGGAGAGCAGCAGCTCCAGGGCGGTCCGATCGTTCAGCCGGCGTAGCAGCCGCGGGACCCCCGGGTTCCGTGTCACGGGCATTCTCCCCTCTCGTCACGATCCGCTAACGCCAGTTTCTTTTAAGAAAGTTTCTTGTTAGTTTATCTCAAGACTGACGATCAGCCAGGTGCGGACCACAGGCCCAGCACCCGATGACGCAGAGACCCGATGCGATTTAGCCGGGAAGGGAGCATCCCAGTGAGGATCTCTAAGATCACGGCCACCACGGTCACCACGGCCGCCCTGGCCCTGGGCCTGGCCGCTTGCGGCGGCGGCGCCGAGCCGGCCGCCAACGAGCCGGCGGCCTCCGCCAGCGCCTCCGGCCCCAAGTGGGCGGGGCAGACCCTCACCATGTGGCGGCTTGGCGTCCCGAACGAGCCGTCCCAGAAGTACACCGACGAGCTGGTCGCCGAGTTCAAGGCCACCACGGGCGCCGAGGTGAAGGTCGAGTGGATCCCGTGGCCGCAGGTGAACGACAAGTTCACCGCCGCCGCCGCCGGTGGCGAGGGCCCGGACGTGACCGAGATCGGCAACGACCAGGTGCCGCTCTGGCAGAGCCAGGACGCCCTCGCGCCGGTCACCTCGATCACCACCTCCGGTGAGCAGGCGAACATTCCCAAGAACCTGTTCGGCCTGGAGACCATCGACGGCGAGGTCTACGCCATGCCGTGGGGCGCGGGCACCCGCGCGGTGATGTACCGCAAGGACTGGTTCGAGGACCTCAAGATCGAGGTGCCGAAGAACTGGGACGAGCTCATCGCGGCCGCCAAGAAGATCCAGGAGGAGAAGGGCAAGGACGTCGACGGCTTCGCCTTCAACGGCGGCTCCGACGCCAACCACCTCCTCGGCGCGCTGGCCTGGTCCGAGGGCGGCGAGTACGCGGTGAAGGAGGGCGACAAGTGGGTCGGCAAGCTCACCGACCCCGCCTTCAAGACCGGCTTCGAGACCTACACGGGCATCGTGGCCTCGGGCGTGTCCAGCAAGTCCCGCCTCACGCAGAACACGACCGACATCCGTACCCGGTTCTCCAACGGCAAGGTCGGCATGTACCTCACCGCGTCGTGGGACATCGCCACGATCAAGGAGGAGAGCAAGGGCAAGGTGAAGGAGGAGCAGATGGCCTTCTTCCCGCTGCCCTCCAAGGCCGGCGGTGAGACCCCGGCGTTCTTCGGCGGCAACGACATCGCCGTCTGGAACGACGCCAAGAACAAGGAACTCGCCACCGACTTCGTGAAGCTGGCCACCAGCAAGAAGTGGGCGGACCGCTACGCGATGGACGGCGGCCTGCTGCCCGTCTACCCGGACACCCTGGCCTCGCTCGCCAGTGACCCGGCCCAGGCTCCGTTCGCGGCTGCCTTCGCCAAGGCCAAGGCGTTCCCGGCCGACCCGAACTGGACCGAGGCCAACGAGACCAAGGCCGTCCTGCAGAACGCGGCCCGCTCGGTCATCGAGGGCAAGGCCACGGCCGACGAGGCGCTCGCCAAGGCCAACACGGAACTCGAAGAGATCCTGAACGCGCAGTAACGATGACGAACACGTCAACGCTCGCCAGGGGCGGAGGAAATTCCTCCGCCCCTGGGCGGCGCCGCCGTAGCTCCCGCAAGCCGGGCAAGGCCAGCGGGATGAACCCCAAGCTCGTCCCCTATGCCCTGCTCATCCCGGGCATCCTGGTCATCACGGGTCTGCTGCTCTACCCGATGGTCCAGATGTTCATCATGTCCTTCCAGAAGGTCACCCTCCGGGTGATCCGCGGGGCCGCCGAGCCGGAGTACGTCGGGTTCGGCAACTTCGAAGAGATCTTCGGCAACTCGATCTTCTGGTCCTCACTGCGCAACACGGTCGTCTTCGCCGTCGTGACCGTCACGCTCACGCTGGTGCTCGGCACCGCGGTCGGCGTCCTGCTCAACCGGCTCAGCAAGGGCATGTCCAGCTTCGTGATCATCGGCATCATGTCGGCGTGGGCCGTCCCGCCGGTCGCCCAGGGCACCATCTGGCGCTGGCTGTTCGACGCCGAGGCCGGGATCATCAACTGGGCGCTGAACCTGCTGCCTGACTGGCTGTCCAACCTGCTCTTCGGCCGCGCCGACTGGACGGGGCAGCCGTGGCTCAACGACGCCTGGTCGGTCTACCTGGTGCTGATCCTCACCGTCGTCTGGTCGTCCTTCCCGTTCGTGGCGGTGTCGGTGCTGGCCGGCCTGCGCGGCATCCCGGCAGAGCTGTACGAGGCGGCCCGGGTCGACGGTTCGACGCCGTGGCGCACGTTCAGGAAGATCACCTTCCCGCTGCTCAAGCCGGTCTTCGCCGTCCTGACGATCCTGTCGATCATCTGGGACTTCAAGGTGTTCAGCCAGCTCTACGTGCTGATGAACGGACCGACGAACCGTGAGGCGTTCAACCTGTCGCTCTTCTCCTTCGCCGAGGCGTTCAAGGCGCCGCCCAAGATGGGTCAGGGCGCCGCGATCGCGGTGGTGCTGACGGTCATCCTGCTCATCGTCACCGCGTTTTACACCCGGCAGATGGTCAAGTCGGAGGAGGTCCAATGACGCCGCTGGCGCGCAAGCGCTTCGCCAAGATCGGGCTGAACACCGCCGGGGTCCTGGTCTTCCTGTTCGCGATGTTCCCGGTCTACTGGATGGTCTCGACGTCGTTCAAGGCCAACGACCAGATCTTCACCACGGACTTCATCCCGTTCCCGACGCACTTCACCTTCGAGCACGTCGAGAAGGTGCTGACGGAGGGCGTGGCGGGCAACTCCATCTGGCTCTACATGCGCAACAGCGCGATCGTGGCGCTCGGCACCGTGCTCATCGGCTCGGTGTTCGCGCTGCTGGCGGCCACCGCGGTGGCCCGCTTCCGGTTCAAGGGCCGCACCAGCTTCCTGATCACGCTGCTCGTCGTGCAGATGATCCCGTCGGAGGCGCTGCTCATCCCGCTGTTCCTGAACGTCAAGCGGCTCGGCCTGTACGACCAGCTGCTCGGGCTGATCGTCATCCAGGTCGGTCTCACGCTGCCGTTCGGCATCTGGATGCTGCGCACGTTCGTCGCCGCGGTGCCCAAGTCGCTGGAGGAGGCCGCGTGGATCGACGGCGCGAGCCGGTTCACCACGTTCTGGAAGGTCCTGTTCCCGCTGGTGGCTCCGGGTCTGGTCGCGACGAGCATCTTCTCGTTCATCACCGCGTGGAACGATCTCATCTTCGCGCTGATCCTGATGAACGACAGCACCGGCTACACGATGCCGGTGGCGCTGCAGTTCTTCTTCGGGCAGCGCGGCACCGACTGGGGAGCCATCATGGCGACCTCCACGTTGATGACCCTGCCGGTCATCGTCTTCTTCCTGCTGGTCCAGCGCCGCATGGTCTCCGGCCTGGTGGCCGGGGCCGTCAAGGGCTGACCCCTTCCCTTCCCGCGGGTTCCGGTACGGCCAGCGCGCTCCACCGTGCGCTGGCCGTACCCATGTCCTGCCCTGACAACGATGAGGATTCATGAGCCAGAGTGATCGGGGGCTACGCCGCCTCGCGGCGGGCACGCTGCTCGTCGCGTTCGACGGGCTGAGCGCGCCCGCCTGGGTGCTGAGGGAGCTCGAGGGCGGGCTCGGCGGCGTGACACTCTTCGGGTTCAACGTCGGCGATCCGGCCCAGCTCGGCGAGCTGACCGCCGCCCTGCGTGCCGCCGGTGAGCCGGTCATCTCCCTCGACGAGGAGGGCGGCGACGTCACGAGGCTCGCCTACCACGTCGGCAGCCCGTATCCCGGCAACGCGGCCCTCGGCGCGGTGGACGACGTGGACCTGACCCGCCAGGTCTACCGGGCGATCGGCTCGGAGCTGGCCGCAGCGGGCATCAACCTCGACATGGCGCCGGACGCCGACGTGAACACGGCCGAGGACAACCCGGTGATCGGCACCCGGGCGTTCGGCTCGGACCCGGACCTGGTGGCCCGGCACACGGTGGCCGCGGTCGAGGGGCTGCAGGCGACGGGCGTGGCCGCCTGCGTCAAGCACTTCCCGGGCCACGGGGCCACCACGGTCGACTCGCACCTGGCGATCCCGGTGGTGGACGTGCCGCTGGAGGTGCTGCGGGCCAGGGAGCTGGCGCCGTTCCTGGCGGCCGTCCAGGCCGGCACCAAGTCGATCATGACGGCGCACGTGGCGGTCCCGGCGCTGACCGGTGAGACGCCCGCCACCATGTCGCCGGCCGCGCTGACCGGGCTGCTGCGGGGCGAGCTCGGCTACGACGGCGTCGTCGTCACCGACGCGCTCGACATGCAGGCGATCACCGACAGCGTGGGGCTGGCCGGTGGCGCCGTCGCCTCGCTGGCGGCCGGGACGGACCTGCTCTGCCTGGGCCCCAAGCCGGGCTACGACGAGATCCAGAAGATCATCGCGGCGATCATGGACGCCGTCGCCGACGGGGTGCTGTCGGTGGAGGGGCTGGAGCGGTCCGCCGCCCGCGTGGCCGCGCTGCGCGCCTGGGCCGGCCACAGCTCCGGCTCGCTGCCCGAGCTGACCCGGGTCGGCCTGGACGCCGCCCGCCGCGCGGTCCGGCTCGACGGGGCGCCGGCGCCGCTGTCGGACGTGCCGCTGGTCGTCGAGGTGGACACGCCGCCGACGATCGCCGTGGGCGACGTGCCGTGGGGGGTGTCGCCGTGGCTGCCGCACGCCGAGGTCGTCCGGGTCAAGCCCGCCGACGCCTGCCCCGACGAGCTGCTCAAGCGCGCCGGGGGGCGTTCGCTGCTCGTCGTCGTCAAGGACGCGCACCGCTACGCCGAGAGCCGGACCCTGGTGTCCGCGCTGGTCACGGGCCGGCCCGACACCATCGTGATCGAGATGGGGCTGCCCGTGTGGCGTCCCGGCAGCGCCGCCTACATCGCCACATACGGCGCGGCCCGGGCGAACGCCCAGGCCGCGATGGAGTTGCTGACCGCCTGATCAGCCCTGGCGGGCGGCCGCCACCGCCTCCCTCAGCGGGGCGGGCGGCCGCTCGCCGAACCGTTCCAGGTAGGCCGCCGCGTGCGCGGGGTCGTCCTTGAGGAACGGGAAGTCGGAGGCCACCATGTGCCGGACGGCCAGCAACGGGACCGGGGAGCCCAGCGGCAGGAAGTCCGGGTTCCACAGGCCGTGCTTGGGCGGCGGGCCGGGGTAGAACTCGCCGACCATCAGCCCGGCTTCCACGTACCGGGTCTTGAGCGCGAGCTGGGCCGCGTCGATCACCGCAGGGGCGCGATCGACGGGCAGGTCCGGCAGCAGCACCAGGATGGTGCGGAACTGCGGCGAGACCCCCTCAGGGGCGACCAGCCGCTGGAACCACGAGCGGTAGCCGTCGAGCACCTCGGCGACCTGCGCCGCGTCCGGCTCCCCGGGGCAGACGGCCAGGTAGAAGGTGCCGCGGTCGAGCGAGGTCTGCGCGTACGGGCAGACCGGCCCCTTCCTGCCGAGCTCCGGGTGCGGCCGGCACAGATACTCGCGCGCCCACGTCACGATGTGGCCGAGCGGCTCCGCGTACCGCCGCACCAGTTCGTGGCCGCCGTCGAGATCGCTCACCTCGATGAGCACGCGGGAGGGATCGGTGGGATCCGTGAGCATCAGCGAACCTTCCTGGCGAGCAACAACGCGGCGAGCCCGGCGGCTCCCAGGGCGGACCAGCGCAGCAGGGCGTCCTGGCGCCTGGCACGGGCCAGCGCGTCGGCGTACGGGGTGGTGGTGTGGGAGATCATCGTGTAGAGCGGGACCCAGCGGTCCGGGAAGAGGCCCGAGAGCACCAGGTCGGCGCGCTTGCGGGCCAGGTGCAGCGGCGAGCGGACCCGGTCGCGCAGCTCGACGAAGTTCTGCCTGGACAGCTCGTCCAGGACGTCGGTGTGCGGCCGGCGGGTCCGCTCGAACTCGGCGAAGGCCGCACGCGTATCGCCGAGTCCGAGGCATCGGTCGAGGACCGTGCAGTCCTCGAGGGAGGAGTTCATGCCCTGCCCGTAGAACGGGTAGACGGCGTGTGCGGCGTCGCCGATGAGGACGACCTTGCCGCCGTCGTGCCAGGGCGTGGTGCGGATCGAGACCAGGTGGCCCACGGGCCGGTCGGCGTACTCCTTGGCCAGGTCCGGCATGAGCGCGAGCGCGTCGGGGAAGCGCTCGGCGAAGAACGCCTCCGGGTCGTCGATCTCCTCGAACCGCTCGAACGGCAGGAACAGCGTGGCCGTCATCGAGCCGTCGAGGTTGGGATGGGTGACGATGAGCCCGTCGTCGCCGCCGGGCCACACGTGCAGCGCCTCGTGGTGCTCGGGCACCTTGGGGATCGTCAGCTCCTTGTAGCCCCAGGGCAGGAACTCCTGGTGCAGGTCGGCGCGCGTGCCCCGGTGCATCAGCGTGCGCACCGCGGAGAACGCGCCGTCTGCGCCCACCACGGCGTCGGCCTCGACGGTGCTCCGGCCGTCCTCGTGCTCGACGGTCAGCGTGGGCGCCTCCTTGTCGAGGTCGACGACGCGGTGGCCGAAGTGGAAGGCGACGCCCTGCGCCTCGGCGTGGCCGATGAGGCTGACGACGAGGTCGCGGCGGCGCACGGAGTGCAGGATCTCCTCCTCGCGCCTGCCGTACGGGTGGAAGGTGACGGCGCCGTCGGGGGCGTGCACCGCGCGTCCGCGCATGGGCACGGTGCTCGGCCAGATCTCGTGCATGAGCCCGACGTCGGTGAGCGCGCGCACGCCCCGGGCGGACAGGCCCAGGTTGATCGAGCGGCCTTCCTCGTCGTCGCGCAGCCTGGGGTCGTCGCGGCGCTCGTAGACGGCGACGCGGTGGCCGCGCCTGGCCAGGTAGCAGGCCAGCAGGCTGCCGGCGGGACCGGCGCCCGCGATGAGGATCTTCACACCGTCTCCTGTCTTGCCACGAGCAGTTCGTCGGAGCCGGGGGCGTCGAGCGGGAGCCGCTCGATCCCGCCCAGCCCGGCCGCCTCGGCCCAGCCGGCCACCTCGGCGAACGTGTAGAGGCGTCCGCCCTGGGTGGCGGCCAGGTTGAGGCTGAAGCCGCCGAGGAAGGCGGCCGTGTGGCCCTGCGTGCCGGCGGGCGGGTCGCTGTACGGCTCCAGCACGAGCAGCCGCCCGCCGGGCCGCAGCGCCCGCGCCGCCCTGGCGACCAGGCCGGCGGCGCCGTCCGGGTCGAGCCCGTGCACGACGTTGAACAGCAGGACCGTGTCGTACGCGCTGTCGAGCGCGGCGGAGTCGGCGGGCACGGTCAGGTCGCCGGGCACGAGCGTGATCCGCCCGGCCAGCCCGGCCTCCTCGACCCGCGCCCGGCCCTCGTCCAGGGCTCCGGGCAGGTCCACGACGGTCGCGGTCGTCCCGGGCGCGGCCTCGCAGAAGGCGGCGCTGTAGATCGCGTGGCCGCCGCCGACGTCCAGCAGCTTCCCGTACGGGCCGGGCACCGCCGCGACGACGGCCGGGGCCAGGCCCCGCGCCATCCCGGCCAGCATCCCCTGGAAGGTGCGCAACGTGCCGGGCCGGCGTTCCAGCCAGGCGTAGTACGGCTCGGGCGGCCGGCCGGTGCGCACCGCCTCCTCCAGGCCGGTCCACAACTCGCCGATCAGCTCGTGCCACAGTGCCAGCGTCGGCGCGAACCAGTCGCGTGGCCCGTTCGCCAGCCAGGGGTCGGCGGCCGGGCCCGGGGCGTAACCGTCGTCGTCGCAGAGCACGTACCCGAAGCCGGCGAGCGCGTCGAGGAGCACGGTGAGCGGCCCCTCGGCGACGTCCAGCTTCGTGGCGAGCTCCGCCGGGGTGCGCGCTCCGGCGGCGAGCGCGTCGAAGACGCCGAGCCGCTGCGCGGTTCCCGCCGCGCGGAACGCCATCGCGCCCACGAGGTCGATGAACCCTCCGGGCGCTTGGTTCAGGTCACGAAATATGCGTAACTCTTCAGGATCGAGATAGAGCGGCATCGGATGACTCCTCAGCGTCGGGCAGTTCCGTCTCCACCCGGCGAAGGCGCGGCTGGAGGTAGGCCAGGGGCGCCAGCACGACCAGCGCGGCCCCGGTGAGCAGGAAGATCGTGGCGATGCCGCGGCCGGGCCCGGTGCCGATGAGCTGGCCGAGGCTGCCGGCCAGCGCGCCGCCCGGCGCGAGCATCGGCTCGAACACCTGGTCGGCGAGCGGCCCGGCCGCCAGGTAGGTGAGCACGGTCGCGGCCTGGGTGAGCATGCGGACGGCGCCGAGCACCCGGCCCAGCTCGGCCGGTGCGGTCTTGAGCTGGATCAGCGTGATGCCGGTGCCCTGCACGAACGGGATCGTGAACAGGAACGCGGGCGCGACCAGGCCGATGAGCAGCGCCGACGGGCTCAGGCTGTGCAGCATGAGCAGCACGCCGCCGGCGGCGACGAAGGCGAGCAGCCCGCGCACCCGCCGCTTGGGCCCGCCCCACGCGCTCAGCACCAGCCCGCCGACGAACAGGCCCGCGCCGCCCGCGGCCATGAGCGCGCCGAGCAGCGCCGCCGAGCCGAACGACAGGATGAGCGGCTGCACGAGCACCCCGGCCATGCCGAAGAACAGGTTGTAGGCGGCCAGCAGCCCGACCAGCCAGCCGAGCCCGCGCCGGGTCCGCAGGTGGCGCAGCCCGAAGGCCAGGTCGCGCAGCCACGGCTCGGCGGGCCGCCCCTCCCCCGGCCGGGTCGCCTCGCGCGGCAGCGGCACCAGGTGGAGCACGATCCGCGAGGCCAGGAACGTCACCAGGTCGATCACCACGACCCCGGTGAGGCCGACGCCGACGAGCAGCGCCCCGGCGAGCAGCGGCGCGGCGACGCGGACGGCGTCGGCCACCTGCATGAGGCCGTTGGCCCGGCCGAGCTGTTCCTTGGGCACCAGGCTGGGCAGCATCGAGTGGTAGGCGGCCATCTGGGCGGTCCCGAAGACGGCGCTCACGGCGGTGACCACGTAGATGTGCCACACCTGGAGCTCGCCCGTGGTCAGCAGCAGGGCCAGCGCGCCGGTGGCCAGTGCGGCCCCCAGGTCGGCGGCCAGCATCATCCGCCGCCGGTCCCACCGGTCGGCCAGCGACCCGGCGAGCGGCGCGAACAGCACCTCGGGCAGCACCGCGCAGAGCGTGATGGTGACGAACTGGGTCGCCGAGCCGGTCTTCTGGAACACCCACACGCCCAGGACGAACCCGGTGACGCTGGAGGTGATGATCGACAGGAGCTGGGACGACCAGATGGCCAGGAACGTCCTAGGCATCGCGGTCTCCGATCAGGTGGGGCAGGTACACGCCGAGCAGGTCGGCGGCGGGCGGGCAGACGAGCCCCGCCTCGGCCAGCAGCCGCTCGGTCGCCGTGCAGTCGAACGTGGGGCCGGTGCTGTCGTCGCCGTACTCGGCGAAGAACGCGGGGAAGGGCGCGAGCGGCAGGCTCTCGCCGCCGTCGAGCCTGCGCCGCACCTCGGCGCGCCACTCGGCGGCGGGCGCGAGCCGCACCGGGACGCCGTGCGCGGCCAGGCCGGCCGCCAGGTCGGCGGCGCCGAGCGTGCGCGGGTTGCGGTAGTGGAAGTCGCCGGTGGCGCCGGTCCTGGCCAGGTGCCCGATGGCGGCGGCGACGTGGTCGACGGGGGCCAGGTCGAGCTCCTCGCCGTCGGGGACCGTGCCGAGCAGCGCGCAGGTGGCGATCAGGCGGCGCAGGAAGTCGTCGGAGGGCCCGGCGCCGGTGCGGCTGTCGCCGGAGATGCGCGCCGGGCGGTGCACGGTCACGGGCAGCCCGGCCTCGCGGGCCGCCGTGGCGAGCCGGTCGCCCACCCACTTGCTCTGGTCGTAGCCGAGGTGCAGGCCGGCGGGGTCGGGCAGCGGGTCGCCCTCGCGCACCACCCGCTCGCCCGGGGTCAGGTGGACGCCGAGCGTCGAGATCAGGTGCACGGGCGTGCCGCGGCGGGCGGCGAGCCTGAGCAGGGCGAGCGTGCCGTCCACGTTGGCGGCCTTGAGCGCGCGGTACGGGCGGGTGAAGTCGACCTGCCCGCCGCTGTGCACGATGAGGTCGCAGTCGACGTCGGGCAGCGGCCCGGTGAGGTCCCCTGGCTCGCAGGCGATGCGGCCGGCGAAGTCGTCGCGCCACAGCCCGTGCGCGGCGAGGTTGCGCCGCACCCGCTCCTGCGGCTGATCGCCCCTGACGAGGCAGAGCACGGTGGCGTCGGAGTGCGTGAGCAGGTCGGCGAGCAGGTGCGCGCCGAGGAACCCGGTCGCCCCGGTGAGCAGCACCCGGCGCGGCTCGCCCCGGCCGCCGCCCGGCGCCACCGTGAAGTCCGCCGGCAGCGTCGCCTCGGCGTGCAGGTCGGGCGGGCCCTCCGGGGCGCGCCCGTCGAGGGCGGCGGCGAGCTCGGCCAGGTCGGCGCAGGCGAAGAAGACCGGCAGCGGCACCCGGACCCCGGTCTCCTCCGCCAGCCGGGCCACCGCCCGGGGCGTGAGCAGCGAGTGGCCGCCTAGCTCGAAGAAGCCGTCGCGGCGCCCGGCCCGCACCCCGAGGATCTCCTCCCACACCGCCGCGACCACGCGCTCGGTTCCGGTGCGCGGGCTCTCGTACGGCGTCGCCGCGGCGGCGGGCTCGGGCAGCGCCCGGAAGTCGACCTTGCCGTGCGGCGTCAGCGGCAGCGCGTCCAGCGTGACCACGGCCGCTGGGATCATCGACGACGGCAGGCGTCCCGCCAGGAAGCCGCGCAGCTCGGCCAGCCCGACCGGTTCGCCGGTCAGGTAGGCGACCAGCCGCCCGCCCACGGCGGTGACCACGGCCTCCCTGACGGCCGGGTGGGCCAGGCAGGCGGCCTCCACCTCGCCGGGCTCGATCCGCACCCCGTTGACCTTGAGCTGCCTGTCGGTGCGGCCGAGGAAGTCCAGCGTCCCGTCGGCGCGCATCCGCACCAGGTCGCCGGTCGCGTACATCCGGCCGCCCGGCAGGAACGGGTCGTCGCGGAAGCGCTCGGCGGTCAGGTCCGGCCGCCCCAGGTAGCCCTCGGCGACGCACTCGCCGCCCAGGTGCAGCTCGCCGGGCACGCCCGCGGGCGCGGGCCGGCCGTGCCGGTCCAGCACGTACGCGCGCACGTGGGGCAGCGGGACGCCGATCGGCAGGTGCGTGCGCTCCCCCAGCTCGCCGCCGTCGACGGTGCGGCAGACGGTCGCGCAGACGGTGGCCTCGGTGGGGCCGTAGTGGTTGTAGAAGGCGACCTTGCCGCCGGTGAGCCGGGCCCAGGTGCGCAGCCGTTCGAGGGGGACGCTCTCGCCGCCGACCATCATCGTCGTCAGCGGCCCCGGGTCGACCGGCCCGGCCTCCGCCAGGTCCTCCACCCACTGCTGCCACAGCGCCGAGGCCGTGTCGACCATGGTGATGCCCAGCTCGGAGCACAGGCGCATCAGCTCGGGCCCGCTGAGCGAGACCGGGTCGGGATGCAGCACCAGCGCGGCCCCGCTGATCAGCGCCGGGAAGATGTCGCCCACCGAGGCGTCGAAGCTCAGCGGCGGCACCATCAGCACCCGCTGCCCCGGCCCGAACCCGTGCGCGTCGCGGAACGAGACGGCCAGCCGGGCGGCGCTGCGGTGGCTGACGACCACCCCTTTCGGCGTCCCCGTCGAGCCCGACGTGTAGATCACGTACGCGGCGCCGTCGGCGGTGACCCGCCCGGACACCAGCTCGCCCGCGCCCCCGCCGGTGACGTCCAGGACGTCCCCGGGGACGGGCTCGTGCACCTCGCCCGGGACCGGCGCCACGCCGTCCTCGCCGATCACCGCCGCGCAGCCCGCCAGCATGGCGCGCGTGCGGTGCTCCGGCTGCGCGGGGTCCACGGGCACGTACGCGGCCTCGCACATCAGCACGGCGAGCACGGCCACCATGGCGTCGGGCCCCGCCTTGAGCCGGACCGCGACCAGGTTGCCCGCCCGCACCCCGGCCTCGCGCAGCTCGCCGGCCAGCACGCGGGCGCGGGCGGCCAGCTCGCCGTAGGTGAGGACGCCGCCGGGCGTGACGACGGCGGGAGCGGCGGGCGTCCTGGCGACCTGCCGGGCGATCAGCCCGTCCAGCCGGTCGGGCAGCACCAGCGCCAGCTCCTCCGGCGGCAGCATGCGCAGCTCGGACAGCCGGGCCTCGGGCCGCGCCGTCATCTCCTCCAGCAGCCGCCGCAGGTGCCCGCCCATCCGCTCCACGGTGGGGCGCTCGAACAGGTCGGTGCTGTAGGTGAGCATGAACTGCAGGTGCTCCTCGAACACCACCACGTCCACGGCCAGGTCGAACTTGGCCGGGGCCAGCCCCGACACGACCGGCGTGCGCTCCAGCCCGGCCAGGTGCAGCGGATCGGGGCCCTCCTTCAGCCCTTCGCCGGGGTTGTCCAGGTTGAGCAGCGTCTGGACGAGCGGCGCCTGCCCCCGGGACGGCCGCAGCTCGGACACCACCTCGTCGAACGGCACCGCGGCGTGCGTGAACGACTTCAGCAGGCGGCGCCGCGTCCGCTTGATCAGCTCCTGCACGGTGGGGTCGCCACCGAGGTCGGCCCGGACGGCCAGCGTGTTGATGAACAGCCCGAAGACCCGCTCGAACTCCTCCTCGTCGCGCCCGGCGACCGCCGTGGCCACGCAGAAGTCGTCCTGGCCCGAGTGCCGCGACAGCATCGCCTGGTAGGCGGCCATCAGCACGATGAACGGCGTGCACCGCTGCGCCCTGGCCAGCTCGCGCACCCGGGTCCACAGCTCGACCGGCATCCGCTGGATGACCAGGTCGCCGTGGCCGCTCGGGGTGGCGGGCCTGGGCCGGTCGGCGGGCAGCTCCAGGGCCGGGACCCCGGCCAGCTCGGTGCGCCAGAACTCCAGGTGGGCGCCGTGATCCTGTTCGCGCTGGCGGCGGGCGTACTCCGAATAGGGCACGGCCGGCTCCAGCGGCGGCGCGGGCAGGCCCGCGGCGAACGCGGCGTAGAGCGCCGACAGCTCCGGGTACAGGATGCGCTCCAGCGACCAGGCGTCGCTCACGATGTGGTGCAGCACCATCAGCAGCACGTGCTCGCGCGGCCCGGCGCGCAGCAGGCTCACCCGGAACAGCGGCCCGGCGGCCAGGTCGAAGGGCCGGTTGGAGCGCTCGGCCAGCAGCCCGGGCAGGCTCTCCCCGGCGGCCTCGACGCGCTCGGCGACGACCGGCTCGCAGGAGCGTACGACGGCCGTCGGCACGCCGTCCACCTCGGGGAAGACGGTGCGCAGAGCCTCGTGCCTGGCGGTCAGCTCGGTGAGCGCCCGCTCCAGCGCCGCCACGTCCAGCTCGCCCGTGAGCCTCTCGGCGACGGCGATGTTGTACGAGGCGTCGCCGCCGGAGAGCCGGTCGAGGAACCACAGGCGTTCCTGGCCCCTCGACATGACCGCGGCACGGCCTGCCAGCTGCATGGTGACGAGTCCCCTAACCGCGGATGTCTGACTGGGAGGTTTGACTCAATAACTCTTAGGAAAGTTTCCTATTTATTGACTGGGGTTGATGCTATACACATGGGGCGACCACAGACAAGGACCACCCGGCGAAGATCCGAGCCGGGCGCAAGGGGAGGCACGATGGGCGCGTCGATCGTCAGGAGTCCCGTACTGGCCGGGCTCGCCGACACCGTGCTGCAGCCGGGGTTCAAGGGCACGACCCTGCCGGACTGGGTGCGCAAACGACTCTCGACGGGGCTCGGCGGCATCGCCCTGTACTCGCGCAACCTCGTGACAAGTAGTCAAATACGTGACCTAACCGCCGCAATTCGGGCAGAGAATCCGGAAGTGGTCATCGCCCTCGACGAGGAAGGCGGCGACGTCACGCGGCTGGAGGCCTTCACCGGCAGCTCCCGCCCCGGCAACCTCGCCCTCGGCGCCGCCGGCGACCCCGCTCTCACCTGCGCCGTCGCCCAGGGCATCGGCCACGACCTCGCCGCCGCCGGCATCAGCCTCAACTACGCGCCCGTCGTCGACATCGACGCCGAGGACAACCCCGTCGTCGGCACCCGCGCCTTCGGCTCCGACCCCGAGCTCGTCGCCCGCCACACCACCGCCTGGGTGACCGGCCTCCAGTCAGCGGGCGTCGCCGCCTGCGCCAAGCACTTCCCCGGCCACGGCGCCACCTCCGTCGACTCCCACGACGCCCTGCCCGTCGTCCGCCTCTCCCGCGAGGAGCTCGCCGCCACCGCCCTGCTCCCCTACCGCGCCGCCATCGCCGCCGGGGTGCGCGCCGTCATGACCGGCCACCTGCTCGTCCCCGCGTACGACGAGTCCGAGCCCGCCACCACCAGCCGCCGCCTCATGGTCCAGCTGCTGCGCGAGGAGCTCGGCTTCGACGGGCTCATCGTGACCGACGGCATCGAGATGCCGGCCGTCTCCGCCCCGTACGGCCTCGGCGGCGCCACCGTCCGCGCCCTCGCGGCCGGGGCCGACGCCATCTGCGTCGGCGGCGAGAACGCCACGCCCGGCGTCGTCGGGCTGCTGCGCAACGCCATCATGGCCGCCGTCGCCGACGGCACCCTGCCCGAGGAGCGCCTGGCCGAGGCCGCCGCCCGCGTCCGCGCCCTCACCCACTGGACCGCCACGCACCTCCCGATGCGCCCGCACGCCCAAGCGGTCCACCTCACCCCGCCCCCGCTCACGAGCCCCCAGACGTCCCTCACAGCGCCCAGCGCGCCGGAGTCCACCGTCCAGCCCCCCGCAGCGCCCGCCGGCCCGGGAGCGCCGGTCGAGCCCGCCGACGCCCCTACGGCCGCCGGCGCCTCGCCTACGCAGTCGCCGGTCACGCCGCACCTCCCCGCCGCGCTCCCGCTGGCCGTGGGCTACCCCGAGTCCGCCCCGCGCAACGCGGCCCTGCTCGCCGCCCGCCGCGCGCTGCGGGTGACCGTGCACGAGCGCCCCACCGGCGACGGCCCGCCCCACGTGGTCGAGCTCGACTCCCCCGTCAACCTCGCCGTGGACCGCGCCACCCCGTGGGGCCTGGTCACCCCGCTGACCCGGCTCTTCCCCGGCACGACGAGCGCCCGCCTGGCCGACCCGGAGCCCGAAGACCTGGCCAAGGCCGTGGACGCGGCCGAGGACCGCCTCCTGGTGGTCGTCATCCGCACCGCCTACCGCCACACCTGGGTGACCGCGACGGTGGACGCCATCCTCGCCCGCCGCCCGGGCAGCGTCGTCGTCGAGCTGGGCACCCCGGGCCATGAACGCCCCGGCGCCGTCCACATCGCCACCCACGGCGCGACGAACCCGTGCAGCGAGGCGGCGGCCACCGCCATCGCGCACCTGATCAGGACGTGAACAGCTCCTCGCGGGCCTGATCGAGGGCCGCCAGGACGGCGCCGCGCAACACCTGGTTGCCCTCGACCGTGCTGGTGGCCACCTGGGGCCGCACCGGGCAGATCCTGGCGACCGCCTCCTCCACCCGGGACGTGAGCGTGCGCCCGCCCGCGTGGCCGACCTCGCCGCCGAGGACGACGAGCCCCGGGTCGAGGATCACGCACACGGCCGCCACGCCCAGCGCGAGCCGGTGGGCGATCTCGTCGAGCAGCGGCTCGCCCTCGGTGCCCGCCGCGATGGCGACCTCGACGCACTCGCCGGCGTTGGCGGCCTCGAAGCCGTGGCTGCGCGCGAGCTCGGTCACCGCCTCGGCGCTGACGAGCGACTGCAGGCCGCCGGCCAGCGACGGGAGCCTGCCCGGCGAGGTGCGGATGTCCTCGGGCAGCGGCACGCCGGGCACGGGCAGGTAGCCGATCTCGCCCGCGCTGCCCGAGCGGCCCCGGTGGAGCTTGCCGCCGAGCATGACCGCCATGCCGAGCCCCCGGCTGGACCACAGCAGCACGAAGTCGTCGAGCCCCTTGGCCGCGCCGTCGGAACGCTCGGCGATGGCGGCGAGGTTGACGTCGTTCTCGATCGTCACCTCGCGCTTGAGGTCGCCCGCGAGCGCCTCGTGGATGCCCTCGTGCCAGCCGGGCAGGTCGAAGGAGAACCGCACGTCGCCGCTGCGCGGGTCGACCACGCCCGGGGTGCCGATGACCACGCCGCGCAGCTTGGCGACGCTCACCTTGGCGCTGCGGCACGCCTTCATCACGGCCTCGTGCACGGCGGCGACCGGGTCGTCGTGCCCGTTGGGGTCGACGGCGGCCTGCGCGACCGTGCGGCCGTTGATGTCGGCGATGGCCGCGGAGATCAGCTCGGGGCCGATCTCCAGCCCGGCCACGTACGCGCTGGAGGGGATCACGGAGTAGAGGGCCGCGTTGGGGCCGCGCCCGCCGCCCTGGCTGCCGACCACCTCGACCAGCCCGCGCTCCTCCAGCCGGGCGAGCGTCTGCGAGGCGGTCACCTTGGACAGCCCGGTCAGCTCGCCGATCTGGCCACGGGTCATCGGACCGGTGGCCAGCAAGAGCTCAAGCGCGGCCCGATCGTTGATCTCCCGAAGAAGTCTGGGCACACCAGGCCGTCGCTCCACGCTTAATCCCACCGTCACATAGAAAAGGGTTGCTGGAAGTTTAGCGCTCTCACCACTCCTCTCCAGTGGTCAGGAGCGGTCTTGGATCTCATTCCCCGCTCCCGCGCTCCCCTATGCCACTAGGCATGTCCGGCTCGCCCGGATACGTCCGACTGCCGGTTTTCGGCGACCTTGCGGCGAACCAGTGTTGACCAGGAGGGATAATCGAGAACATGCGCCTTTCCGCTCGTGTCGACTACGCCCTCCGCGCCGCCGCCGAACTCGCCGCTGCCGGTGCCGGCCCGACCACAGTGGGCGAGCTCGCCAAGGAGCAGGACATGCCGCCCAAGTACCTGGAGAACATCCTGCTGCAGATGCGCCGCGCCGGTCTCGTCCGTGGTCAGCGCGGCCCCGAGGGCGGCTACGTCCTGGCCCGGCCCGCCGCCGAGATCTCCCTGGCCGACGTCATCAGGGCCGTCGACGGCCCGCTCGCCAACGTCCGCGGCGAACGCCCGGAGCACGTCGGCTACCGGGGGCCCGCCGAATCCCTCCAGCAGGTGTGGATCGCCCTGCGCGCCACCGAGCGGGCCATCCTGGAGGAGGTCACGCTGGAGCAGGTCGCCACCGGCGCGCTGCCCGACCGCGTCCGCCAGCTCGCCTCCGACCCCGCCGCCTGGGACTGACTCGCCCGGCGGCGCCCCGTCAGCGGCCCAGCCTGGCCGCCGCCCAGAACAGCGCCAGCGCGGCCAGCTCGACGACGGCGGCCACGACCGGCAGCACGCCGCTGCCGTACGTCTCCAGGACCAGGCCGCCGAGCGCGCCACCGGCCGACACGCCGACGTAGACCGCGCTGCTGTTCAGCGCCAGCGCCTGCGGGCCCGCCGTGCCCGCCAGGGCGAGCAGGCGCGTCTGCGCGGGCGGCGGGATCCACCACGACACGCCCGCCCACACCAGCAGCACCGGCAGCAGCCACAGCAGCGCCACCGGCCGCAGGAACCAGCTCCCCACGAACACCGCCATCACCGCCGTGAACCCGCCGATCCCGGCCAGCAGCGCCCGGTCCGGCCCCCACCGGTCTGCGGCCCGCCCGCCGAGCATCCCCCCGGCCAGCCCCGCCACCCCCGCCAGCGCGAACACCCACCCCAGCTCCCTGGGCCCCGCCCCGGCCAGATCCCGCAGGAACGGCGCGAGGTAGGTCAGCAGCATCATGCTGCCGGTCACGATCGCCACCATCCCCAGCAACCCGAGCAGCACCCGCGGCCGCCCCAACGGCCGCACCCGCCCCCACACCCCTCCCCCGGAATCCCGCACACCCGCAGGCGCATCCGCACCCCCAGACCCAGAATCCCGCACGCCCGCAGACGCGAGGGCGGCCGACCCGGACGGAGAGTCGGAGGCGGACGCGCCCCCCGAGGCGGGAGCCGATGCAGAGGCGGACGCGGACCGGGAGGCTGCGGGGTCCCGGACAGTCCCGTAGCCCACGGCGGTCGCGTCGCCCGGGACGGACCCGGTGGCCGTACCGGTCGGGGTTTTGGGCTCGGGTTCGGTGGTCGGGTGGGTTTCTGCCGGTACGAGGTCGCGTACGTCGGGGAGGGTGCGGTGGACGGCGACGAGGGCGGCCAGCCCGAGCAGCCCGCCGAGGACGAACGTGGCCTGCCACCCGAACGCCCCGCCCACCCAGGTGCCGATGGGCACGCCGAGCACGAGGGACCCGGTGAGCCCGCCCATGACCAGCGCCAGGTAGCGCCCCTGGTGGCCTTCGGGCGCGAGGGAGGCGGCGATGGCGTACGCGGCGGGCACGACGGCGGCGGCGGCCACGGCGGCGAGCACGCGCAGCCCCATGAGCACGGGATAGCTGCTGACCAGCGCGGACGCCCAGTTGGCGGCGACGAACAGCAGCAGCGCCCCGGTGATGAGCCGCCGCCGCGGCCAAGAGGCGGTGACCACGGAGGCGACCGGCGCGGTGAGCGCGAAGGCGAGCGAGAACGCGGTGACGAGCTGCCCGCCCGCCGCTTCGCTGACGCCGAGCCCGCCGGAGATGGCGGGCAGCACGCCGGCGATCACGTAGTCGTCGGTGGCGAACGCGAACGCGGTGAACGTCAGCGCGAGCAGCCACCCGGGCACACGGAACACGAGGAGACCCCCTCAATAAAGGTAACAGTCGTTACCCAAGATAAGGTAACAGTCGTCACCCCATCGCCGTCAAAGGGGATTCGCCGATGGCCAGGACCGCCGACCCGGCCCGCCGCGCCGAGCTGCTCGACCAGATCGTGGACTACCTGGCGGGCCACGGCCTGTCCACGCTGTCCATGCGCCCGCTGGCCGAGCACCTGGGCAAGACCACGCGGGTGCTCACCCACCACTTCGCCGACAAGGAGGCCCTGCTGTCGGCCACGATGGAACGCCTGGACGAGCGCCACCGCGCCTGGCTGCGCGCCCAGCCCGGCCGGACCGGGGCCGACAGCGTGGGCACGATCATCCGCGCCACCTGGGACTGGCAGCTGCGCGAGGAGAACCTGCCGATCGCCCGCCTGGTCCACGAGATCGAGGGCCTGGCGGCGGGCGGCCGGCTGGCGGGGCAGGTGCCGAGGCTGCTGGCGGACCGGTCGGAGTTCGTGGCGGGCCTGCTGCGCGAGCGCGGCGTGCCGGAGCCCGACGCCGTGCGCATCTCGACGCTGGCCAACGCCGCCTACGCGGGACTGCAGGCCGACCTGCTCACGACGGGCGAGCGGGAGCGCGTGGAGCAGGCGCTCGACCAGCTCGTCACCCTGGTGGACGGGTGGGTCGCCGAAGCCGCCCAAGATCATCCCAAGGACTAGACTGGGGGCATGCCGGAAGGAGATGCCGTCTACCGTACGGCCGCGCGGCTGCGGGGAGCGCTCGACGGGCAGGTGCTGACCCGCTCCGACTTCCGGGTGCCCCGCCACGCCACCGCCGACCTGACGGGCCGGACGGTCCTGGAGACCGTCTCGCGCGGCAAACACCTGCTGACCCGGGTGGAGGGCGGCCTGACGGTCCACACCCACCTGCGGATGGACGGAAGCTGGCAGATCACGCCCGCGGGCCGGCGGGTCGCGGGCGGCGACCAGGTGCGGCTGGTGCTGGCCAACAGCCGGTGGCAGGCCGTGGGCGTGCGGCTGGGGATGGTCGACCTGCTGAAGACGGCGGAGGAGAGCCGGGTGGTCGGCCATCTGGGGCCCGACCTGCTGGGCGACGACTGGGATCCGGCCGAGGCCGTGCGGCGGCTGCGCCGCACCCCGGACGCGACCATCGGCGAGGCGCTGCTGGACCAGCGCAACCTCGCGGGCATCGGCACCATCTATCGGGCCGAGACGCTCTTCCTGCGCGGGATCTGGCCGTGGCGCCGGGTCGGGGACGTCGAGGATCTGGAGGGGGTCGTCACGCTCGCGCGGCGGCTGCTCGACGCGAACAAACTCCATGCGGGCACGGTGACCACAGGTGACCGCCGTCCGGCGAACCAGACCTGGGTCTACGGCAGGGCGGGCAGGCCCTGTCGTCGATGCGGCACCCGCATCAGCCGCGGGGAGATGGGGGCGCAGTCACAGGAGCGGCTGATCCTGTGGTGCGGCGGCTGCCAGCCGGGCTAGGCCGCCACCATGTCCTTGACTTCGGGGAAGACGGAATCGGAGATCGACCCGGGGACCGAATCGGCAAGGGGGATGCGCTCGTGCTCGGGGGCTTCGGCGAGCACAGGGGCAGCCTGGAGCTCCGCCAGCGCGAACTGGTCGGAAACCTCACGCAGCACCTGCGACAACGGCACTCCCAGTGCCCCGCAGATGGACGCGAGCAGCTCGGAGGATGCCTCTTTCTGGCCACGCTCGACCTCGGACAGATAGCCGAGCGAGACACGCGCCAGCGTGGAAACCTCGCGAAGTGTGCGTCCCTGCCGCACGCGCAGCCGCCTCAGCACATCACCGAGCAGCTGACGCAGCAGAATCATCTGTCGCTCCCTCCCCGGCGTGGATGTCTTCACCACGCCCCGCGCGATCGGATCGTGCCGCCCATTGTTCTTCTTCGCTTCGTACATACTCCTCGCCGTCATCATCGGGCGTCTCCGCCCCTGGGCCGCCGCTCGTGGCTCATCACTCACAGCTCCACCGTACCCGTATCAACCGACACCGCGTCAGACCGTGCCTCGCATGTTCGCTCGGGACGTAACACGGTAATCATCCGGAATGTTCCCCTTTATTGGCCCTCAGCACACTTGCCAGAAGATCGATGGCCTCGTCCACCGTCCCCTCTCTGATACGCGCCCGCTCCCCCGAAAGGCTCAACCGGCGCCCCCACACCTGACCATCGGGACCGCTGACCGCGACGTGGACCGTGCCGACCGGCTGCCCGTCCTGCGGCTCGGGCCCGGCCACCCCGGTCACCGCCAGCCCGTAGCGGGCCCCGCACACCCGGGCCGCCCCGGCCGCCATCGCCGCCGCCACGTCCGGATGCACCGCGCCCTCCCGCCGCAACAGCTCCGCCGGCACCCCCAGCAGCTCCTGCTTCAGCTCGGTCGCGTACGAGATCACCCCGCCCCTGAACACCCGCGACGCCCCCGGGACGGACGTGACCGCCGCCCCGATGAGCCCGCCGGTCAGCGACTCGGCCACCGCCAGCGTGGCCCCCTGCCGCACCAGCTCCGCCACGACCTCGGCGACGTCCGCCATGCTCTCACTCCCCGCGTGCCTGCCTGGCCACCTTGCGCAGCTTGACCGCCCTGATCACGTAATCGGCGCCGGTGCCCACGGTGACGACCAGGGCGGCCCCCATCACCGCCCAGCGCAGCGGGTCGGGCACGCCCGGCAGGATATACAGGACGATCGCGGCGATCTGCAGGACCGTCTTGACCTTGCCGCCGTAGCTGGCCGGGATCACCGCGTGCCGGATCAGCAGCAGCCTGAGCAGCGTGATGCCGAGCTCGCGGCCCAGGATCAGGATCGTCACCCACCATGGCAGCTCGCCCAGGATCGACAGGCAGACCAGCGCGGCGCCGGTCAGCGCCTTGTCCGCGATCGGATCGGCGATCTTGCCGAAGTCGGTGATGAGCCCGTAACGCCGGGCCAGCTCACCGTCGAGATGGTCGGTGAGCGAGGCCACCGCGAACACGGCCAGCGCGGCCAGCCGCCAGCCCGTGCCCGGCACGAAGAGACACACCACAAAAAAGGGGACGAGCGCCAACCGGAGGACCGTGAGGACGTTGGCGATGTTCCACGGGCTCACCACGCGGCGCTCGTCCCTGGTCATGGACCGGCCTTGATCCGCGCGATGAGATCGACGCCCTCGGCGTCGACCACGACCGCGCGGACGATCTGCCCCTTGACCAGACCGATGCCCTGAACCGTGACCGAACCGTCGACCTCGGGCCCCTGGTGGGCGGCCCGTCCCTCATAGCCGCCGTCGCCCAGGTCCTCGTCGATGAGCACGTCGACCTCGGTGCCGATGCGCTCCTCGGCCCGCTGGGAGGTGAGCTCCTCGGCCAGCTCGGTGAGCACGCGGACGCGCTCGTCGATGACCTCCTGGTCGAGCTTGCCGTCGAAGCCGGCCGCCTCGGTGCCGTCCTCGTCGGAGTAGCCGAACACGCCGATCACGTCGAGCCTGGCCTGCTCCAGGAAGGAGACCAGCTCGCCGAACTCCTCCTCCGTCTCGCCGGGGAAGCCGACGATGAAGTTGGAGCGCACACCGGCCTCGGGGGCCCGCTCGCGGATCGTCTCCAGCAGCCCGAGGAAGCGCTCGGGGTCGCCGAAGCGGCGCATCCGGCGCAGCACCGGCCCGCTGGCGTGCTGGAAGGACAGGTCGAAGTAGGCGGCGACGCCTTCGGTGCCGGCGAGCACGTCGATGAGCCCCGGCCGGAGCTCGGCCGGCTGCAGGTAGCTCGCCCGCACCCGGTCGACGCCCTCGACCGCGGCCAGGCGCGGCAGCAGCTTCTCCAGCGCCCGCAGGTCGCCGAGGTCCTTGCCGTAGGAGGTGGAGTTCTCGCTCACGAGGACGAGCTCGCGGACGCCGCGATGGGCGAGCCAGTCGGCCTCGGCCACCAGCTCGTCGGGGTCGCGGGACACGTACGCCCCCCGGAAGGCCGGGATGGCGCAGAACGTGCAGCGCCGGTCGCAGCCGGAGGCGAGCTTGAGCGAGGCCACCGGGCTCTCGTCGAGCCGCTTGCGCAGCACGCGGGGGCCGCTGGCGGGAGCCACCCCGGAGGGCAGGTCGCCGTGGCCGGGGATGGAGGATCGGGACCCGGCGCGCTCGACGGGTGAGATGGGCAACAGGGTGCGGCGGTCGCGCGGCGAGTGCGGGACGAGCCGCCTGCCTGCGATGACGTCGTCGAGGCGGCCACCGATGTCGGCGTAGTCGTCGAAGGAGATGACCGCACTGGCCTCGGGCAGCGCCTCGGCGAGCTCGTTGCCGTAGCGCTCGGCCATGCAGCCCGCGGCGACCACTTTGGCCCCCGAGTCCGCGGCGGCCAGCAGTGTGTCGATGGAGTCCTTCTTCGCCGAGTCGATGAAGCCGCACGTGTTGACGACGACGACATCGGGGTCGTCGTCGCCGAGCTGCCAACCGGCAGCCTCAAGTCGCGCGGCGAGCTCCTCGGAGTCGACCTCGTTGCGCGCGCAGCCCAGGGTGATCAGCGATGCGGTTCGGCGGGATGACATGGTGAACACTACGGTATCGGGAGTTGGCCACCACCCGATGCAGGGGCTACCTGGCTCGCGGCTTCCCAGGCCCGAACGAGCGGCGCACGACCTCCCCCCGGTCGCCGATCCGGCCCAGCTCCTTGCCGTTGACCTGCAGTGACACCGCGCCCGCGTCGGCCAGCAGCAGATTGACCTTCGAGGCGGCCCGCCAGGTGGAGCTCGCGCCCGCCTTGAGCGTGCCGGAGAAGAGCTTGCGGCCCTGCGCGTCGTGCACGTTGAGGTAGGACGAGCGCTTGGCCTTGACCTTGACCACGACCAGGTCGCCCTTGGCGATGGCCATCGCCTGGCGCGGCGGCCTGGCGGGCGCCTCGGTGAAGGGCCGGTTGGGCGGCACGCTCGGCGCCGACGTGGCGTGCTGGACCCCGGCCGAGCGGACCCGGTCGGACTCGCCGCCCATCACCCGCACCACGCCGAACACCACGACCACGGCCAGCGCCACGCCCAGCGCGGTCGTCCAGCTCGGGCCGCGCCGCTCGCCCAGCCGGACGCCGCGGTCGGCCCGGAAGACGTCAGAGGCCCGGACCGGCGGCGGCGCACCGCCGTGCTGCTGGTCGTAGAGGTGGACGACCGCCTCCGGGTCCAGGCCCACCGCCTTGGCGATCGCCTTGACGTGCCCCCGGGTGTAGAAGTCGTTCTCCGCGGGGTCGTCCCGTTCGATCGCCTGAATGATCACTTCGCGGATGCGCGTGTTCGCGCTCAGCTGCGCGACCGTCAGGCCCGCCGCCTCCCTGGCGGCCGCCAACATGGCACCCGTGCTCTGTTCCTGCATCGCAAACGCCTCCCGACCACAACGGAGCGTAGTCAGATATATTCAACCAGCTACGCTCCGGGAAACGTGCATTGGGGTCATTCGCCACGCAGGTCGGCTAGCAATCCGGGCAGATCATCCGGTTTCACCAGCACCTCGCGGGCCTTCGACCCCTCGCTCGGGCCGACCACGTTGCGGCTTTCGAGCAGGTCCATCAGCCGCCCCGCCTTGGCGAAGCCGACGCGCAGCTTGCGCTGGAGCATCGACGTGGAGCCGAACTGCGTGGTCACGATCAGCTCGGCCGCCTGGATCAGCAGGTCGAGGTCGTCGCCGATCTCCTCGTCGATCTCCCGCTTGACCGGCGCGGCGGCCACGTCGTCGCGGTATTCGACCTGCATCTGCGTCTTGCAGTGCGCGACGATCTCGGCGATCTCCTTCTCCGAGACGAACGCGTTCTGGATGCGGATCGGCTTGCTGGCCCCCATCGGCAGGAACAGCGCGTCACCCTGGCCGACCAGCTTGTCGGCGCCCGGCTGGTCGAGGATGACGCGGGAGTCGGTCAGCGACGACACCGCGAACGCCAGCCGCGACGGCACGTTGGCCTTGATGAGCCCGGTGACCACGTCGACCGAGGGCCGCTGGGTGGCGATCACCAGGTGGATGCCGGCGGCGCGGGCGAGCTGGGTGATGCGCACGATCGAGTCCTCGACGTCGCGCGGCGCCACCATCATGAGGTCGGCCAGCTCGTCCACGATCACCAGCAGGTACGGGTACGGCTGGTAGACGCGCTCGCTGCCGGGCGGCGGCTGCAGCTTGCCGGCCCGCACGGCCTCGTTGAACTCGTTGACGTGCCGGAACCCGCTGGCGGCCAGGTCGTCGTAGCGCCGGTCCATCTCGCCCACGACCCATTCGAGGGCCTCGGCGGCCTTCTTCGGGTTGGTGATGATGGGCGTGATCAGGTGGGGGATGCCCTCGTACACGCTGAGCTCGACCCGCTTGGGGTCGACGAGCACCATGCGCACCTCGTCCGGGGTGGCCCGCATCAGGATCGACGTGATGAGGCCGTTGACGCAGACGGACTTGCCCGCGCCGGTGGCGCCCGCGATGAGCAGGTGGGGCATCTTGGCCAGGTTGGCGACGATCGTGCGGCCCTCGACGTCCTTGCCGAGCCCGACGATCATCGGGTGGTGGTCGGCCTGCGCCACCTGCGAGCGCAGCACGTCGCCCAGGGCCACCAGGTCCTTGTCGGCGTTGGGGATCTCCACGCCGATCGCCGACTTGCCGGGGATCGGCGACAGGATGCGCACGTCGGCGGACTTGACGGCGTAGGCGATGTTCTTGGTGAGCGCGGTGACCTTCTCGACCTTGACCGCCGGGCCCAGCTCGATCTCGTAGCGGGTCACGGTCGGGCCGCGGGTGAAGCCGATCACCTGGGCGTCGATGGCGAACTGCTCCAGCACGCTGGTCAGCGCGTTGACGACGACGGTGTTGGCCTTGGTCTGCGGCTTTGGCGCGCTGCCCGGCTTGAGGAACTTGAGGTCGGGCAGGTGGTAGGGGCCCGCCTGCGGGGAGAGAACGAGCTGCTCGACCTTGCGCGGCGCGGGCGTCGGCTCCGGCGGCTCGGGCTGTTTCCTGGCCGGGGCCGGCGGCTCCTCGTCCTCCTCCGTGAGGCCGGGCACGATCTCCGGCGAGTGCTCGCCCCGCTTGTCCTTCTCCGCGATGACGGGCGTGTCGTACGGCTTGACGAGGTCTTCCGGGTTGGCGGCGGGCTTCTTGACGCGTTTCTTCGGCGCCGTGGCGGGGGCGCCCTCGCCGCCCTGCCGCTCGAACAGCATGTGCCGCAGCTCGGCCAGCCGCTCCGGGATGCGGTGCACCGGCGTCGCCGTGATCACCAGCACGCCGAACCCCGACAGGAGCAGCAGCAGCGGGATCGTGATCCACGACGGCAGGATGCTCATCGGCGGCGCCGACACGATGAAGCCGACCATGCCGCCCGCCTGGGACACCTTGTCCATCGTGTTGTTCGCGTCGCCCGCCGGGTACGGGGTGCCGTTGGCGACGTGGATGACGCCGAGGATGCCGACGAGCAGCGCGCTCCACCCGATCACCATGCGGCCGGTGTCGGCGTTCTGGTCGGGGTGGCGCAGGTAGCGCCAGGCCAGCAGGCCGAGCAGCAGCGGCATGGCCCACGCCAGCGACCCGAACACCGCGTGGACCACGGTGTTGACCGCCTGGGATACGCCGCTGCCGGTGTCGCGCCAGGTCATCGCGGCCAGCACGATCGCGCCCGCCAGCACGGCCAGGCCCACGCCGTCGCGCCGGTGCGCCGGGTCGAGCTCGCGGGCGTTCTTGCCGAGCGCCCGCGCGGTGCTGCCGATGCCGTTGGCCAGCAGCATCCACAGCCCGACCACGAGCTTGCCGATCATGGTGAAGACCCAGCTGATCGGGTCCTGGTGGGTCATCGAGCCCTTGCGGGCCGGCGTCGAAGCCTTGGCCCGGGACCGTCCCGCCGAACCTGCGCTCCGCTTGGCGGGGGTCGAGCGAGACGGGGCCGACCGCTTCGCCGGTCCCTTCGATGCGCTTTTCGGCGTACGGGTGGCCATGATGCCAAAGGTACGTCGGAGCCCCGGCGAAATCACCGTGACTCGCCGGTGTCCCCGCGAAACCCTTCTTCGTAACTCGCCGTTCCCGAGCCGTTCAGTCTGCCACTCTGAGAGTGACCGAACTGCCACATCGAGTGATGTTCTAGGACGCACAGTGGACGCGACGCAGGTGTCGAGCACTTCCTTCGACGGCACTCCCCATGCCCCGGCAGCCGCGCGGCGGTTCGTTCGCCAGGTGCTCGGCGAGTGGCGCCTGACCCATCTGACCGAGGACGCCGTGCTGCTGACCAGCGAGCTCGTCACGAACGCCGTGGTGCACGCCGGCACCGGCATCGAGCTCACCTGCCGGCTCGACGCCGACGCCGCGCCGGCCAAGCTGGAGATCGAGGTCGACGACCACGACCCCGGGCGGGCGATCCTGGCCGAGCGTCCGCCGTCCGAGCCGATGTCCACGCACGGCCGCGGGCTCGCGCTGGCGGGCATGCTGGCCGACGCCTGGGGCGTCACCTACACCCGCACGGCCAAGCGCGTGTGGGTGCGCATGGAGTTCGCGGGCGCGTCCGACAGCCCGGCGCCCGCTCCCCCGCCGCCGGCGGCCGGGCTCGACCGGCTGCGCGTCGCCGTGCTCGTCGCCGACGCCGCCGGCCGCGTCATCGCGTGGAACTCCGACGCCCGCACCCTGCTCGGCTGGACCGCCGAGCAGGCCGTCGGCAGGCCCCTGGCCGACCTGGTCGCCTGGCGCGGCTCAGGCCCGTACGCGCTGCCGCTGGCCGACACGCTGGCGCTGGGCCGCTGGCGGGGCGAGGCGCGGATGCGGCACCGCGACGGCCGCACGGTCCGCGTGTACGTGTCGCACCTGCGCACGGGCGGGCGCGCCGAGGACCGGCGGTCGATCTGGATGGTGACGAGCTGGGAGCACGGGTTCGTGCTGGCCGCGCCGCCCGCGCCGGTGCGCCGGGAGGCGGGCAGGCGGATCAAGGACCTGCTCGACCGCGACCGTCCGCTGGCCGAGCTGCTCGACACGATCGCGCAGATCGTGCACCTGTCGAGCGGCGGCGAGGCCACGTACGTGCTGCTGCGCGCCGAGAGCGGCAACCGGTTGGGGGTCGCGGCGGGCGTGGGCGACACGGCGGGGGTGGTGGGCGTGCCGGCGGCGGGCGTGTTCGCGCCCGACCGCACGGCCCCGGCGGTGCTGGAGGACCTGCTGGCGGTCGACGTGGAGCTGGCCCAGCAGTTGCGGGCCAGGTCACTGGCGTGCGCGCCGCTGGTGGCCGGGGGCGAGGTGATCGGGCACCTGGCGGTGACCTCGGCCGCCCCCGGCCGCTTCGACCACGACCTCACTGTCAGCCTGCGCCACATCGCCGACCAGGTGGCGGTCACCGTGCAGCGCGAGCGGCTGGCCGAGCAGGACCGGGCGCACCGGGGCCGCCTCGCCTTCCTGGCCGAGGCGGGCGAGCTGCTGGCGGGCGTGCACGACGAGGAGGTGATCGCGGCGCTGTCCGCGCAGCTCGTGGTGCCGAAGATCGCCACCTGGGCGGCGGTCTACCTGACGGACCTGGCCGGGATGACGCGGCTGGCCCACGTGTGGCACAGCGAGGAGCGGCACAACGCCGGCCTGCGCAAGTCGCTGCCGGCCATCCCCGGCACGCCGCTGGCCGAGGTGGCCTGGCCGGTCGGCCAGGAGGCGGTGCTGTCGTTCCCGCTGATGACGCAGGGCAACGCGCACGGCGCGCTGGTGATCGGGCGCCAGGAGCCGACGCTGCCGCTGGAGCTGGCCGACCTGCTGGCCGACCTGTGCCGGCTGATCGCGCTCAACCTGCACACGGCCATGCTCTACACCCGGCAGGCGACCACGTCGCGGGTGCTGCAGCGCAGCCTGCTGCCGATGCGGGTGGCGCCGATGCCGGGCCTGGAGTCGGCCATCGTCTACGAGCCCGCCGGGGAGGGCGCGGACGTCGGCGGCGACTTCTACGACCTGTTCACGGTGGCCGGCCACTGGTGCTTCGCGCTGGGCGACGTGTGCGGCAGCGGGCCGGAGGCCGCCGCGGTGACGGGGCTGGCCCGGCACGCGGTGCGGCTGCTGGCCAAGGAGAACTACACGGTGGCCGACATCCTCGACCGGCTCAACCAGCGGGTGCTGGAGGAGGGCGAGGACGGCCGCTTCCTCAGCCTGCTGTGCGGCGAGCTGACACCGCTGCCGGGCGGCGGCGCGCTGTGCACGGTCGCCTCGGCCGGGCACGTGCCGCCGCTGCTGCTGCGCGCCGACGGCCGGGTCGAGACGGTGGCGACGCCGCAGCTCCTGCTGGGGGTCGAGGACGGCGCCCGGTTCAGCGTGGAGTCGTTCGAGCTGGCGCCCGGCGAGGTGCTGCTGTGCGTCACCGACGGCGTGACCGAGCGGCGCAGCGGCCTGCGGCTGCTGGACGACGACGACGGCCTGGCGCGGCTGCTGGCGGGCTGCGCGGGGCTGAGCGCGCACGCGGTGGCCGACCGGGTGCGGCAGGCGGTCGAGTCCTTCGCCGACCACCCGTCGCGCGACGACGTGGCGCTGCTCGTGCTGCGGGCGCTGCCCGCGCGTCAGGCGGGGAAGGCGTAGGTGGTGGAGGAGGCGTGGCGCTCGCCCGGTCTGAGCACGGTCGAGGGGAAGCCCGGCTGGTTGGGCGAGTCGGGGAAGTGCTGGGTCTCCAGGCACAGCCCGGCGTGCGGGCCGAACGGGGTGGCGACGCCGTCGAGCATGCCGCCCGCGTAGAACTGCACGCCCGGCTCGGTGGTCGTGACCTCCATCGTGCGCCCGCTGACCGGCTCGACCACGGTGACGCCGCCGTCGAGGACGTAGCAGTGGTCGTACGCGCCGCCGAACCGCTCCCCCACCGCGTGGGGCGTGGTGAAGTCGAAGACGGTGCCCTTGACCGGGGCCCGCTCGCCGGTGGGGATCTTGCCGTCGTCGACCGGCAGGTAGTGGTCGGCGGCGATGCGCACCACGTGGCCGAGCACGTCGCCGCCGCCCGCGAGGTTGAAGTAGGAGTGGTTGGTCAGGTTGAGCACCGTGGGGGCGTCGGTCTCGGCCGCGTAGTCGAGGCGGAGCGCGTCGCCGTCGAGCGTGTAGGTGACCGAGGCGGTCAGCGTGCCGGGGTAGCCCTGGTCGCCGTCGGGGCTGGTCAGCGTGAGCGTGATGGACGAGCCGGTGACGTCGGCGACGGTCCAGGCCCGGCGGTCGAAGCCGTCGGCGCCGCCGTGCAGGCTGTTGGGGCCGTTGTTGACGGGCAGCGTGTGCTCGGTGCCGTCGAGGGTGAAGCGGCCGCGGGCGATGCGGTTGCCGTAGCGGCCGACGACGGCGCCGAAGTAGCGGCTGCGGGTCAGGTAGTCGTCGAGCGTCGGGAGGCCGAGCACCACGTTGACGCCCGACACCTCAAGCGTTTGCAGGATCGCGCCGTAGCTGAGCACCGCCGCGCGCAGGCGCCCCGACGACAGCTCGTGGCGCTCGACGGGCTCCCCCGACGGCAGCGTTCCGAAGATCATGAGTGGGTCTCTCCCGTTGACTCGCGGACGATCAGGCTGGTCTCCAGCACGGTGACGCCGCCGGTCGAGTCGGAGTCGACCGACTGGAGCAGCATGTCCACGGCGATCCGGCCCGCTGCGGCGGTGGGCATGGCGATCGTGGTGAGCTTGGGGCGGCTCAGCCGGCCGGGGACGATGTCGTCGACGCCGATCACGCTGATGTCGCCCGGCACGTCGATCCCGCGCTCGGCCAGGCCCTCCATGAGCCCGATCGCGACCAGGTCGTTGTAGGCGAGCACGCCGGTGGCGCCGGAGGCGATCACGTCGGTGACCGCGGCGAGGCCGCCGAGCTCGGTGGGCGGGTTGGGGCCGAGGAAGGTGACGTCGGCCTCGCTCATCGCGGCCGCCGCGGACTGCATCTCCTTGCTGGTCCACGACCCGCTCGGCCCGGTGACCAGGGCGAGCCTGCGGTGGCCGAGGCCGGTCAGGTGCTCGACGGCCAGCCGGACGCCGCGCCCGACGTCCATCAGGACCGTCGGCATGCCCTTGACCCGCCGGTTGACCACGACGAACGGCACCTCTTCGCGCAGCCGCTCGATCGTCCGGTTGGTCAGGCGGGGGCTGCACAGCAGCACGCCGTCGACCTGCTTGGTCAGAGTCTGGATGAGCTCTTCCTCGACCTGCGGGTCCTCGTCGGTGTCGGCGACGAACACGTGGTAGTCGCGGAGCCTGGCCTGCGCCTGCGCGGCCTTGATCAGCGGCGGGAAGAACGGGTTGGCGATGTCGGCCACGATGAGGCCGATGTTGTGGGTGCGCCCGGTGGTCAGCGCCCGCGCGGCCCGGTTGGGCCGGTAGCCGAGGTCCTCGGCGATGGCGAGCACCCGGGTGCGCGTCGCGGGGTTGACCAGATGGGGCGCGGAGAATGCGCGCGACACCGTGGAGACGTGCACGCCCGACGCCTCCGCCACGTCACGAATCGTCACCGCCACGCTAGGCCTCCGTGCATGCCCTGTACATTAATGCAAGCGCTTGTATCGCTGTCAATGGACTTCTAGAGCCTCTGCCAGAGCGCCAATGCCCACCATACCGGTTATACGGGCGTCGGCGCCCGTGTGAGCGGGGGCCGTGCGGCTTGACGTTCTCCCGACCCCGCCTCGATACTTTTTGCAACCGGTTGCGGTATTCGAGCCCCTTGCGGGAAGGTGAGCGAGCGATGACACGAACACTGGTGACGGGCAGCGCCGGAAGGCTCGGCCGCAGCCTCGTCACCACCCTGGCGCAGGCCGGTCACGAGGTGATCGGCGTCGACGTCACCGCCGGCACGCCCGACGAGGCCGCCGCCGTCCTGCCCGCCGACCTGACCGACCTGGGCGAGGCCTACGACGTGCTCACGCGCTTCCGGCCCGACGTCGTCGTGCACCTGGCGGCCATCGCGACCCCGTTCAGCCGGACCGACGGCGTCACCTTCCGCACGAACACCGAGCTGGCGTTCAACGTGTGCGCGGCGGCGAGCGCCACCGGCGTGGGCCGGGTCGTGGTGGCCAGCAGCCCCACCGTGATCGGCTACGGCGCCCCCTCCGGCTGGACGCCCGACTACCTGCCGATCGACGAGGACCACCCGCCCCGGCCGTGGAACTCCTACAGCCTGTCCAAGCTGGTCGCCGAGCAGACGATGGCGGCCTTCGCGCGCTGCTCCGACACCCGCTTCGCGGCGGTGCGGCCCTGCTTCGTCGTCGCCCCCGAGGAATGGGCGGGCGCGCCGACCCAGTCGGGCCACACGATCGCCGAACGCCTCGACCGGCCGGAGATCGCCGGCGTCTCCCTGTTCAACTACATCGACGCCAGGGACGCCTCCGACATGATCTCGGTGCTCGTCGACAAGCTGCCCGGCCTGCCCAACGGCGAGGTGTTCTTCGCGGGCGCCGCCGACGCGCTGGCCCGCGACCCCCTCGCCGACCTGCTTCCCGCCGTCATGCCCGCCACCAGGGCCGCGGCGATCCACCTGACCGGCACCCGTCCCGCCTTCACCTCGGCCAAGGCCGAACGCATGCTCGGCTGGACGGCCAAGCGCAGCTGGCGCACCGAACTGGAGATCGGATGAACCTCACCGGAGTCCTCTTCTTCCCCGTCACCCCGTTCACCGCGGCCGGGGAGCTGGCCGAGGACGTGCTGGCCGAGCACATCGGCCGGGGCCTCGAACACCATCCGGGGGCGGTGTTCGCGGCCTGCGGCACGGGCGAGTTCCCGGCCCTGTCGGAGGCCGAGCACGCGGCGGCCGTCCGGGTGGCGGTCAAGACCGCGCGCGGCCGGGTCCCGGTGTTCGCGGGCGCGGGCGGCCCGCTCGGCTCGGCGCTCGCCCAGGCCAGGGCGGCCCGCGACGCCGGCGCCGACGGCCTGCTGCTCATGCCGCCGTACCTGATGAAGGGCACGCCCGAGGGCTTCCTCGCCTACGTGCGCGAGGTCGCGGCGATCCTCCCGACGGTGATCTACCAGCGCGGCTCGGTCGTCCCGACGCCCGAGCAGGCGGTCGAGCTGGCGCGCGTCCCCGGCGTGATCGGGCTCAAGGACGGCCTGGGCGACATCGACCTCATCCGGCGCACGGTCCTGGCCGTGCGCCGGGAGGTGGGCGACGGCTTCATGTTCTTCAACGGCCTGCCGACCGCCGAGCTGACCATGGGCGCCTACCGCGGCATCGGCGTCGAGCTCTACTCCTCCGCCGTGTTCGCGTTCGCTCCCGACATCGCCACCGCGTTCCTGAACGGCGCCGACCGGCTGCTCGCCGAGTTCTACGAGCCTCTGGTACGGCTGCGGTCCAAGGCCCCCGGATACGCGGTGTCCCTGGTCAAGGCCGGGGTGCGGCTCGGCGGGCTGGACGCCGGGCCGGTGCGCCCGCCGCTGACCGACGCCGCGCCCGAGGACGTGGCCGAGCTGGCCAGGCTGATCGAGCACGCGCGGTCGATCCAGCAGGGGCGGTCGATCGAGCAAGGGCGGGCGCTGTGATCCGCGACCTCAGGGTCACCCCGCGGACGGTCGCGCTGCGCCGGCCGTGGGGCCCGGACGTGCCCGCCAACCACGTCCTGGTCGTCGAGGTGACGCTGGCCGACGGCCGGACCGGCACCGGGTTCTCCTGGACGCCGCAGATCGGCGCGAAGGCCGTCCAGGCCCTGCTGGAGCACGACGTCCGCGACGCGCTCATCGGCCTGGACCCGCACCCGGAGGTGGTGTGGGACCGGCTCTGGCGGCACCTGCGCGAGGCCGGGCCCGGCGGCGTCACCACGGTGGCGCTGGCCGGGGTGGACCTGGCGCTGTGGGACCTGCGGTGCGGCGAGCGCGGCCTGGCCGACGTGCTGGGCCGGCGGCGCGACAGCGTGCCCGTCTACGGCAGCGGCGTCAACCTGCACTACACGCTGGACGAGCTGGTCGCGCAGGCCGAACGCTGGAAGGCCGCCGGGCACCCCGGCGTCAAGATCAAGGTGGGCCGCCCCGACCTGCGCGAGGACGTCGAACGGGTGGCGGCGGTCCGCGAGGTCGTCGGGCCGGACACGCTGCTCATGATCGACGCCAACCAGCGCTGGGACCTGCACCGGGCCAGGCGCGCCGCCGACGCGCTGGCCCCGTACGGGCTGCACTGGCTGGAGGAGCCGCTGCCCGCCGACGACGTGGCCGCGCACGTGGAGCTGCGCCGGTCCGTCGGCGTGCCGATCGCCGTGGGCGAGAACGTCTACACCGTCTACGGCTTCCGCGACCTGCTCGCGGCCGGGGCCTGCGACGTCGTGCAGCCGAACGTCGTCCGGGTGGGCGGCATCACGCCGTTCCTGCGCATCGCGGAGCTGGCGCGGGCCTACGGCGTGCCCGTCCATCCGCACCTGCTGCCCGACCTGTCCGGGCAGCTCGCGCTCGCGCTGCCGCTGCCGTGCATGGCCGAGGTCGTCGAGGACGCCTCGTTCGCCGCGCTCGGGCTGCTGGCCGAGCCGTACCCTGTCGAGGTGTCCGGCGCGGAGCTGCGCGCCGGCGGGCACCGGGGGCTCGGCCTCCGCTGGAGGTGACGATCGTGCGTGTCGTGCTGGCCGGAGCCCACGGGTTCGGCTCCCACTACCTCGACCGGCTGCGCCGGATGCCCGGGATCGAGCTGGCCGGCGTGTGCGACGTGCGGCCGGTCGCGCCGGAGCTGCTCGACGGGCTGGGCGAGCCGGAGGTGTCCGCCGACCTGCCCGGCCTGATCAAGCGGACCGGGGCGAAGATCGCCATCCTCGCCACCCCCATCCCGACGCACGCCGACCTGGCGCTGGCCGCGTTCGGCGCGGGCGCGCACGTGCTGGTGGAGAAGCCGACGGCGGCCACGCTGCGCGACTTCGAACGCATGCGCGCCGCCGCCGACGCCGCCGGGCTGGCCTGCCAGGTGGGCTTCCAGAGCCTCGGCTCGGCCGCCGTGCCCGCCGTCCGCGAGCTCGTCGCGAGCGGCGCCGTCGGCCGCGTCACCGGGATCGGCGTGGCCGGCTCGTGGCCGCGCCCGGCCGCCTACTTCACCCGCAGCCCGTGGGCCGGCCGCCGGGTGCTCGACGGCGTCGACGTGGTCGACGGGGCGCTCACCAACCCGTTCGCGCACGCCCTGGCCACCGCCCTGGCCGTCGCCGGGGCCGAGGAGCGCGGCGCCGTCGCCTCCGTCACCGCGGAGCTGTTCCACGCCAACCCCATCGAGTCCGACGACACCTCCGCGATCCGGATCGGCCTCGCCTCCGGGGTGCCCGTGGTCGCGGCCGTGACGCTCTGCGCCGCCACGCGCGACGAGCCGTACGTGCTCGTCCACGGCACCAAGGGCCGCGTGCGGCTCACGTACACGACGGACCAGGTCCAGGTGGACGACGGGCCCGCGCGCTCCTACGAGCGGGCCGACCTGCTGGCCAACCTCGTCGAGCACGTCCGCTCCGGCGCCGAGCTGCTCGTGCCCGTGCACCGGACCGGGGCGTTCATGGAGGTCATGGAGGCCATCCGGCTCGCGCCCGACCCGCTGCCGATCGACGACGCCCACCAGGACCTGTCCGGCGAGGGGCGGGTGCTGCCCGGCATCGCCGGCGTCGTCGACGCCTGCGCCGACCGGCTGGCCCTCTTCTCCGAGCTCGGCGTGAGCTGGGCGACCCCGCTGACCGTCTCCGGGACCGTCGTGGCCGAGTACACGACCGTGAGCGACCTGCCGCTGGAGGCCGCCCCCCGGCCGTTCCTGCATCCCGTACGGACGCTCGGCGGGACCGTCGTGACCGAGGTGCGGCCCGACGACCATCCGCACCACCTCGGCGCCGGAGTGGCCGTCACCGACCTCGGCGGGCGCAACTTCTGGGGCGGCCGCACGTACGTCCGCGACCGGGGGCCCGCCTGGCTGGACGACCACGGCACGCAGCGGCACCTGTCGTTCCCCGTGCGGGAGGCGTCCGGGTTCGCCGAGCGGCTGGTGTGGGAGCGGCCCGGCGAGCAGCCGATCGTGCGCGAGGAGCGCACCGTGCGCGCCGCGCCGCTGTCGCGCGGGTGGGCGCTCGACTTCGCGTTCACGCTGCACAACCTGACCGACCGGCCGCTGACCGTGCGCAGCTCGGCCACCAAGGGCCGGGCCGGGGCCGGCTACGGCGGCTTCTTCTGGCGGGCGCCCGCCGGATCGCCGGAACTGCACGCGTTCACGGCCGCCGAGGACGGCGAGGAGCGGGTGCACGGGTCGCGGGCGCCGTGGCTGGCGCTCGCCTCCGACGACTGGACGCTGGTGTTCGCGCAGGACGACGACCCGTGGTTCGTGCGCGTCGCCGAATACCCCGGCGTCGGCACCGCGCTCGCCTGGGACACGCCGCTGGAGTTCGGCCCCGTGCTGGCCCGGCGGGTCGCCGTCGTCGTCGCCGACGGGCGGCTGACCCGCGAGGAGGCCGCCGGGCTGGTCGCCGAGCTCAGGTCCTGAGCCGCTTCGCCAGCCAGGCGAAGGCGGCCTCCTGCATCGGGACGTCGAAGGAGTGCGGGGCGTCGTGGAAGACGCCCTCGTAGCCGCCCCCGGGGTAGCGGCGGGCGATCGCCTCGTGCGCCCGCCGCATCCCCTCCGGCGGGAACAGCGCGTCCCGCTCGGCGTACTGCACCAGCAGCGGACGCGGCGCCCGCGCCGCCACCAGCGCCGGCCAGTCGCACAGGCGGGACAGGCCCGGCGGGTAGAGCATCCACGTGTGCGAGGCCACGTACCCGTCCAGCAGATCCGCGTACGCCGACACCATCGCCACCACCGCCACCGCCCGCACCTCCGGGTCGAACGCGCCCAGCAGCGCCGCCCGCAGGCCGCCGCCCGACACCCCCACGCAGCCCACCTCGCCGACGTCCGGACGGCCCCGCAGGTACGCCGCCGCCGCCAGGTCCTCGCCCGCCACCACGCCCGCCATCGACGTGCCCAGCAGCGTGCAGTACTTCTCCAGCACGTGCTCGTGGTGACCCGCCGCCGCGTCGTAGCGGTCCGCCTCCGACAGCGCCGGATCACCGGCGTACGCGGCCACCCGGTCCGGCATGTCCGCCAGCGGGAACCGGCGGCTGCCCCAGCCGAACACGTCCGGCACCAGCACCGCGAACCCGCGCCCGGCCAGCTCCCCCGCATAGGCGCGGCCGCCGTAGATCTCCTCCCGCAGCCGCCGCACCTCCGCCGACGGACCCTCCGGGCCGTCGGCGACCTTCTCCTTGCCGGCCCACTTCATCCCGGCATGGCAGTGCAGCGCCACCACCCCCGGGAGCCTGCCACGCTCGCCGCGCGGCCTCAGCAGGTACGCGCGCGTCCGCGGGCCGAAGCCCACGTCCCACGACAGCTCCTCCCCCGCCACGTCACCCGCCTCCCAGGTGCGCTCCGTCCTGACGTCGGCCGCCACCAGGTCCAGCGTCCCGATCGTCTCCCTCGCCGCCTCAGCCAGCGCCGCCCCGGGCACCGCATCCGCGAACAGCCCCCGCCGCCGCCCGGCCACCTCCACCAGCCCCGAGAACACCCCAAGATGCCGCACTACCCGTCCTTTCCTCTACGCCTGATCGCCCTTTCGGGGCCCGCCCTTCAGCCCTCCACCGGCCAGCCACCCCGCGGAGCCCCAGGACGGGCGCCCTTCCCAGGCCCGCCCCTCTGGAGGCGCCGGATCCTCCCGAGCAACCCCGTGAGGGCGCGGCCCCTCGCGAACGCGCGCCTCCCCGGGGAGCCGCAGCCCCTCAGAGGCGGACGGCCAGCCCGGGGGTGGCCCGCACCTCCCGGAGCGACCAGCCCGGGGATGACCCCTGCCTCTCGGGGGCGGCCAGCCCGGGGGCCCGCACCTCCTGGGGGCGGCCAGTCCGGGGGCCCGTGCCTCCTGGGGCGGGGTGCCCCTCACGGGTATCGCACTTCCGTGCAAGTCCCCCAAGGCGCGGCCCTTCGTGTGCGCGGCTTCTCGGAAGGGACGGGGCGCTCATGGGGGCGCCTGGTTCAGGGGGTTAGGAGGGCGGTGCCGTCGGGGGTGAGGGGGACGGGGAGGCCGGTGGCGGCGGCGCGGGTGGCGGCGACGCCGACGAGGACGCTGCGGATGCCGTCGCGGTAGCCGGCCGGGCGGCCGAGGGGGTCGTCGCCGGGCCCGCGGAAGACGTCGTCGAGCAGCAGCCGGTCGCCGCCGCCGTGCCCGCCGGCGCCCTGTTCGATGGGCACCTGTTCGGGCTGCTCCCAGTGCCGGTGGAGGGTGAGGCGGTCCCAGGCGCCGGCGGCGTGTTCCTTGCTCGCGGCGCTGGGGTCGACGGCGGCGTGCGGCGGCGTCCAGGCCCGCTCGCACACCTCCAGTTCGATCCGCCCGCGCGTGCCGTTGAAGGCGACCCGGTAGCCCTCGAAGGGCGCGTGGGCGGTGAGCGAGTAGGTGAGGATGGCCCGGTTGGCGTAGCGGACCATGACGGCCATGGTGTCGTCGATGGTCACGCCGGGCGCGAAGACGTCCTGGTCGCGGATGTAGCCGTCCTCGTGTTCGGCGTCCAGGTAGAGCCGCTTGAGCCGCTCGTCGGCGGAGATGTCCAGGATGTACGGGTCGCTGCCCAGCCCGGGTGCGCCCTGGCCGCGGGCGGGGCGCTCGCCCCGGGGCAGCGCGTCGCCGTAGAAGCGCAGGTCGGTCTGGGCGAAGACGAGCTGGGGGGCGGCGTCGAGCCACCAGTTGACCAGGTCGAAGTGGTGGGTCGACTTGTGCACGAGCAGCCCGCCGGAGCTGGCGCGGTCGCGGTGCCAGCGGCGGAAGTAGTCGGCGCCGTGGATGGTGTCGAGCGCCCATTCGAAGTGGACGGAGGTGACGTCGCCGATGGCGCCCTCGCTGAGCAGCCGATTGACGGCGGAGTTGCGCGGCGAGTAGCGGTAGTTGAACGTCACGACGAGCTTGCCGGTGCTGCGCTCGGCGGCCTCGGCGATGGCGGCGCAGCTCTCGGCGTCGACAGTGAGCGGCTTCTCGACGATCACGTCACGGCCGGCGTCGAGGGCGGCGATCACGTACTGGGCGTGGGTGGCGTCGACCGTACAGACGATCACGGCGTCGGCGAGGTCCAGGAGCTTGCCGTACTCCTGGGGGCCGAAGCAGGGCACCGGGCGGCCGATGCGCTCGGCGTAGTAGTCCATGCGGGTCCGGTTGGTGTCGCACAGGCCGGCGATCGTCCCGGTGTCCTGCCAGTCGCCCAGCAGAGCGTCGACGTACATCTGCGCCCGGTGGCCGAGGCCGACGAAGGCGTACTTGGTGCTCAACTGCTCTTCTCCCCGAGTCGAGGTGGCGGCCGGGGGCCAGGCCGGCCCCCGGCGGTGATCGCGTCAGCCGGCGATCGCGGCGTTGGCCTCCGTCAGGAACTTCTGAGCGGCGGCGTCGGGGGTGGCCCGGCCGAACATGACCTCTTCGGAGTTGCGCTTGAGGATGTCCTCCATCTCCAGGGCGCCCTTCGGCGGGACCTGGATGGGGCTCAGCTCGCTCCTGACCTCGTCGATGAAGGCGAGGGTCTTCTGGTCGGTTTCGGGGAGCTTGGTCTTGACGGCGTCGAGCACCTTGGTGTTGGTGGGCAGGCCGCGGTCGCTGAGCAGGATGGCGGCGGCGTCCGGGTCGTTGACGAGGAAGTCGATGAGCTTGGCGCCCTCTGCGGAGTGCTCGGACTTGGCGGAGGCGGCGTAGAACATGGCGGGCTGCAGGAACATCCCGCCGGTGGTGGCGCCTTCGAGCTTGGGCATGCGCAGCAGCGTCATCTCGGAGCCGGACGACTTGGTCAGCGCGTTGAGCTGGTTGCTCCACCACATGCCCATGGCGCCGGCGTTGGTGCCGAGCAGCGACTGTTCGGGGCCGGTGGCGCCGATCTCGGCGCTCTTGGCGGCGTCGGGCGAGCCCTTGGTCTCGATGAGCTTCTGGTGGATGGCCCACCATGACTTGAGCGTGTCGGGCGAGACGCCGATCTTGTTGCCGTCGTAGAACTTCTCGCCGCGCTGGGCGGCGTAGATCTGCAGGAAGGCCGGGTTGAAGTTGTACTCGGCGCCGGTGACGCCGCCCGCGCCGGAGATCTCCTGGGCGAGGGCCATCCACTGGTCCCAGGTCCAGTCGGTGTCCTTGGGCAGCTCCTTCTTGGCCTTCTCCAGCGCCGCGGTGTTGGCGACCATGGAGAAGGCGTTGACGCCGGTCGGGATCGCGTACTGCTTGCCGTCGATCTGGCCGCTGGCGAGGACCTGCTGGTCGAGGTCGGCGGTGGGCACCTTGCCGGCGAGGTCGGCGAGCGCGCCGCGGCCCGCGTACTCGCTCAGGCCGCGGATCTCGATGCTGAGCACGTCGGGGGCGTCGTTGGCGGCGACCTTGGTGGCGAGCTTCTCGTAGTAGCTGTCCCAGTTGGAGAAGTCGCCTTCGACGTCGATCGTCGGGTTCTTCTCCTCGAACTTGGCGATGACCTGCTCGGTCAGCTTCTGGCGGGCGTCGCTGCCCCAGTAGGCGAAGGTGATGGTGGTCTTGCCGCCTTCGCCGCCACCGCCTTCGCCGCTGTCGCCGCTGCCGCAGGCGGTGACCGCCGTGAGCACGGCCACCGAGAGCGCGGCGACCTTCCACATGGTCTTGCGAGAGCTGAGGTTCACAGCTCTACCTCCTCTTGGAGAGTTGCAGGGGGTGAAGAGGAACTACTTCAAACCGGTCGTCGCCACGCCCCGGATCAGGTACTTCTGCCCCGCCAGGAAGAACCCGAAGATCGGTCCCAGCGACACGATCGACATCGCGAACATCGGCCCCCACGAGGACTCGCCGCTGGAGTCGAGGAACTGGCGCAGCGCCACGGCCACCGTGAGGTTGTCGGAGTTGGTGAGATAGAGGTTCTGGCTGAAGAAGTCGTTCCACGTCCAGATGAAGGTGAAGATGCCGGTGGTGGCCAGGGCGGGCATGCACAGCGGCAGGATGACCTGGAGGAACACCCGCCAGTAGCCGGCTCCGTCGATGGCGGCGGCCTCGTCCAGCTCCCTGGGCAGGGTCCTGATGAACTGCACCATCAGGAAGATGAAGAACGCGTCGGTGGCCAGGAACTTGGGCACGACCAGCGGCCAGATCGTGTTGATCCAGTCGAGTTCGGCGAACACGATGTACTGCGGCACGACGGTCACGTGGTGCGGCAGCATGATCGAGCCCAGCATGACCGTGAACCACAGCTTCTTCAGCGGGAAGTTCAGCCGGGCGAACGCGTAGGCGGCCAGTGAGCAGGCCACCAGGTTCGCCAGCACCGACAGGCCGGTGATCACGGCGGAGTTCCACAGGTAGTAGCCGAAGGAGTGCTTGAGCGCGGTCCAGCCGTCGCCGTAGTTGTCCAGCGTCACCTCGCTGGGCCACAGTCCGGGCTCCCGGAAGATGAGCTCCTCCGGCTTGAGCGAGCTGGAGATCATCCAGAGCAGCGGGTAGAGCATGACCAGCCCGAAGGCGATCAGCAGCAGGTGCTTGAGCAGGCGGCTCCCCCGCGGCATCGGCCGGAACAGGAGCGGGACCTGCTTACTTCGAGTCGCCATAGAAGACCCAATACTTCGACGCGAGGAAGTTCACGCCGGTCAGGCCGGCGATGATGAGCAGAAGGACCCACGCCATGGCGGCCGCGTAGCCCATCTCGTAACTCTTGAAGCCCTTCAGGTAGAGGTAGAGCGTGTAGAAGAGCGTGGAGTCGACCGGGCCTCCGCTGCCGCCGCTCACGATGAACGACTGCGTGAAGGACTGGAACGACTTGATCACCTCGAGGACGAGGTTGAAGAAGATGATCGGGGTGAGCAGCGGCAGCGTGATCGAGCGGAACTGGCGCAGCTTGGTGGCGCCGTCGACGGCGGCCGCCTCGTAGTAGCTCTGCGGGATCTGGCGCAGTCCGGCCAGGAAGATCACCATCGGCGCGCCGAACGTCCACACGTGCAGGAGGATCAGCGTGCCGAGCGCCGTGTCGGGGTCGGAGACCCAGCCGGGCCCCTGGATGCCGAAGACCGCGAGCAGGCCGTTGACCAGGCCGTCGGTGCCGAAGATCTTGCGCCACAGGATGGCGATGGCGACGCTGCCGCCGAGCAGTGACGGCAGGTAGTAGACCGAGCGGTAGAACGACAGGCCGCGCAGTCCGCGGTCGAGCGCCAGAGCGAGCCCGAGGGCGAAGGCGAGCTGCAGCGGCACCGAGACGACCACGTAGACGGTGGTGACCTTCAGCGAGGTGATGAAGCGGTCGTCCTCGAAGAACATCTTGGTGTAGTTGTCGGTCCCGACCCACTTGGCCTCTTCCAGGAGGCTGTAGTTGGTGAACGACAGGTAGAGCGAGGCCAGGATCGGGCCGACGGTGATGACGAAGAGGCCGATGAACCACGGCGCGAGGAAGACGTAGGCCGCGCGGGCCTCACGCCGCCTGTGAACGTTAACGTGGGGGGTCCTCCTGCGGCGTCCTGGCGGCTGATCGGGCGCACGCTTCGGGGCGAGTGCTCGCTCCGGCGTCACAGAGATTGATTCGGACATACATCCCTCTTCCAGGCCCTGCCCGGCACGGCGGGATCGGATAGCGCCTTCCTATAGGCAGGCGAAAAGTTTCGTCAACCCTTTGCAGGTGTTACAAAGCCGTTACCGATATATCGCCAACGCCGTAGCCGCAGGTCAAGTGGCCAGGACCCCAGATGACGGAATCACAACATTTTGCCGTTGGCTCAGATCCACTACAACCGGTTGCATCATGGGAGGGCAGCAGAAAGCCGCCCCGTCCTGTCCGGCCGGGGCGGCTACCGAGCGGTAACGCTCACCAGGATCCGCCGAGCTCCTTCAACGTGAACACCCCGCCGGCACGGTCGTGCACCGGGTCGCTCAGGTCCGGCTCGCCCAGCTCGGCGACCAGGGGACCGGCGAACACCTCGGAGTCGTCGCGGGAGACGTACCCGATGGCCTCGGCCTCGCGCAGCGACCACCAGCGGCGCGCGTTGTCCGAGACGCCCCAGACGACGTGGAAGCCGGGCGCGACGAGCGCGGCCTCGACCAGGCGCGCCAGGTCGTCCGGCGAGATCCAGGTGGCCAGGCCGCGCGTGTCGGCCGGGCCCTCGTTGCAGGTGCCGAGCCTGATCACGGTCACGTTCATGCCGAACCTGTCGTGGTAGAGGCTGCCGAGCCCTTCCATGACGACCTTGCTGACCCCGTAGAAGGTGTCGGGGCGAGGGAAGGCGTAGTCGGGCAGATCCTCGCCGGACGGCGGCCTGGTCTGGAACCCGGCCGCGTGATGGCTGCCCATCAGCACCAGCTGCCGTACGCCCTCCCGCCGCGCGGCCTCCATCAGCACCTGGGTGCCGTCGATGTTGGCCCGGACGATGTCCGCCCACGGGTGCTCGCGACTCTGCCCGCCGAGGTGGAGCACCGCGTCGACGCCCGCCATCGCCTTGGCCATGGCGGACTCGTCGGCCAGATCGGCGACGGCAGCCTCCTCGCCGGGCCCCGGCTCCAGTGGGAGCAGGTCGGACAGGCGCAGGGTCCGGCCCTCGCGGGCGAGACGGGGACGGAGCAGCGTGCCGACCTTGCCGGCGGCGCCGGTCATGAGAATGCGCATGACTTCTGTTGTACACAAGCCTGGCTTGAATTCACATTCTTGAATATTGACCGTGATGTGCGTCACTCGTTACGTTCGCAGGTACCAAATTCACGTCCGCGATAGATGTCCACATATGTGAACAGGAGGCGGTCTGATGTCACGTCATCTGCTCGGGGTCGCGATCGCGACGGCCCTGACCGTAACGCTGACGGGCTGCGGCTCCGGATCATCGGGTTCGGGTTCCGGTTCGGACGAGGCTCTGGAGATCTGGATCAGGCAGACGCCCGACTCCGACTCCGCCAAGACGGCCCAGCGCCTGGCCGAGGCCTTCACCAAGGCCGCGGGCGTGCCGACCAAGGTCGTCGCGCTCTTCGACGACTTCGAGACCAAGCTGCAGCAGCAGGCGGCCCAGCGCAAACTGCCCGACATCGTCATCAACGACACCGCCCAGATCGGCAACATGCACACCCAGGGCTGGCTCACCGAGGTCGACCGGGCCTCGCTCGCGGGCGGGGACAAGCTGTCCGACCTGGCCTGGAAGGCGGCCACGGCCGCCGACGGCAAGACGTGGGCGGCGCCGTTCTCCGCCCAGGCGTTCGCGATCATCGCGCGCAAGGACTGGCGCGAGAAGCTCGGCATGGACGTCCCCCGCACCTGGGCGGACCTGGCCGCGCTGGCCAAGGCGTTCACCGAGAAGGACCCCGACGGCAACGGCGAGAACGACACCTCCGGCTTCGTGATCCCGGCCGGCACCAAGCGCGGCTACGCCTCCTGGTACGCCTCCTCGTTCATCTACGCCAACGGCGGCGACTTCCTCAGCACCACGGGCAGCGGCACGTTCGCCGCCATGACGGGCGACTCCAGGACCGTCGAGGCCGTGAAGTTCCTCCAGGACCAGTTCTGCACCGCCAAGACCGTCAACCCGGGCGCGGTCAGCAACGACACCACCGTCACCCACGAGGTGTTCGAGAAGGGCCAGGGAGGCCTCTACCTGACCGGTCCGTACGTGCTCGCCCGGTTCGTGGAGAGCATCGGCACCGACAAGATCGAGGTCTTCCCGGTGCCCAAGGGCCCCACCGGCGGCCCCGGCACGCTCGGCGAGGGCGAGAACGTCTACCTGATGGCCGGGTCCGGCAACCCCGAGGGCCAGAAGAAGTTCGCCGAGTTCGCGATCTCTGCAGAGGGCCAGCGGATCGGTATGAACAAGGACAACAACGGCGCCATCGTCCGCCTGCCGGTCAACTCCGAGGTCGACCTGGCCGCCGAGCGGAAGGACCCGCGCTGGAAGGTGTTCCAGGACGCCTACCCCGACGCCGTCTACGCCCCGCCCGTGCCGAACTGGGCGCCGATCCGCCAGACCTCGGCCGACTCCATCAACTCCGCGTGGGCCGACTGCGGCATGGACGTCCAGGCCGAGATGGACACCCTCAACGCCGAGCTCACGCGGGAACTGCAGGGCCAGAAGGCATCATGACGCCCACGCCCACCCGGGCGCGGCGGCGGGGCGCGCTGATCGCCTGGGCCTTCCTGGCGCCCGCCCTGCTGCTGTTCCTGTACTTCAAGTTCATCCCGATGTTCACCGGGCTGACGATGAGCTTCCAGGAGATCCGCTACATCGACAGCCGGTGGGTCGGGCTGGACAACTACCGCACGATCCTCACCGACGACGCCTTCGCCTCGGCCATCTGGCACAGCCTGGTGCTGGCGCTGGGCACCACGGCCGGGTCGCTGGTGCTGGGCCTGGGGTTCGCGCTGCTCATCGAGGGGCCCGCGCGTTACCTGTGGTTCGTCAGGACCGCGGCGTTCCTGCCGGTCGTGACCACGATGGCGGCCGTGGCCGAGGTGTGGCGGATCATGTACCACCCGGGCGACACCGGCATGCTCAACAGCATCCTCGGCTGGGTGGCACTGGACCCGCAGCCGTTCCTGGCCAGCGAGGACTCCTCCCTGCTGTCGATCATGGGCATGAGCATCTGGCGCGGGACCCCGTACGACATGATGATCTTCCTGGCCGGGCTGGTCGGGGTGGACCGGACGCTGTACGAGGCCGCCGCGGTCGACGGGGCGTCCACCTGGCGGCGGCTGCGGCACATCACGCTGCCGGCGCTGCGGCCGGTGTTCTGGATCCTGTTCACGCTCGCCGCCATCCGCGGCCTGCGGGTGTTCGTCGAGGTGTACGTGCTCACGAACGGCGGGCCGAACGGGTCGTCCGAGGTGCTCATGACACTGATCTACAAGCTCGGCTTCCAGACGGGCGAGCTGGGCATCGCGTCGGCAGGCGGGATCGTGCTGTTCGCGGCCACCCTGCTGCTGACCGTGCTCGTCCAGCTCATGCGGAGAAGGCAGGCGGCATCATGAGGTTCGACAGCGCGCTGGGGCTGGAGGCCAGGCGCGGGCCGGTGGCCGTGGCCGTGAAGGTCCTGCTCTACTCCGGCATGGTGCTGATCTTCACCGGGCCGCTGGTCGCGTTGCTGATCAGCGCGTTCAACGAGACGCTCGACCCGACCGCGTTCACGCTGTGGCCGGACTCCTTCACGTTCGAGAACTTCGTCCAGGCGGGCGAGCGCAACGTCTACCTCTATCTGTTCAACTCCTTCGTGGTCGTCGGGTTCGGGCTGCTGCTCCAGGTGATCGTGAGCGTGTTCGCCGCGTACGCGCTGGCGCGCAAGAAGTTCCGCGGCATGTCGATCGTCATGCTGATCATGCTGACCACGATGATGCTGCCCGAGGAGATCATCGCGATCCCGCTGTCGCTCGTGCTCGCCGACCTGCCCGTGCTGCACCTCGACCTCATCGGCACGTACGCGGGCATGATCCTGCCGGTGGGCGCCTGGGGGTTCTCCATCCTGGTCATGACCGAGTTCATGAAGGAGGTGCCGGTCGAGCTGGAGGAGGCCGCGCGCATCGACGGCGCGGGCGAGCTGCGCACGTTCTTCACGATCATCCTGCCGCTGTGCCGGCCGGCGCTCGGGGTCATCGGCGTCTTCGGCTTCACCATGATCTGGGACCAGTACCTGCTGCCGCTCATCGTGGCTCCGGAGTCGAGCATGTGGACGCTGCCCATCGCGCTGCGCTCACTCCGCTCGGACGAGGAGGTGGGCATCGGCGTGGTGCTCGCGGCCTCACTGCTGGCCCTGCTCCCGTCGATCATCGCGTTCCTCGCCTTCCAGCGTCAGTTCATGCGTGGCCTGACAAGCGGCGCCATCAAGGGGTAGGTGTCCATGTATCTGAACGCCATCCCGTATGCTGACTGGTCGAAGCCGCTGTCGAGATGGGATGATCATGGAGCCGCAGCTGGTCAAGTCCGCCGAGCGGACGGTTCGCATCCTGGAGGCCCTGGCCGCGTCCCCCACCACACTGACGCTGTCGGAGCTCCAGCAGGCGACCGGGTTCCCGCGCAGCAGCCTGCACGCGCTGATGCGCACGCTCGTCGAGCTCAACTGGGTCGAGACCGACACCGCCAGATCCGCGTTCGGCATCGGGCCCCACGCGCTGCTCACCGGCACCGCGTACCTGGACAAGGACCCGGCACTGCCGTTCGCGCAGGAGACGCTCGAAGACCTGCGGGAAGAAGTCGGGCAGACCGCCCACTTCGCCCGGCGGGACGACGCGCACGTCCTCTACCTGGCCACCCGCGACTCCCGCGAGGCGCACCACGTGATCCCCAGGGTCGGCAGGCGCCTGCCCGCCCACGTCACGGCACTCGGCCAGGTGCTGCTCGCCCAGCTCACCGACGACGAGGTCGCCGCCCTGCTCCCGACGCCGCTGACCGCCGTCACCGAGCACACGATCGTCGACCTGGAGAAGCTCACCGATGAGCTCGACCAGGTCCGCACCCGAGGCTGGGCCTACGAACGCGAGCAGGGCACGCCCGGCGTCGCCTGCGTGGCGGTCGCGGTCGACTACCGGATCCCGGCCACGGACGCGATCAGCTGCTCGATGCCGGTGGGCCTGCCGCCCGCCGAGATCGAGCGGGTCACCCAAGCGGTGATCAGACACACCCGAAAGCTGGCTGCCACTCTCCGCCGAGAGGGCATCCGCTGACATGGAGGCATAGATGCGGCTAGATGGTGTTCTCTTCTTCCCGGTGACCCCGTTCACGCCCGACGGCGGCGTGTCCGAGGAGCTCCTGAGGCGGCACGTCGCCCAGGGAGTCGAAGCCGGGGCCGGAGGCGTGTTCGCCGCATGCGGCACCGGCGAGTTCAACGCCCTCGACCCGGACGAGTACACCCAGGTGGTGACCACCGCCGTCACCGCCACGGCCGGCCGCGTCCCGGTGTTCGGCGGAGCCGGAGGCGCGCTGCCCGCCGCCCGGGCCGTCGCCAGGGCGGCCGCCGCCGCCGGGGCCGACGGGCTGCTCCTCATGCCGCCGTACCTGGTCAGCGGGCCCCCCAGCGGGCTCGTCGCCTACGTGCGCGACGTGGCGGAGGCCGGCGGGCTGCCCGTGATCGTCTACCAGCGCGGCACCGCCCGCTTCACCCCCGAGGCCGTCGCCGAACTCGCCCAGGACCCGTCGGTGATCGGCTTCAAGGACGGGCTCGGCGACCTCGACCTGCTCCAGCGCATCATCCTGCGCGTACGCGAGGCGGGCGCCGCCGGCTTCACGTTCTTCAACGGGCTGCCCACGGCCGAGTTCACCGTGCCCGCCTACCGAGGGCTGGGCGTGGACCTCTACTCCAGCGCGGCGTTCGCGTTCGCGCCCGAAGTCGCGCTCGCCTTCCACCGGGCCGTCACCGGCGGCGACGACGCGCTGGTGCGGCGGCTGCTGACCGGCTTCTACCTGCCGCTCGTCGAACTGCGCGACCTGGTGCCCGGGTACGCGGTCTCGCTGGTGAAGGCGGGAGTGCGGCTGCGCGGGCTCGAGGTGGGCGGCGTCCGCGCCCCACTGGCGGACCCGGCGCCGGAGCACGTGGCCGAGCTGGAGAAGATCATCGCAGCCGGCCTGGAAATCGCCAGCTCCTGACCTGGCAGCGAACGGGCCTCGGTTTTCCGGGGGCCCGTCTCGTGCATGTGGGGGTCCGGTCCGTCCGCTCGGGAACTGGGGACCGCCCGGTCCCTGCGGTCCCGCTCGGCCATTCGGCCCGTTCGGCCTCTGGGGCTCGCCCACCCGTTCCGGCCACTCAGCCGTTCGGCCCGTTCCGCCCGTTGGCCGTTTGGCCCTTCGGGCGTTTGGCCAGCTCGGCCGCCGGGCCCGTTCGGCCACTCGGCCTCTGGGGCCCGCCCGCCCGTTCGGCCCAGTCGCCCCGTCCGACCCGTTTGGCCGTGCGACCGTCTCGCCCGTTGGGCCTTCTGGCCCGTTCCGCCCGTTCGGGCGTTGGCCGTCTGGCCCGCTGGGGCCGTTTGGCCCGCTCGGCGTTTGGCCCGCTCGGCCGCTGGGCCCCGCCGGCCCGTTCGGCTCACTCGACCCGTCCGACCCGTCCCACCCGTCTGCCGGGCGGGCCGTCTGGCCCGCTCGGCCGCTTGACCGCGTTGGGCCGGTCCCCTCCATCAGCCCCTATGCCCCTACGCCCGCCACGTCACTACGCCCGGAAGGTGCCGTCCTCGCGGCGGGGGATGCCCAGCGGGTTGCCGTCCTTCAGCTCGTCGGGCAGCAGCTCGGCAGGCCAGTCCTGGTACGCCACGGGCGCCAGCCACCGCTCGATGGCCGTGGCCCCGACCGAGGTGGTCGCCGACGTGGACGCCGGCCACGGACCCCCGTGGTGCATCGCCCAGGTCACGGCCACCCCGGTGGGCCAGCCGTTCCAGATCAGCCGCCCGGCCTTGCGCGAGAGCACCTCGGCGACCTGCGTCGCCTCGTCGGGGTCGGTGCCGTGGATGGTGGCGGTCAGCGACCCGTCAAGCCGCTCCAGCACGGGCCGCAGCTCCGACACCTCGCGGTAGGTCACCACGACCGAGGCGGGCCCGAAGCACTCCTCCGCGACCCCCGGCAGCTTGTCGGCGAACGACTTCACGTCGGTGGTGAACACCTTGGGCGTCACCGCCCAGCCGCCCTCCCCCGGCTTGCCCTCGGCCAACAGCGTCAGCTCGCCCAGCCGCTCGACCCCGCCCAGGTAGCCGTCCCTGATGCGCTCACCCAGCATCGCGCCGCCGCTCGTGCCCTCCACGGCCGAGACCAGGGCCGTACGCAGCTCCTCGTCCTCCGGCACGAACATCAGCCCCGGGTTCGTGCAGAACTGCCCCACGCCGAGCGTCAGCGACGCCGCGAACCCACTCGCCACCTCCCCCTTAGCCGCCGACGGCAGCACCACGACGGGGTTGACACTGCCCAGCTCGCCGTAGAACGGGATCGGCGTCTCGCGCTGGTCGATGAGCCCCTGGATCGCCTTGCCCCCGGCGATGGACCCGGTGAACCCGGCCGCCACCACCCCCGGGTGCTGAACCAGGTTCACACCCGCCTGCATGCCCTGCACCAGCCCGAGCAGATCCGGGTACGGCAGCGCGTCCCGGACGATCCTGGCCACCCGCGCGGAGGTGCCCGGGTGTCCCGGGTGCGCCTTGACCACGACGGGACAGCCCGCGGCCAGCGCCGACGCGGTGTCGCCACCGGCCACCGAGAAGGCGAACGGGAAGTTGCTCGCCGCGAACACCGCCACCACCCCGGCCAGCGGCTGCTTCATCCGCCGCACGTCGGGCCTGGGCGGCGTGGCCGAGGCGTCGGCGTGGTCGACGATCGCCTCGAGGTAGCCACCGTCCCTGATCACCTGGGCGAACAGGCGGAACTGCCCCGCCGTGCGCGCGACCTCGCCGCGCAGCCGGACCTCACCGAGCGCGGTCTCCCGGTCGGCGAGCTGCCAGAGCTCCTCGACGTGGGCGGTGAGCGCGTCAGCGACGGCTTCAAGCGCCTCGGCGCGCTCGGCGGCCGGTGTCGCACGCCATGCCGAACCGGCGGCGGCCGCGGCGGAGACGATCAAGTCGACCCCGGCACGATCCGTCTCAGGAACCGCGTCACCCACGGTCTCGCCGGTCCTGGGGTCGTATCCATAGATCATCGAATGGTCCTTCAGTCTTGACACCTTCTCCGGCTCATTCTTACAGTTGCCAGAACTGTCCACAATCCTGACCATCGTTCACATACATGGACGGCGAACATATGATCATCACGCAGGTCCACGTCACTCCCGTCGCGTTCCGGGACCCGCCCCTGCTGAACGCCGCAGGGGCGCACGAGCCGTGGGCCCTGCGCACCGTGGTCGAGATCGTCACCGACGAGGGACTCAGCGGCCTCGGCGAGACGTACGGTGACCTGGGACATCTGTCGAAAGTACGCGAGTGCGCCCGGACCCTCGTCGGCCTGGACGTGCACGCCACCAACGAGATGTACCGGCGGATCGCCGCCACCGTCGGCGACGCGGTGACCGACCTGCACGGCCTGACCGGCGTCGCGACCAAGGAGAAGAGCGTCGACCGGGTGTTCGCCGCCTTCGAGGTCGCCTGCCTGGACATCCGCGGCAAGGCGGCGGGCGTGCCCGTGGTCGACCTGCTCGGCGGCCGGGTCCGCGACGCCGTCCCGTACAGCGCCTACCTCTTCTACAAGTGGGCCGGCCACCCCGGCGCCGAACCGGACCGCTTCGGCGAGGCCCTCGACCCGGCGGGCGTGGTCGAGCAGGCGGCGCTGCTCATCAAGGAGTACGGGTTCCGCTCGATCAAGCTCAAGGGCGGCGTCTTCGCCCCGGCCGACGAGGTCGCGGCGATCCGGGCACTGCACGAGGCGTTCCCCGGGGTGCCGCTGCGCCTCGACCCGAACGCCGCCTGGACGGTGGAGACCTCCACCTGGGTCGGCCGCGAACTGGACGGCATCCTCCAGTACCTGGAAGACCCCACCCCGGACATTTCCGGAATGTCGGAGGTAGCAGCCCAGGTCTCCATGCCGCTCGCCACCAACATGTGCGTCGTCACCCCCGAACACCTGCCCCCCGCCATCGCCTCCAGCGCCATCGGCGTCCTCCTGCTCGACCACCACTACTGGGGCGGCCTCGTCCGCTCCTCCCACATCGCCGCGCTGTGCGAGACGTTCGGGCTGGAGCTGTCCATGCACTCCAACTCCCACCTGGGCATCAGCCTCGCCGCCATGACCCACCTCGCCGCCGCCACCCCCAACCTCACCCACGCCTGCGACACGCACACCCCCTGGCAGGACGGGCAGGACGTGGTCGCCCCCGGCGCCCTGCGCTTCGTCGACGGCGCCGTCCCGGTGCCCACCGCCCCCGGCCTCGGCGTCGAACTCGACCGCGACGCCCTCGCGCAGATGCACGAGCAGTACGTGAAGTGCGGCATCACCGTCCGGGACGACACCACGTACATGCAACGCTTCAACCCGGACTACACCGCCCAACGCCCCCGCTGGTAACCCCGGCAGCCCCCGTTGCCCACACCCACCACCCCACGCACGGCCCGTATCCCCTCGAACGGCCACCACCCCGCGTCCTGCCACACCCCCGCCACGGCCACCGCCGTACATACCGTCCCCACCCTAGGCACGATCACCGCCCCACCTCCGATCACCACCCCACATACGGTCACGGCCCTACGCTCGATCACCACCCCACATACGGTCACGGTCCTATGTCCCGTCACCACGCCACATACGGTCACCACCACGCCCACGCGCGCCGTCACCACCCGCACGGTCACCACCACGCGAACAGTGACCACCACGCCAGCGGCCACCCCACCGCGCACGCTCACCGAACCGCCGCGTATGGCCACCACCGGCCCTACGGCCCCCGCGCTTGCGTGCGGTTACGGAGGTCCGCATGGCTGGCCCATGCCCAGCGGTCGCCGACGCCCCACGTCCCGACGCGCCGGCGCGGTTCTCGCCGGAATGGCGCGCTGCCCTGACCGACGCCCCGCGCCCCAAGCCGTCGGTCCCGGTGTCTACAGCCCCCACCGCCGCCGGGAAGACAAGCACCCGCCCAAGCCGTAGACACCCACCCCAATCCATAAGGCCACCACACCAACGAACACCCGCCACACCCTGAGGAGACCAGACCCATGAGGATCGCCTACGCCTACCCCTGGGACATCGCAGGCGACCCCGCCGCCCCCGACCGCATCGCTGCCCTCGGCGTCGAGGCGGTAGCCCTGGCCGCCTCCTACCACTCCACCCGCGCCGCAACTCCCTTCCACCCGGCACACCGCATCCTCGACGTCCCCCACTCGGCCTTCTATCTGCCCATACGGCCGGCTGCCTGGGGCCGCCTGACCCCCGCCGCCCCCTCCTGGACCGCCCCTGACGCGTACCTGGTCGCCCAGGACGCCCTGCGCCGCGCCGGCCTCCGCGTCCACGCGTGGACCGTCCTGACCCACAACGCCCACCTAGGCGGCGCCCACCCCGACCTGGTGGTGCGCAACGCCTTCGGCGACCCGTACCCGTACGCCCTGTGCCCCGCCTTCGAGGACGTCGTGGACTACAGCTCCCGCCTCGTCCACGAAGTGCTGACGGCCGGCGAACCGGACGGCCTCATCCTCGAAGGCTGCGGCCCCATGGGCTTCTCCCACCAGGGAGTACACGAGAAGACCTCAGGCGCGGACTACGACGCCGACCTGCTGTCCCTCTGCTTCTGCACCGCCTGCACCCCCGGCTACCCCGAAGGCACCCAAGCCAGAATCCGCACCGCCATAGACACGCCCATCACCCCGGAACGCCCAGCTTCCCCCTCCCCGGAACCTCCCGTCTCCCCCATCGACGCCGCACTTGGCCCGCTTGCCGACGAAGTACGCGCCGCCCGTGTCTCGTTGTCCGCCTCGCTCCGCACCCGCCTGATCGCCACCGCCCACGAGGTCGCCCCGAACATCCCCATCACCCTGCACGCGAACCCGGACCCCTGGGCCACCGGCCCCTTCGCCGCCCTCCCCACCGGCGAGCCCGAAGCCGACGTCCTGGTGGGCAACTGCTGGGGCGACCCGGCGAAGGACGCCGCCCGCCTGTCCCACCTCCGCGACCTGTGCACCCCCGGCCAACGAGTCGGCGCCTACGTCCTGGCCCTCCCCCCTCGCCCCACCGACGCCACCGCCCTGGCGGAGCTCCTCACCACCTACGCCAAGGCAGGCGCCTCCGAAATTCACCTCTACCACGCAGGCCTGGCCGGCCCCGAACGCCTGGCAGCCATGACGGCCGCCCTCCGCCAAACCAACCAGTAACCCACCCGGGCCTCCAGCGGCTTCGCGTCAGACCCTCATGCTGTGGCTCAGGCCACCAGCCCACCCTCGGCGGCGGCTCCCACTCCAGCCCTCACCAGATCAGCCCATCCCTAGCCCAGCCAGCGCAGATGCGCGCCCCCGAAGACGCCTTGCCGCCGCCCGACCTCATCCATCAGCCACTTGGCGGTCTCTTCCGCACGAAGGATCACATTTTCCGGATATCCCAGTACGACCTGATGCTCGGCGAACTCGTCCTCGTCATCCAGGATCAACCGCCCATCCCGCATCCTGATCACATCGAGATCCAGGTCGATCATGGACACCTCCCCGTCCCGCCACTCGGGAACGGTGGTGACGTCCACATAGACCTCAGTCCTGTGCGGCGGCGAGTGAAAAGTCGCAGCCCACCACGCATCACGCGGGAACAACATCAAGCAGTGGTTCTCCCAGACCACCGGCGGCCCCTCGCCCTTACGAGCGACCGTCCCCGCCGGCACCGTCACCCAGAGCCCGTACTCGTCCTCACCCAGAACCTTCGCCGCATGGTTCCAATGCAACGCGCCGCCGTATTTCCGGAAAACGATCCTCACATCATCCACAAACTGGAACTTATCGCCCCGCCACATACCCACCTACAACCACTCAGCCACAACAGCCGACACTCACCCAGCCCTATAACGCTCCCGCCTTCACTCCCACAGTCGGCGAACCGGCCAAGCGGAGGACGCCGGAAGGGGGGTCCCCACTCGATCACGTACGACAGCCAGCCCCACCCCCGTGACCGATCCCATCGGTGCCATCTCACCGTGCCGCGGTCACCAACCCGCTCTCGTACGCCGCAATGACGAGTTGCGCCCGATCACGCGCGTCCAACTTGGCCAGCAAGCGCGTGATGTGGGTCTTGACCGTCGCCAGAGTCACCTGGAGATGGTCGGCGATCTCAGCATTGGACAGGCCACGCGCGATCAGCGCCAGCACCTCGCGCTCCCGCTCCGTCACCCCGTCCAGCCCGCGAACCGCCGGTAAAGCAGGCGTGCGCGCGAACTCCTCGATCAGCCGTCGCGTTACCGTCGGCGCAAGCAACGCCTCGCCACCGGCCACGACCCGGATGGCGGCGAGCAGGTCCGTCGGCGGCGTGTCCTTGAGCATGAACCCGCTCGCCCCGGCCCTCAGCGCGTCGTAGACGTAAGCGTCGATATCGAACATCGTCACGATGAGGATCCGCGACACATCCTTGATACGCCTGGTCGCCTCGATGCCGTCCATCTCCGGCATCCGCACATCCATCAGGACGACGTCGGGCTGCGTCTCCTGGACGACCGCAATGGCCTCGACCCCCGTGGCCGCCTCACCCACCACCTCAAGATCGGGCTCGGAGTTGACCAGCACCCTGAAGCTGCCTCGGAGCAGCGCCTGATCGTCGACGATCACGACCCGGATCATGACGCGGCCCCGTACGGCAGGTGGGCCGCCACCCGGAACCCGCGCCGCGGAAGCCTGCCCGCCTCGAACGCGCCCCCGTACATCGTGACCCGCTCCCGCATCCCGATCAGCCCATGCCCCGGCACCACAGCGCTCCCCTGCCCCACCCGCGGCCCGGGCCCGTCATCCCTGACCTCGATGCGTACCGCCCTCCCATCGTCGATCACCGACACCCAGCAGCGAGCAGGTGCCGCATGCTTCACCACATTGGTGAGCGCTTCCTGAACGATCCGGTACACGGACAGCTCAACGCCCTCTGGGAGCCTTCGCCCTTCGGCTGGATCGGCTCCGCCACCGCCATGTCCCGCCCCGCTCGGCACCCCATCACCAGCACGCCTCTCCCCCGAGACGTCTGCAGAATCGTCGCCTTCCACGACATCGTCATCGCCACGCCGGCCACGGACTCCACTGGCAACCTCCACGTCTCGAAGATCGCCCACAGCCTCAGGCCGGCCCGCCTGCCCAGCAGGCCGCTGACGATCTCTCGCACTCACGCGGTCAGGGCGACCGGCCTCACGAGACCTGACACGTACGTCGAGATCCACGTCCACCCCCGAGAGCCGTGCCTGGTCCGCCAACTCGCCCAGGCCGCTGAGGCCCGGCGTGGGCCCGCGTGCGGGCGGGTCGGCCGAGCGCAGGACTGCCAGCAAATGTCGCATCTCCCGCAGCGCGCTTCTGCTGGCTCTCTCGATCACGCGCAGGGCGTCATGCGCTTCGTCCGGATCGGAGGCGAAGACGTGGTTGGCCACACCGGCCTTCACGGCGATCAGCCCCACATTGTGTGTGACGACATCGTGCAGCTCGCGGGCGATGCGCAGGCGCTCGTCCGCCACCGCCTGAGCCGCGATCCGGTCCGCGTCGTGCGCAATGTAGATCCTCCGCTCGCGCACGGCACGCCCCACCGTCCAGGCTCCGCCCAGCGCGGCGACGCCGAACAGCAACGTGTCACTGCGCAACAGCCACCCCGGCACCCCTGGCTGAGGCACGCCCCCGACCAGCACCAGGGCCGCCCCGGTGATCGCCGCGAGCATCCCGATGGCCGAGGTCGGGAACCAGGCGCCGCGATTCTCCGACACGGCGACCAGGTAGATCGCATACGCGGGAGCGACGTACGCGATGCTCACGACGTCGACCACGACGGCCACCATGGCGATCGACAGCGTGACAAGGAAGACCGGCACAGGCCACAGCCTCCGCACGGCCAGCGGAAGGCCCAGCCCGAGCGGGAGGGCGATCCGGGCCCACGGCGGCAGTACCGCGGCGGAGGCCGTCAGCGTGAAGAACACGAACGAGAGGCCAAGCCCGGCAGCCAGATCCAGCATGATCAGCTGCCGGCGGGCCAGGCGCCTGGCGAAAAGAGGGTGCGACTCGTTCACGCGATGAAGGTAGCCGGTGGGCCGGAGTTCGCACGTCAACCCGGGGTCTGATGTTGAGGTTCGGACTGTGGTCCGATGTGGCGAAGGCCTCGCATGCCGCACCCTTTACGGCGTGATCGAACTCAAGCGCCCGACGAAACGTCACGACGCCACCCTGGCCGTCGGCGGCCTCTCCTTCAGGGTCCTGCCTGCCCGGCCGGCCGGGCTCAGGAAAGAAGGGCCGCGCCATAGCTTCCTACCAGCAAAGACTACATTGAGTGACTTAAAGTAACGGTAGGTAGTTTATTGGTGGGCGATAAATCTGGTGTCGGACTGAACAGCCACTACAAGGAGGCTGCCACCGCGCCAGAGCCACACGTTCACCACACCGGGGGCCGACAGATCCCGCCTCGCTCATGAAGTGGCCGTTCATGTAGTGGCCGAGGCGCTCGCCATGCCGGCACTCCGCTGCGCAACACCTCACGTCATGCCGCCGTCGTCCGCGCCGGCTTCTGCCGTTGCCCGGGCCGAGCTGGGCGAGACAGGGCGGGCAGGGCGGCCCGAGTCGTGCCGATGGCAAGCCCGTCCGGATCGGCCATGCCTGATCCGGACGCACGTGTCCGGCCGCCGACCCCCTCGAGCGGCTGGATCAGGGCCGGTGAAGCGCACCTGCTTCCCGGCCGCGTCCACCACTATCACCGAGAGGAGGCAAGGATGTTCTCCACCATCACGGCGAAGGAAGACCTGAGCGCCCGCCCGATCAAGGCGGACGACGACAGGCTGCTGGTCGCCCCGCTCAGCACCACCACCATCGCCCTCACCAGTGAGGACTAGCACGAGAGACGGTGCCGCCCCGGCCAGGGGCGGCACCGGCCGGACCACCTCACGAAGGGAGGCGTCAGTGGAGCCGTCGCCAGGGCTGGGCCCTGCGCTCAGCGCCAACTTCTACCGTGCGGTCAGCGCCTGGCCGGACAGCACGGCGTTCCACACCCACCAGGCGCGCCACGCCCAGCTCGGACTCGCCCGACAGGTGTCCGCGGCCGAGCAGTTCCTGTACGAGACCCGGATCAGGCGTCACGACCGTGAGCTGCAACGTTCGGTGGCCGACTATCTTCGCCCCGAGATCATGCAGGTGCTGAGCCACACCGACGAGGAAACCATTCCCGCCGCGCGCCGCGTCGAGCTGCCCGCGTCGGCGCCCGCCCGGGCAGCGCTGGAGGACGTGTTCGCGGCACGGCGCAGCATCCGATCCTTCAGCGGCGCGCCCGTGACCCTGCCAGAAGCGGCGGCGGTGCTGCGGGCGGCAGGAGCGCACCACGAGCACGAGGCCGGGCGGCCTCACCGTGCCGTGGCCAGCGGTGGCGGCCTGTATCCGGTCGAACTGCACCTGGCCCCGCGGAGCGTGACGGGCCTCGACTCCGGTTTGTACCGGTATGCGCCCCGCCTGGACGCGCTGGACCGGTACGGCGGCCCGGCGGAGGTGACCGCGCTGCTGGCCTGCGGTCCAGGCGAGCACCCGGACCTGCTGGCCATCGACCGCGCGGCACTGCTGGTGCTGTTCGTCGCCCGGCCGTGGCGTTCCATGCGCAAGTACGGGCCGCGCGGCCTGCGGTTCGTGCTGCACGAGGTGGGCGCCATGGCACAGCACGTGCACCTGACCGCGACCGCGCTCGGTCTGGCCGGCACCGACTGGTCCACCTACTACGACGAGGAGGCGCACGCCGTGCTCGGCATCGACGGGCTGCGTACTGCCCTGCTGCACCTGATCGTCCTGGGCCGCCCGCGAACCGCGAGGAGCGCAACGTGACGGCCGGACCGACGCCCCGCGTCAAACGCTCCTTCGCGGTCATCGGTCATGATCCGGACACCGTCGAGCTCAGGTCCGGCGTGTGGAACGCCACCTCGCACACCATCACCGACGAGGCCCGGCGCGGCTGGCTCTTCTCCGCAGTCAACGGGCTGGACGGGTCCCGCGACATGACCGAGCTGGCCGCCGACATCGGCGTCGGCACGCAGGAGATGTCGGAGCTGCTCTCTCATCTGCGCGAGCTCGACGCCTTGGAAGATCGCGCCACGACCGCGCTCGATCACTACCTCGACCACTACGCGGGCGTGCTGGCCGGGCCGCCATCCCCTGCCCGGCCCGTACGAGTGATCGGCGAGCCCGTGACGGCCGCGCAGGTGACGCGACTGATCGCGGCCAGCGATCCGCACCTCGACGTGGCCGACGCCAGCGCCGATCCCGTCCTCGGCGTGCTGGACGATCCCGACACCGGCTGGACCACCCACGGGCTGCGGCTGCACGAGGTGGCCGAGACGTTCGCCGCCTGGCGCGAGAACATCGTCGTGTGGGCCGGCTCCCGGATGGATCCGCCCGCGGTGAGCCTGTTCAACAGGATCGCCCTGCAGGCCGGCATGACATGGCTGCACGGCGCGATCGACGGGCCCTTCCTGTTCGTGGGTCCGACCTTCCATCCCGGCGCGGGTCCCTGCTACGCCTGCCTGGAGACGCGTGTCACCATGAACCTCACCGACGGCGCGGCCTACCACCGCTACAAGAACGCGCTCACCGAGGCCAAGGTGTCCGGCGGTCAGGCGCCCATCCTGCCCGCGCTGTCGGCGCTGCTGTGCTCCCACCTTGCCCTGGAAGCCATCAATCTGGCTCGGACCGGCGCCTCGTTCACCGGCGGCAAGATGTTCGGCACATACCTGCCGACGTGGGAGACCACCGTCAGCGAGGTCCTGCAGGTGCCCGGCTGCCAAGCCTGCTCGCCCGTCGCCCACCGCGACGAGCCCGAGCTCTACTTCCAGGCCAAGGAATGGCTCCATGGCTGAGACGCGGCTGAGCCGCCGGACCCTGCCGTTCGACGCGACCACCCGGAAGCTGATGCGCCGGATGCTGAACCCCGTGTGCGGCCTGACCCCACGGCTGAAGTTCAGCGTCCGCTCTCGCGGCGAGCCGCGCGTCGCCATCTCCGGCACCGAACTGACCGGCGTGCACGTCCTGAACGGCGGTCCCCAGATCCCCGCCGAACGGCACCACCTCGGCGGCGCCGGCATCCTCCTCGACGAACCCCTCATCAAGTCACTGGGAGAATCGGCCGAACGCTACTGCCACCACTCCTACCTCGCCCACCATCCCGAGCGGCTGCGCTTCGACAGCTACCGGACGGTCAGCCGTGAGCGCGCCATGCTGCCGCCCGAACAGTGCCTGACCTTCTTCTCCGGCGAACAACTCGACCGCGACGGCTTCCTCTTCCGGCGGTTCGACGCTGACACCCCGATGAGCTGGCTGCCGGCCGACTCACTCACGTCGGACGCCCCGTACTGGCTGCCTGCGCAACTCGCCCTCGTCGGCTACCGGCCACGGCGCCGGGACGGCGAACGGTGGATCAACTCCGCCGTGACGACCGGCACCGCCGCCCACAGCGAGCCGGGCAAGGCCCTCCTCGGCGCCCTGGAAGAGCTCGTCCAGCTCGATTGCGTCGTCGGCCACTGGTACGGGGCACTGCCGTCGGTCAAGATACGGCTCGACCGCCGCCTGCGCGTACTCGACCGGCTGATCGAGCACCACTGGACCCGTGGCACCCCGGCACCGGAGTTTCACCTGCTGCCGAGTCCTGACCTTCCCGGTTTCACCATCGCCTGCCTGTACCGTCACGGTAATCCCGCCATCGCGCCCGTCGTCGCCGGGCTGGGCAGCGACCAGCGTCTGGCGTACGCGATGTACAAGGCGCTCCTCGAAGCCGTGGCCGTGTTCCGCTACGCGACCTGGATGACCGTCAAGACGGCCATCGACGAGACCGGTCACGCCGACAAGACGCGATTCTTCGACCTGGACGACAACGTCGCCTACTACACCGCCCCGGCCAATGCCGCGCTGATCGAGAAGCGCTTCGCCGCCCATACCGTGACCGCCGCGGCCGATCTGCCACCCGACGGCCCCGCCGACCCCCGGAGCTGCGCGCGGCGGCTGGTCGACGCCTTCGCCGCGACCGGCAAGCAGCTCGCCTACATTGACCTCACCACGCCCGACATCCGCCATCTGGGGCTCACCGTCTGCCGTGTCTGGTCGCCCGACACGCTGAGCCTGTGCCTTCCCAGTGCACCTCCGCTGCTGCATCCCCGCTTCGCCGCCTATGGAGGAGCCGTCAACCCTGAACCCCATCCCTACCCTTGATCACCCGTGCGCCCTAGGTCCTGGCCTGGTCGCTCCGCGCGACCGTTGCTCTCCGCGCGCGGCTACGCCCCTCCGTACGCGGCCCCGACCTCCGCGCGCTGGCTCGCCTCTGCGCGCTGCCTCGGCTCCGCGCCCGCTGCCTCGGCCCTGCGCGCGATCTGGCCCTTGGTGCGACCCGGCCTGGCGCGCGCGACTTCAGTCCTCCGCGCGCTGCCTCGGCCCTGCCCGCGATCTCGCCCCTCGGCGAGGTACTGGCGCTCCGCGCGCGGCCACTGTCCTCCCACTATCTCGCCCTCGGCGCGGCCCTGGCCCGCCGGGCACGACCAGGGCCCTCGGCGCGGCACTCTCCTGCCGCGCGGCCTCGGCCCTTGGGGCGACCCTTGCCTACCGGGCACAACTTCGGCCCTCTGCGCGGCCTCGGGTCTCTGCGCGGCACCGGGTCTCTGCGCGGCCTCGGGGCTCTGTGCGGCACTGGGCTTCTGCTTCGGCAGGCGGGTCGGTTTCGGAAAGGACGCGGCATGTATGACGTGATCATTGTCGGTGCGCGCTGCGCGGGAGCGGCCACCGCGATGCTCCTGGCACGTGCCGGGCACAGGGTCCTGCTGCTGGACCGCATGTCCTTCCCCAGCGACACCCTGTCCACCCTCTACATCCACCAGCCCGGCGTGGCCCGGTTGGATCGGTGGGGAGTGCTGGACCAGGTCCTCGCCACCGGCTGTCCGTTGATCACCCGCATCACCTTCCACCTGCCCGGCGCCTGCTTGTCCGGCCCGGCACCGGCTTTCGGCTCGATCACGGGCGGCTGCGCTCCCCGCCGAAGGACGCTGGATCACCTCCTGGTGCAGGCCGCCGTCGCCGCCGGTGCCGAGTTCCGGCCGCGGACGACCGTACTGGACCTGGTGTGGAAGGACGGGGCCGTAGCAGGCGTCCGCCACGGCAGCCGGCGCGGCGGACAGGTGGTGGAGCGCGCTCGGCTGACCGTGGGCGCGGACGGGCGCCATTCCACCGTGGCTCGCCTGGTCCGGGCCCCGTACGTGCGTCAGGACCCTGCGCTCACGTGCTTCTACTACACCTACTGGAGCGGCATCCCCGAGCAGGGCCTGCGTCTGCACTTCCTCCACGGGGCCGGCACCGCCTGCGTCCCCACTCAGGACGGGCTGACGCTCATCGCTCTGCAGTTCCGCCCGGACGGGCCTGTCGCGCCTCAGGACCGGGAGCGTCTCTACCAAGGACGGCTACGGCGCAACGGCGAGCAGTTTCGGCGGCAACTGGCCGACGGCCGCCAGGAGGACCGCCTGTACTGCTGCGCCGATCAGCCCAACTTCTTCCGCCGCGCCCACGGCCCGGGCTGGGCTCTCGTGGGTGACTCCGCGCACAACAAGGATCCCATCACCGCCCGCGGGATCACCGACGCCTTCCTCCAGGCCGAGATGCTCGCCGACCGGCTGTCCATCCCTCTCGACGATCCCCGCGAGGTGGAGGCGGCACTGTCCCACTACGGTCGGGACCTTCTGCGTCAGTTCACCCCGGCGTACGAGTCGGCACTGCGCACGGCCCGGCTCGACGCCGACGAACTCCCGCCGGACCTCGTCCAGCACCAGCACGACCCCGTCTACGTCGACCGCTTCCTCCGCCGCTACGGAGGCATCCCCTGACGCCGGCGCCGAGGCGCGAGGACCTTGCGATCTGGGCAATGCTTCAGCGCCGTGGGCCCACGGGAGGTGCTGCCCTGCGGCCATCGCGGCCCGGGGTGAGGGCGGGCTCTCCCGGTGCCCCGCTGAGGGGTTGGGATGCGCCCGCCACACCTTTCGTTCAAGCCGGATCTGCCGGCTGCGGCGACCCTCGGGTCAGACCTCGACCACCACAGGGATGATCATCGGGCGTCGGCGGTAGGTGTCGCTCACCCAGCGCCCCACCGTACGGCGGACCACGCGGCGGATCTCCTGCATGTCGATCACCCCGTCGGCGGCCTTCTCCTCGAGGGCCTTCTCGATCTGCGGGATGAACTGCTCGAACTGCGCAGGGTCTATTCCCGAACCGCGGGCGTGTATCTCCGGCCCGGCCGTGAGCTTGCCCGTGGTGGAGTCCACGACCACGACCACGGAGATGAAGCCCTCGTCACCCAGTATGCGCCGGTCCTTCAGCGAGACGTCGGTGATCTCTCCCACCGACGACCCGTCGACGTACACGTACCCGGCGTGGACCGCGCCGACGATCTTCGCTCGGCCGTCGACCAGGTCGACCACGACGCCGTCTTCGGCGATGACGATGTGGTCGTCCGGCACGCCGGTGAGCGCGGCGAGCTTGGCATGCGCCCGCAGGTGCCGCCACTCGCCGTGCACCGGCATGAAGTTGGACGGCCGGGTGAGGTTGAGCACGTAGAGCAGCTCGCCGGCCGCAGCGTGGCCGGACACGTGCACCTTGGCGTTGCCCTTGTGCACCACGCGGGCGCCCCAGCGGGACAGGCCGTTGATCACCTTGTTGACCGCGGTCTCGTTGCCCGGCACGAGCGACGACGCGAGCAGGACCGTGTCGCCCTTCGCGATGCGGATCGGGTGGTCGCGGTTGGCCATCCTCGACAGCGCGGCCATGGGCTCGCCCTGCGAACCGGTGCAGATCAGCACCACGTCCTGCGGCGGCCACGCCTCGATGTCGCGGGAGTCGACGATGAGCTCCGGGGGCACCTTGAGGTAGCCGAGATCGCGGGCCACCCCCATGTTGCGCACCATCGAGCGGCCGACGAGGGCGACCTTGCGGCCGTGCTTGGCCGCCGCGTCCATGACCTGCTGGATGCGGTGTACGTGAGAGGCGAAGCTGGCCACGATGACGCGCTGCTCCGACGTACGGATGACCTCGTCGATGACCGGCGCGATCTCACGCTCGCTGGTGACGAACCCCGGCACCTCGGCGTTGGTCGAGTCGGACATCAGCAGGTCGACGCCCTCGCTGCCGAGCCGGGCGAATCCGCCCAGGTCGGTGAGGCGGCCGTCGCTCGGCAGCTGGTCCATGCGGAAGTCGCCGGTGTGCAGCACTATGCCGGCGGGCGTCCTGATGGCGACCGCCAGGGCGTCGGGGATCGAGTGGTTGACCGCCAGGAACTCGCAGTCGAACGGCCCGAAGGAGTGCCGTTCGCCTTCCGTGACCTGGACCTTGGTCGGCTGGATTCGGTGCTCGCTGAGCTTGGCCTCGATCAGGGCAAGCGTCAGCTTGGAGCCGATGAGCGGGATGTCGCGCCGCTCGCGCAGGAGGTACGGGACCGCTCCGATGTGGTCTTCGTGCGCATGCGTCAGCACCACGGCCTCGACCTGGTCGAGCCGATCTCTGATGTACTCGAAGTCCGGCAGGATCAGGTCCACGCCAGGCTGGTCGGGCTCGGGGAAGAGCACCCCGCAGTCGACGATCAGCAGGCGGCTGTCGTACTCGAAGACGGCCATGTTGCGGCCGATCTCGCCGAGCCCGCCGAGTGCGACGATGCGCAGGCCGCCTTCCGGCAGCACCGGAGGAGGGCCAAGATCAGGATGCGGATGGCTCATACCCGGCTCCCAAGGTCGACCCCATGGTCAAATCGTGTTCTCAAAACTCCCGGATCCTCCCCGTTCCTATACGTCTGTCAACTTCACCCCGCCGGCCACCAGGCAAGCACGCAGCTCGGCGATTTGCTTCTCAGTCGCGGGCACGAGCGGCAGGCGTACCGGACCGACCGGTATTCCCACCATGCTCAGCGCCGCCTTTGCCATGATCGCGCCACCCGCGCTCATCATGATCCCCTCGACGACCGGCGCCACCTGGCGGTGGATCGCGCGCGCGCCGTCGATGTCACCGTTCGCGTGGAGCCTGATCATGTTGGCGAGGTCGCTGCCGACCACGTGCCCGACCACGCTCACGAACCCCGCCGCGCCGAGCGAGAGCCAGGCCATGTTGAGCAGGTCGTCGCCGGAGTAGTAGGCGAGATCGGTCACCGTCATCATCGTGTTGCCGGCGAACAGGTCTCCCTTGGCGTCCTTCACCGCCACGATGCGCTCGTGCTGGGCCAGCCGGATCAGGGTCTCGGTCTTGATCGGCACGCCGCTGCGACCGGGGATGTCATAGAGCATAACCGGCAGTTCCGTCGCGTCTGCCACGGCGGTGAAATGCTGGTAGAGCCCTTCCTGCGGGGGCTTGCTGTAATAAGGGGTCACGACGAGCAGGCCGTGGGCGCCCTCGCGGGCTGCGCGCTTGGCCAGTTCGACGCTGTGACGCGTGTCGTTGGTGCCGGCTCCGGCCACCACGGTCGCCCGGTCGCCCACCGCTTCGAGCACCGTGCCGAGGATGCGGGCCTTCTCCTCGTCGGTGGTGGTGGGCGACTCGCCGGTGGTGCCGCTGACGACCAGCCCGTCGTTGTGCTGCTCGTCCACCAGGTAGGTCGCGAGGCGTCGCACGGTCTTGTAGTCGACCTCGCCGTCGGCGGTGAACGGCGTGACCATGGCGGTCAGCATGCGGCCGAAGGGCGCGTCCGTGGTTCCAGTTGGCGATGCCATAGTGCGAACGCTACCTGGATTCCGAAATCCGTTGGACGCCGCCACCCCGAATTGCCTGCCTGGAGCCGCTTTTTGTCACACCGTTCTCCGGCATCTCAGGGCACATCCGACTACGCTCCACCGTTGTCGACCGCTCCCCCCATCCATGCCCGCCCTCCACGGCCCCACTCCTGGCGCGTGTGACGACTTCCGGGGGGATCAGGGTCCGTTCACGGGAGCCGGCGGTCGTCGCTTCGCTCCGGGGGGGCGATCACGGAGGGTCGCGGCCGGAGATCACCCGCGCGCCCGGCGGACAGGCCCTGCACCAGGGGCGGGCAATGGAAGAGGTCGCCGATATGTGCTCGGGGGTACACACATCGACGACCTCTACCGGAGAATCGGTGGGCCTTACGCCCGCGTTACAGGGTTTCTCCGATAATTTTCCGCTATCGCAAAGTTGGGGCTCCAGCGGTCCTCGATGACGGTCGGTTACCTGCCGAATACGGCAACATGGGGCAACGCCTCACACGAACCCCCAGGGATGGACTAGTGACGACCTCAGATCCGGTCTACCTGCGTGTCGTTGAAGACATTCGACGGCAGATCAACGACGGTACCCTTCCTCCTGGCGCGCCCATTCCTTCCCGGGCGCAGCTGACCCGCAAGTATCAGGTCGGCGAGACCGCGGCTCGTCACGCTCTGCGTGTGCTGGCGGGTGAAGGTCTCATCATCGGCCGTGTGGGTTCGGGCCATTACGTCAAGGAACGGCCTGATCTCTCATCGCTGCACCGATGGCGGTTCCTTGATCACCCTACGCCCTTCGCAGCGGATCTCCAGTCCCAGGGGCGGCGCGTGACGTGGGATTGGTACAGCGAACCCGCCGAGGCGGGGCCCGACCTCGCCCGGCGGCTCCGGGTGGATCGGACGGCCACCTTGACCAAGACGCGTTACGTCTTCCGGGGCGACGGGCGGCCGCTTCAGCTCGCGACCGCGTACGAGCCGCTGGAGTTCGCGCCGCACACCGAGGAGGAGCGGCGCAGCCTGGCCGCCAGGCTGGACGCGCACGGGATAAAGATCACCGAAGTCGTCGAGAGCATCCACACCCGGGTTCCCGAGCCCCGGGAGAGCGAGGTTCTGGACCTGTCGGCCGGTGTCCACGTCCTGCATGTCGAGCGGACCCACTGGGCGGGCGACCGGCCGGTGGAGACCAGCGACATCATCATCCCGGGCGACCGGTTCAAGATGGTGTACAGCATGCCCGTCTGAGGCACCCTGGGCCACTGCCGTGTCCCGACATCTCCGCCTATCCGCCACCGCCCGCCACACCGGCACGTCCCCGAACGCGGGCGCCGGCCGGCCAGCAGGCAGACGCCCGCCCGGAGGTTGTCGGTGGTCGTTGATAGAACCGTGCAGGAGGTGGGGGATGTGCGCGTCAAAGACCTGCCGCGACGGGAGCGGCCCCGTGAGCGGCTCATGGACAGCGGCGCCGGGGCGCTGGCCGATCGCGAGTTGCTGGCGGTGCTGCTCGGCTCGGGGTTTCGCGGAATGAGCGCGATGGATCTGGCCGCGCGGGTCATCGCACACTGCGGCGACCTCGACGGGCTGGCCAGGTCGGAGCCGCATCGGCTGCTGGCCGTTCCGGGGGTGGGGCCGGCGAAGGCGGCGCGGGTGGCGGCGGCGTTCCATCTCGTACGGCGGGCCGACGCCGAGCCCGAACGCGTGCGCATCACGGGCACACCCGACCTGGCGGCGGTCGCGGCGCCGCTGCTGCGCGGGCACGCGTACGAGAGGCTGGTGCTGGTCGTGTGCGACGGCCGGGGGGCGGTGCTGCGACGGACGGTGATGAGCGAGGGCGGCACCGACCACACGATGGTGCCGGTGCGGGAGATCGTCACGGCGGTGCTGACGGCGGGTGGCGCGGCGTTCGGGATCGCGCACAACCATCCGAGCGGCTGCCTGGAGCCGAGCGACGACGACGTGGTGGCGACGGGGCGGCTGAGGGATGCCGCCGAGACGGTGGGGCTGCGGTTCCTCGACCATCTCGTCATCACGGACACGGCCTGGCGGCGCGTGGCGGGTCCGGCAAGTCCAGCGGGTCCGGCGGGTGACGCGATGGCGGCATGACGGGACCGCGGCCCAGCGCGGCCGACGCCCGGGGTTGCGCCCAGGGACCGGGGTGATGAAGACGGGTCATTGCCGCAGGTCACCCGATAGCGCGCGATCCCTACGAAAGCGCTGAAGCCCCGTCGCCCCGCATACCCCCGTGGCATCCTGAGTCCGCGGGTCGGCCGTTGAGGACGTCAGGCGGCCGATTACTCGTAGTGTGTGGCCGCACGGCCTCCCGGAAGGACGTGCGGCCATGTTGCCTGCTGCCGGGCACCCATCAGCCGCATCCGAAGGTAACCGGCCCGGTTGATGGTGACGGGCCAGTCGGCCCGGCGGCAGGCATTCCTACGCGAACCGGTCGGCATGCCTGCTGACCCAGTCGGCGAACGTACCGGGCGGCCTCCCGGTGAGCTCCTCCACGGTCGGCACCACCGTGTACGCCTCGGGCGGCGGGTTGCCCTGCCAGGCGGCGAGCAGGTCGATGAGCTCCTCCGCGTGCCCGGCCCGCCGCCAGCGCTCACGGGCCTCGGCCTCGGTCAGCTCGGCGAACTCCAGGTCCCGGCCGATCGTCCTGGCGATCACCGCCAGCCGTTCGCGCGGGGTCAGCGCCTCCGGGCCGGTCAGCGTGTAGGCCTTGCCGGCGTGGCCGGGCTCGGCGAGCGCCACCGCGGCGACGGCCCCGACGTCGGCCTCGTCGACCATCGCCGCCGGCACGTCGCCGAACGGTTCACGTACGGTGCCCTCCTTTCGGATGGCATCTGCCCATCCGAGGGTGTTGCCCATGAAGTCGACGGGCTGGAGGCGGGTCCATTCGAGCGCGCTCGACTCGACGGCCTCCTCCACCGGGCCGAGCCGGCCGTTCCACAGCACGGTGGCGCGTCGTACGCCGGCCTTCAGCGCCAGCTCGACGATCTCGGGGCCCGTGGTGAGCGTGGCGTAGTCGTCGCCGCCGACGGTCAGCAGGTGTACGCCGACGACGCCGGCCAACGCCGGGCCCAGGGTCTCGGGTTTGGTGAGGTCACCGGCCACCACGTCCACCTCGGACGGCAGATCGGCCGTGGCCGGGTTCCTGGTCAGGGCGCGGACCTGGTGTCCGGCTCGGAGCAAGTGGCTGACGACGTGGCGGCCGGCCTTTCCGGTGGCGCCTGTCACAAGGTAGGTCATGAGCATTCTCCATCTCGTCGGTCGATGTGACCGTAGAACCCCGACCTAACTTGAGGTCAACTGTGTCTTCTGTGGTTCGGAGGGGCTCCGGCGGACAGAGCGATGGAGGCGCCGGAGCCCCCAAGGCCCTCGTGAGGCCCGGGCCCGTATCCAGACCTCACGAGGGCGATGGACCCGGCAGGCGCTGACGCGTTGGGATGACACCTGCCGGGGGAATGGACAAGCCTGGACCTGAGCTTGCCCGGCGGTCATGGTCAACGTGCTGCCCCGAGCAGCAGCCGAGCCCACAGGTCGTCGATCTCCGCGGCCCTGCCTGGCAGGCACTCGTCGGAGATCAAGCCGCTTCGTCTGATGCGGATCCAGCGGATGAACCGCATGCCGCCGATCTGGCACAACTCGTAGTACGTCTTCTCGCAGTCGCAGGTGAAGTCACGCACCCGCACCGACGTGATCAGCGGACGCCCGGGCCACCATTCGATGGCCACGCAGTCAGCCCGCACGGGGGCCGGATGAGGGCTGAGGCACCTGTCGTTCAGGTGGACCCATGGATCGATCACGCGAGCAGCATACGTCTAGTTGTATCCCTCTGCCTATTCATAACGGAAACTCGGGCTCAACAGACGAATCGTTATGGGAGGCCTCGTACACCTTCGTCTATCTTTCGACTGTGCTCGACTACGATGGGGACACCCACATCTATCTGCAGATCGCCGAGATCCTCCGGCATCGGGTCGCCGGGCTCTCGTCGGGGCATCCCGTGCCGAGCGAGGCCGATCTCCAGAGCGAGTTCGGGGTCGCCAGGACCACCGCGCGGCGGGCGATCCACGTTCTGCGCGAGGAAGGCCTCATCTACACCGTCCAGGGCGAGGGCACGTTCGTCGGAGCTCCGGACGCGGCGCCCCGCAAACAGCGGAAGATCCCGCTCTATCAGCAGATAGCGCTGGACGTCGCGGAGGAAATCAAGACCGGGCGCTACCAGCCTCGCCGGCCGATCCCGGGCGAGACCGCGCTGGTCCAGCAGTACGACGTGGCCCGCGAAACGGTGCGCCGCGCCATGGCCCTGCTGCGCGAGCAAGGCTGGATCTACACCGTCCCCCAGCGCGGCAGCTACGTCTCCCCCAAGGAGTCGTGGCCCCAGGATTAGCATCCGCCCGCCTGGCCGTATGCGCACGCCTAGGCTCCTCCCATGCTGGATCGCGAGGGCCCCGTCCCCATCTACCGCCAGATAGCGGATGTCATCGCGGATCGCGTCAACCGGGGAGAGCTGCTTCCGGGCGAGCCGGTGCCGAGCGAGGCGCTCATGGAGACGGAGTTCCGGGTTTCCAGGAGCACGGCCCGCCGGGTGGCACGTGAACTCAGAGAGCGCGGCGTCGCGTACACGATCCAGGGCGAGGGGACGTTCATCGGCCTGCCCGACACACCCCGCAGGTCGAGAAAAGGCCCGATTTACCGAGAAATAGCAGCCGACATTTCGCGGCAGATTACTCAAGGCGGCATCGCACCGAACAGGGCCATTCCCGGCGAGAAGGCGATGATGCGGAAGTACGGCGTCGCGAAGGCGACGGCACGCTCGGCGGTCTCGCTGCTCAGGGAGCAGGGCTGGGTGTTCACGGTCCCGCAGCGCGGCACCTTCGTGTCGGCCAGGGAGCGGTGGCCTGCCCGCGGCGAGGACTAATCACCCGCATTGAGGACGATCCAGTCCGGCGAAGAAGTCTTCTCCGGTAAATGCCTGCGCGAGGTGGCGGGCAGGGAGGACAATCTTTTTGCGCGGCCATCGGCCCGATCCCCTGTTGTACTGCGCCTTTCGAGGGGGGATCGCGATGGCCGCGCCGCTATTCGGAAACCAGCCGGAACGACAAACACACCACCGTCGTGTCGTCGTTCACCTCGTAACCCTCGGCGCGCCAATAGCGGCGGTGCGATTCCCGCCAGCCGTCGATCGACGTGTAGCCCTCGCCTTCCGAATCGGCGAATTCCCAGGGGACCTCGGCGAAGGGGACCTGGGTGACGGCGGTGACCTCGACGGTGGCGACCTGGGCGCCGGCGTCGCCGACCAGGGCCAGGCGCTCGCCGACGTGTTCCAGGGGCTCGTTCTCGGCGTGGTAGTCGAGTTCGAGCAGGCCGGCCGTGCCCTGCTTGGCGCCGGACAGGGCAAGGCCGGTCAGCCAGGTGCGCATCTCGCCGGGCGTGCCCAGCTCCAGCACCCGCAGGCCGTTCATACGTCCCCACATGCGCGGCATCGTACGCCACGAGGTCAGAACACCGGGATGATCTCCTCGGGGTCGACGAAGTCGACGGGGACGCCTTCCAGGTCGAGCTCGGGGATGGCGGGGAAGGCGATGCCCCAGCGTTCGACGATGGCGCGGACGCGGGCCATCGCCACGCGCCAGTTCTCCGCCTGCTCGTCGTAGGACAGCAGGCCGAGGCCGGCGTCGCGGGCGTGGTCCATCAGGACGCGGTGGTTGGCCAGGAAGTACGGGGGCAGCTCCCAGAACCCTTCGGGCGGCTCCCAGAGGATCATGGACAGGAAGACGAACCCGGCGCGCAATTGGCGGGTGATGAGGACGCGGGTGTCGTCGGTGAGGCCGGGCCATTCGTTCTCCAGGATCGTCATGCAGATCTGGAGGTGACGGGATTCGTCACGCCCGATGCGCTGGAACATCTCCTCGAACACCGGGTGCCGGGTGCCGGACGCCATTCCGCGGAACAATGTGGAGGCGGCCATCTCCCCCATCATGAAACTGGTGAACAGCACGGGCAGCGAGTATTTGCCGACGGCGCTGTTGTAGCCGTTCCAGTAGCGGCCGCCGTTGTGGTAAAGCCAGCCGATGTTGTTGTGGGCGGCCTTTTCCAGGTCGTCGGACGGGGTCCAGTCGAGGGGGCCGCCGGGCCAGAGCTTGGCGATGGCGCGCTGGCAGCATTCCTCATGGTTCATCTCGTCACGGGTGATCGAGAAGAAGCATTTCCTGACCGGGTCCTCCTCGTGCTTCTCGAACGCCTGGATGGTGGCGCGGGCGAAGACCGCCGGCCCCGAGGCGTCGAAGTTCGCCAGGACCGCGAACCAGTACATGATGCCGAGCCGCTGCTCGCGGGTGAAGTCGGCCGGGTCGAGCTCGTCCCAGGGCAGGTCGGCCGGGTTCCAGAGCATGCGCTTGGACTTCTCGTAGATGGCGGCGAGCTTCTCGGTCTCGACGCGCCATTCCATCGGGTAGATGTTCGGTTGCGGGATTTCCGGCGCGGGCCAGAAGCCGCCTTCGGGGATCGTGAGGTCCGCCATGTGACACCTCCACCCCCATCCTGCGGCCAGGCGTCACGGCTTTCAAGTACGGGCGCGCTGCGTGATGGCGACGCACACGAGCACGGCCAGTGCCGCGGCCACGGTGGCGAGGCCGAACCGCTCCCCCATGAGGAACCACGCCCACACGAGCGTGAGCAGCGGCTGGGTGAGCTGGGTCTGTCCGGCTCTGGCGATGCCGCCCCTGGCGAGGCCCGCGTACCAGGGGAAGAAGCCGAGGAACATCGAGACGAGGCCGACGTAGGCGAGCCCGGCGAGCGAGGCGGGGGTGGGCGTGACGGGGGTGGTGAGGGCCAGCACGGCGGTGACGGGCGCGGTGACGGGGAGGGACAGGACGAGCGCGTACGAGATCACCTGCCAGCCGGGGGTGGTGCGGGAGAGGGTGCCGCCCTCGGTGTAGCCGACGGCGGCGGAGAGGAGCGCGCCCACCAGGAGGAGGTCGGGCCAGGCGGCGCCGGAGCCGCCCTGGGTGAGGGTGAAGACGGTGATGGCGACGGCGCCGGCGGCGCAGGCGGCCCAGAAGAGCGGGCGGGGGCGCTCGCCGGCGCGCAGGACGGCGCAGGCTGCGGTGGCGGCGGGCAGCAGGCCGATCACGACGGCGGCGTGGGCGGTGCCGGCCCCGAGGTCGAGGGCCAGGCCGCTGAGGACGGGGAAGCCGAAGACGACGCCGAGGGAGATGAGCAGGTACGGGCGCGGGTTCGGCGGGATGAGGGGCAGGCGGGCGGCCTTGAGGCAGATGACGGCGACGACGCCGGCGATGAGGGCGCGGCCGATGGCGACGAGCCAGGGGTCGAAGCCTTCCATCGCGTAGACGGTGGCGGGGAAGGAGCCGGAGAAGGCCAGGACGCCGAGGAAGGCCAGTGCGGTGCCCCGGCGGGCGTCGGGGGCGGGGACCGCTACTGCGGTCGTGGCGATAGCGCTATCCTGTTCCTTCATGGACAACGATAGCAGTATCGCCACGATCGCCGCGATCCTGCGGGAGGAGGCGGGGCGGCTGCGGCCCGGCGATCGGCTGACGCCGAGCCGGGAGATCGTGCGACGGCACGGCGTGAGCCCGGTGACGGTGTCGCGGGCGCTGGGGCAGCTCGCGGCCGAGGGCACGGTGGTGACCCGGCCGGGCAGCGGGGCGTTCGTGGCGGCCCGGCGGGAGTGGGCGCCCGACGCGGCCGACTTCTCCTGGCAGACGGTGGCGCTCGGCGACCGGGCGGTGTCCGGGGAGCCGGTGGAGGCGCTGCTGGGGGCCGCGCCGGAGGGGGTGGTGCCGCTGACCGGCGGCTACCTGCATCCGGGCATCCGGCCGGACCGCCAGCTCGCGGCCGCGGCGGCGCGGGCGGTGCGCAGGCCGGACGCGTGGGCGATGCCGCCGCTGAGCGGGCTGGCAGAGCTGCGCGGCTGGTTCGCCAAGCAGGCGGGCGGCGACGTGACGGCCGCCGACGCGCTGATCGTGAGCGGCGGGCAGGCGGCGCTCACCCACGCGCTGCGGGCGCTGGCCGCGCCGGGCACGCAGGTGCTGGTGGAGACGCCCACCTACCCCGGCGCGCTGGCGGCGGCGAAGGCGGCCGGGCTGCGGGCCACCGGCGTGCCGATCGACCGCGACGGGGTCCGGCCCGACCTGCTGGCGGAGGCGTTCGCGGTGTCGGGGGCGCGGGTGTTCCTGTGCCAGCCGACCCTGCACAACCCGACGGGCGCGACGCTGACGGAGGAACGCCGCCGGCAGGTGCTGGAGGTGGCCAGGGCGGCCGGAGCGTTCGTGATCGAGGACGACTACGCCCGCTACCTGACCGCGTCCGCGCCGCCGTCGCTGGTGTCGGCGGACGCGCACGGGACCGTGGTGCACATCCACTCGCTGACCAAGATCCTTTCGCCGAGCATGCGGGTGGCGGCGGTCGTCGCCCGGGGCCCCGCGGCGCACCGGCTGCGGGCCGGGCAGCTCGTGGAGTCGTTCTTCGTGGCGCGGCCGTTGCAGGAGACGGCGCTGGAGTTCGTCGGCTCGCCGGCCTGGCGGCGGCATCTCGGCGCGGTGCACGCCGAGATCGCGGCCCGGCGTGACGCGCTCGCCGCCGCGCTGGCCGCGCGGATGCCGCAGACGCCGCCGTTCCTGGTGCCGGGCGGCGGCATGCACCTGTGGCTGCGGCTGCCGCCGGAGACGGACGAGCACGCCCTGGTGGAGGCCGCCAAGCGCCACGGCGTGCTGGTGAGCCCGGGGCGCATGTACTACCCGGCCGAGCCGCCCGGCCCGCGCGTGCGCGTCACCCACATGGCGCCGGCGAACCTGCCGGAGCTCGCCGAGGGCGTGAGCCGGCTGGCGCGGGCCCTGCGCGCGCTCGGCTGATCACGCGGCGAGTAGAGTGGCCCCATGCTGGTGGCGGCGGAGTTGGTGCGTGACTTCGTGAACACCTATGACGTCGAGTCCGACGCCGACGATCTGGGCACTCCCTCCGAGCTGGGCGTCTGGCTGCGCGAGCGCGCGCTGGCCGGGCCCCGCGACCGCGCCACCGACGACGACCTGGCGACCGCGATCGCGCTGCGCGAAGGGTTGCGCGCGGCGCTGCGGCGGCTGCCCGGCGCCGGCCCGCCCGAGCTGCCGCGCCTGCCGCTCACCGTGGTGATCGGCTCGCGGCCCGGCCTGGCCCCGGTGGCGGGCGGCGTGCCCGGCGCGCTGGCCAGGATCGCCGCCGCGGCGACCGACGCCTCGTGGGACCGGCTCAAGGTGTGCGCGGAGGACACCTGCCAGTGGGCGTTCATCGACGCCTCCAAGAACCGTTCCCGCTCGTGGTGTTCGATGAGGGTCTGCGGTAACCGCACCAAAACGCGCGCATACCGGGCCAGGAAGCAGGGTTCGCGTCGTCTCCAACCTTCAAACACCGATACGGTGTAACTCGTGCCTCGTGGCATGAACAGCAGTCGAAGGAGCGGGCCGAGATGGCAGACGTAGGCGTCCGGGCGGCCCGGCGCGAGGATGTTCTCCAAGTGGCGAATGTTCAGGTCCGCGCCTGGCGCTACGGCTACCGGGACTTCCTGCCCGAGGGTCCCCTCGAGCAGATGACCGGCCCGGCGGCCGAGAAGATGTGGCTGCGCCAGTGGGACGAGGCGATCGTCGCCCCGCCGACCTCACGGCATCGCGTGCTGGTCGCGGTGGAGACCATCCTCGACACCGAGGGCTTCCCCGCGCTGGGCGCCGGCGGCAACGCCGCCCCGGCCACGCCGCGCGGCGGCGAGCGGGTGGTGGGCCTGGCCTCCCACGCGCCGGCCGAGGACCCCGACCTCGACCCGACGGTCGTGGCCGAGATGCTGACGCTGCTGGTCGACCCCGACTTCGTCCGGCGCGGCCACGGCAGCCGCCTGCTCAACGCCACCGTCGACCACCTGCGTGAGGACGGCTACCGCCAGATCGTCACCTGGGTGTTCGCCGACAACTACGCGGTCCTCGGCTTCCTGGAGTCGGCGGGCTGGGGCGAGGACATGGCCGAGCGGGTGCTCGACATGGGCCGCCCGATCCGCATGGTCAGGCTCACGACGGACATCAGCTGATGCCCACCCCCGCACAATGGCTGGCCGGCGCGCGCCCGCGCACGCTGCCGAACGCCGTCGTCCCCGTCATGGCGGGCACCGGCGTGGCGATCGGCGAGGGCGGCTTCGTCTGGTGGCGCGCGATCCTGGCGCTGCTCGTCGCGCTGCTCCTGCAGATCGGCGTCAACTACGCCAACGACTACAGCGACGGCATCCGCGGCACCGACGACCAGCGGGTCGGGCCGATGCGCCTGGTGGGCTCGCGGGTGGCCACGCCGCCGCAGGTGCTCGCCGCCGCGCTCGGCAGCTTCGCCGCCGCGGCGGTGTTCGGGCTGGTGCTGGTGCTGGTCACGCAGGCGTGGTGGGTGCTCCTGGTGGGCGCCGCGGCCATCGCCGCGGGCTGGTTCTACACCGGGGGCAAGAGGCCGTACGGCTACCGCGCGCTGGGCGAGGTGTCGGTGTTCGTGTTCTTCGGGGTGGTGCCGGTGGTCGGCACCGCGTTCGTGCAGACCGAGCAGCTCACCTGGGCGGCGCTGGTGGCGTCGGTGCCGGTCGGGCTGCTGTCGTGCTCGATGCTCGTGGTCAACAACCTGCGTGACGTGGGCACCGACGCGGAGTCCGGCAAGCGGACGCTCGCGGTCGTGCTCGGCGCGCCGCGCACCCGTCACCTGTACGCGGCCTGCCTCGTCCTGCCGTTCGCGGTGGCGCTGGCGATGACGCCGGTCGCGCCGGCCGCCGCGCTCGCGGTGCTGGCCGCCCCGCTGGCGATCGCGCCCGTGCGCGCGGTGCTCGGCGGCGCCGCCGGCCCGGCGCTGATCACGGTGCTGCAGCAGACCGGCAAGCTCCAGCTCGCCTACGGGCTGCTCCTCGCGATCGGCCTGGCCCTGACGCTGTAGCCGTCCGGCATGATGGAGTCAGTATCCAGGGAGGGGAGCCACGTGCGTCACGACAAGACCCCCGATCTGGGCGTGACCGCGGGGCCCGGCGCCGGGGTGCGGGGCGCGATCGCGGGCAACCTGCGCCGCACCCGGCTGGCGCGCGGCCACAGCGTGCGGGAGCTGGCCGACCTGACCGGGGTGAGCAAGGCGCTCATCTCGCAGATCGAGCGCGGGGTGGCCAATCCGACGATCGAGGTGCTGACCCGGCTGGCGGCGGCGCTGCGGCTGACGTTCGCCGAGCTGACCCGTACGCATCCGGCGGGGCCCGAGGTGATCCGGCGCGGTGAGGGCGAGGCGGTGATGACCGGCGACACGGCGGTGCGCAGCCTGTTCGACGCGCCGGACCGGCGGCGGTTCGAGCTGGCGGAGGGGCTGCTGCCGCCGGCGACGCGCAGCGCCAAGAGCGCTCACGGGCGCGGCTCGATGGAGCACGCGTACGTGGTGTCGGGCGAGGTGACGGTGGCGACCGACGCGTGGTCGGTGACGCTCGGCGAGGGTGACGCGCTGCGCTTCGCCGCCGAGTACGACCACGTCTACTCCACCGGCGAGCTGGCCTGCCGGGTGCTCACGCTGATCTCCTTCTCCGACGACTGACGACTGACGACGGCTGATGGCTGACGACTGAGCACCGGGATCAGCCGGGCCAGCGGCTGGTCCCGTCGGGCACGCTGGCCAGCAGGTCGCGCGTGTAGGGGTGGGCGGGCTCGTCCAGCACCCGGTCGACAGGGCCGCTCTCGACGCACTCCCCCGCCTTCAGCACGTACAGCCGGTCGGCGAGCTGGCGGACCACGGCGAGGTCGTGGGTGATGAACAGCATGCCGGTCGACAGCCGCTCGCGCAGGCCGGCGAGCAGGCCGAGGACCTGCGCCTGGACGGAGACGTCGAGGGCGGAGACGGGCTCGTCGCAGACGAGCAGCGCGGGCTCGCCGGCCACGGCGCGGGCGATCGCGACGCGCTGGCGCTCGCCGCCGGACAGGTTGGCGGGGCGCAGGGCGGCCAGGGCGGGGTCGAGGCCGACGAGCTCCATGAGCGCGGCCACGTCGGCGGGGCGGCCGTCGGCGACGAGCGCCTCCTTGAGCGTGGCGCCGACCGTGCGGGCGGGGTTGAGGGTCGAGTACGGGTCCTGGAAGATCATTTGTGCGGTGCGGCGGGCCTGGCGGACGGCCTCGCGCGACATGCGGGCGTAGTCGGAGCAGTCGCGTCCGCCCAGCAGGATCGTCCCGGCGTCGGGGTGTTCGAGGCCGGTCACGCAGCGGGCCAGCGTGGTCTTGCCGGAGCCCGACTCGCCGACGACGGCGACGATCTCGCCCGGGGCGACGGTCAGGCTCACCCCGGCCAGCGCGGGCCTGGCCGAGCCGGGGAAGGTCTTGCGCAGATCGCGCAGGTCGAGCACCGGCTCTGCGGCGGCCCGTACGGGCGCGGCCACGCCGAGCGGGGGCGCGGGGGCGGCGGGCAGGTCCCCGGCCCGCACGCAGGCCGACAGGCGGCCGGCGTCCCCTGCCGGGCGGAGCGGCGGGACGCCCGTGCGGCACTCGGCCAGGGCGAGAGAGCAGCGGTCGGTGAAGGCGCACTGCCCGGCGACCGCGTCGTGGGCGGGGACCGAGCCGGGGACGGCCGGGATGGCGGCCAGGCGGCGGTCGGCGGGCGGCTCGGCGGCCAGCAGCGCCCGCGTGTAGGGGTGGCGCTGCTCGCGCCGCAGGTCGGCGGCCCGGCCCACCTCCATGACGCGCCCGGCGTACATGACCACGACGCGGTCGCACATGCTGAACGCCAGCCGCAGGTCGTGCGTGATGAGCAGGAAAGTCATGTCCCGCTCCCGCTGCACGCGCCGGATGAGGGCCAGCACCTCCCGCTGCGTGGTGGCGTCCAGAGCGGTGGTCGGCTCGTCGGCGAGCAGCACGCGGGGCGCGGCGGCGAGCGCGGCCGCCAGGCCGACGCGCTGGCGCATGCCGCCGGAGAGCTGGAACGGGTAGCGCCCGGCCACGTCGGCGGGCAGCCCCACCTCGGCCAGCAGCCGGGGCACCTCGGTCTTCGGGTCGGCGCCGCGCGGCAGCCCGTCGGCGATCTGCTTGCCGGCCTTGCGCAGCGGGTTGAGCAGCGTGAACGGGTCCTGCATGAGCAGGGAGACGGTGGAGCCGCGCTGCCGCCGCTGGGCGCGCGGGTCGTCGTCGACGCGCCGCCCGCCGACCTCCACCAGCCCGGACGCCGCCAGCCCGGCGGGCAGCAGGCCGAGCACGGCCCGCGCGGTGAGCGACTTGCCCGATCCGGACTCGCCCACGATCGCCACCGACTCTCCCGGCGCGACGTCGAAGGTCACCTCGGAGAGCAGGGTCCGGCCGGTGGCGGGCTGGCGTACCGACAATCCCTCGACGCGCAGCATGTCAGCGTGCCCTTCCGCGCCGGTCGACGCGCTCGTGCAGCCAGTCGCCCACGATGTTGAGCGCGGCGGCGGTGGCGATGACGGCCAGGCCGGGGGCGATGACGGCCCACGGGTTGGCCAGGAGCTGGGTGCGGTTGTCGGCCAGCGTGCGCCCCCAGTCGGGCGACCCGGCGGCCACGCCGAGGCCGAGGAAGGACAGCGACGACAGCGACACCAGGGCGTAGGCGAAGTTGAGGAAGGCGTTGGCCAGGGCGACGGAGGCGATGTTGGGCCAGATGTGGCGGGTCATGATGCGCCAGGCGGACAGGTTCTTGAGCACGGCGGCCTCGATGTAGGGCCGGTGGCGCTGTTCCAGCACGGCGCCGCGCACCACCCGGGTGTCGGTGGGCGCGAACAGGACGACGAGCACCGCGATGGCCAGGCCGTAGCCGCCGCCGAGCACTCCGGCGACGACGATGGCGACGAGCAGCGCGGGCAGCGAGAACATCAGGTCGGCCCAGCGCATGGCCAGGGTGTCGGCCCAGCCGCCGAAGTAGCCGGCGGCCAGCCCGATCAGGTTGCCGATGAGCATCGACCCGGCGGCGACGGCGAACGCGCCGGGCACGGCCGTGCGCGCCCCGGCGATGAGCAGGTCGAGCACGTCGCGGCCGAGGTCGTCGGTGCCGAGCGGGTGGCCGGGGCCGGGGCCGGTGATGCCGGTCATCAAATCCTGGTCGGTGGCGCCGGGCACGAGCCAGGGCGCGAACGCGGCGGCGGCGGTGACGGCGGCGAGCACGGCCAGGGCGGCCCACACGCTGACCGGGGTCCGCTTCACGACGCGCCTCCGCCGAGCCGTACGCGGGGGTCGGCGAGCGCGTACCCGATGTCGACGAGCAGGTTGACGGCGGCGATCAGCAGGGTGAGCAGGAGCGCGAGCGCCTGCACGACGGGCACGTCCTTGAACGTGACCGAGTCGACGAGCAGCGATCCGAGGCCGGGCAGCGCGAAGACGACCTCCACGAGCACGGTGCCGGCCAGCATGCCGGTGACGACGAGCCCGGCGGCGGTGAGCATCGGCACGAGCGAGTTGCGCAGCGCGTAGCCGAGCACGACGGGCGCGGCCAGCCCGCGGGCGCGGGCGAAGACGACGTAGTCCTGGTCGAGCTCGCGGACGAGCGCGGCGCGGCTGAAGCGCACCAGCATGCCGACGGCCCCGACGGCCAGCGCGGCGGCCGGCAGCGTGAGGTGCCAGAGCTGGTCGGCGAGCCCTTCGCCGGTGCCGTAGCCGGGGAACCAGCCCAGCCACCCGGCGAACACGACGAGCAGCAGCAGCCCGACGGCGAACGGCGGCGCGCTCAGCCCGGCGACGCCGGCCGTCACCACGAGCCGGTCGGCGGCCCGGCCGCGCCGCAGCGCGCCGAGCACGCCGAGCGGGATGCCGGCGAGCGCGGCCAGCAGCGTGCCGTAGGCGGTGAGGGCGAGCGTGAGCGGCACCCGGTCGGCGAGCATGCCGGAGACGGGGGCGCCGGTCCTGATGGAGGTGCCGAGGTCGCCGCGCAGCACGTCGCCGAACCAGCGCAGGTACTGCACGGTGACGGGGTCGCCGAGGTGGTAGCGGGCCTGGATCGCGGCGATGGTCTCGGCGGTGGCGGGCCGGGTGCCGAGCAGCGTCTGCTGGACGGAGCCCGGCGCGAGGTAGAGCAGCCCGAACACCCCCGCCGACAGGAGCAGCACCACGACGGCGGTGCCCGCGAGCCTGCGCAGGGCGAAGCGGCCCCACCCCATCACAACACCCCGCCCCCGGTCAGCCAGCCGATCACGCGCTCGGCCGCGTCCGCGCGGTGCGCGTCTTCCACCAGCTCGTGACCCTCCCGAGGGTAGACGACGAGCTGGGTGCTCACTCCGGCCACCGACCAGGCGCGATAGAGCTGTTCGGCCTGGCCGACGGGGGTGGTCCGGTCCTGATCGCCGTGCAGGACGAGCGTCGGGGTGGTGACGTTCGCGGCGTGATGGACGGGCGAGCGGGCGGCCAGGAACTCGCGGCCCTCGGGTGTGGCCGGGTCGGCGCCCGCGTGGTAGAGCGGGTCGAAGCCGCCGCCCAGGTTGCTGCCGGTGGAGAAGCTCAGCCAGTCGCTCACGCCCGACAGCACGACCGCCGCGCGGAAGCGCCGGGTCCGGGTGACCGCCCAGGCGGTGAGGTAGCCGCCGTAGCTCAGGCCCATGATCGCCATCCGGTCGGGGTCGGCGACGCCGGTCGAGGTCAGGTGGTCGACCCCGGCGAGCACGTCGGCCAGGTCCGCCTCGCCGAACCGGCCGATGACGGCGCGGGCGTAGTCCTGGCCGCGCCCGCTGCTGCCGCGCGGGTTGGGCAGCAGCACGGCCGCTCCGGCGTGCGCGAGCGGCACGGCGAGCTGGTTGGACTCGGCCGGCGCGAACGAGCTGGACCACAGCCAGGTGGGCCCGCCGTGCGCGATGACGACCAGCGGCCGGGGCCCGCCGCCCGGCGTGGTGAGCAGCAGGCCGGAGACGGGCAGGCCGTCGTGGCCGGGCCAGGTGATCTCCTCCTGGCTCACCGCGAGCCGGGCCAGCTCGACGTTGAGCGCGGTGACCGGCTTCCAGTCGCCGTCGGCCAGCGCGGCGACGGCGACCTCGGGCGGCTGCCCGGGGCTCTCCCAGCAGGCCGCCACCAGCGTGCCGGACCGGTCGGGCGACAGGGACGGCTGGCCGTCGCGCCCGCCGATCGTGCCCCGGACGGTCCAGCGGTGGATCACCCGGCCGCCGGTGTCGAGCACGCCGCCGTGCACGCCGGTGCCGTCCCAGCCGGTGAACCAGAGCGTCCGCTCGTCCAGCCAGCCGAGGTCGGTCACGTCGTCGATCTCGCCCAGACGACTCACGCCGCCGCCGTCCAGGTCCACGTACAGGACGCGCCCCGAGACGATCGACAGGCCCTCGACCACGACGGCGGCGCGCCCGCCCGGGGCCAGCCTGGGCCTGCTGAGCTGCCACGCGGTGCGGTGCAGGGTGCGAAGGCCGGTGTCGTCGATCAGGTCGAGGCGGGGGCGGTAGTAGCCCGCCGGGGTCTCGTCGGCGGAGGTGACCGCGAGCGCGCGGCCGTCGCGCCAGTCGGCGTCCCACACCGTGGGCGCCGGCAGCGGCCGGGGCGTGGCGTCGCCGACACGGAACCGGACCAGCCGCCGCAGCCGCCCGCCCGGCACCCGCACGAACGGGTCGCCCGGGTCGGGCACGCGCAGGCCGAGGTGGCTGCCGTCGCGCTCGCTGCCGGGATCGGCCAGGCGGACGAGCACGGTGCCGTCGCCGCCGGGGATCAGGTCCTCGATCTCGCCGGTGACGCGGGCCTGCCAGAGCGGCTCCAGCGTGGTGCCGTGCCTGACCTCGATCCGGTCGCCGCCGGCCGCGAGCAGCAGCCGTCCGTCGGGCAGCCAGCGGGTCAGCGCCTGCGGCTCGCCGCCGGGCACCGGCCGCCGCTCGCCGTCGAGGGCCAGCACGTACGCGCGCGTCCCCAGCACGCAGGCCACGCGGTCGCCGTCCGGGTGCAGCGCCACCGACTCCGGGTAGCGCAGCCCGGCCAGCTCCCGGTGGACGTCGAGCGGCCCCATCAGCGGGCGGTCACGTTGGCGGCCCACGGGCCGACGAAGAAGTACGGGCCGAACTCCCCGGTGGTGACGGCCGGGCCGAACGCGGTCGCGGCCTCGCCCCACCACAGCGGCTGGTACGGGACGTCGGCGGCGGCCTTGACCAGGGCCTGGCCGAGCAGCTTGCCCCGGGCGGCGTCGTCGGTGCTCGCCTTGGCCTCGTCCAGGAGCCTGCTCACCTCGGCGTCGTCGTACTCGGCGATGTTGGTGCCGTTCTCGCCTCGGGCCGAGCGGTGCAGGAGCTGCTGGGCGTACTCGGCGGGGTCGCCGGTGGTGGCGAAGTACCAGCCGAGGTAGATGCCGGAGGCGTGCTTGCCGAGGTCGGCGATCCACTGCTCCAGCGGCACCTCCTTGACCTCCAGCGTGATGCCGAGGCTCTTGAGGTTCTGCGCCAGGGTGAGGGCGGCGCGGCCGAGCTGGGGGCCGCTGCTGGGGTAGGAGAGCACGTCGGTGAAGCCCTGCGGGGTGGCCGACCGCGCCAGCTCGGCCTTGGCCGCAGCCAGGTCGAACCCGTACTGGGGGATGCTCGCGTACAGGGCGGTCACCTCGTCGGGCGGCAGCACGCCGCCCCACTGGGCCGGGTCGGGGATGGTGGCGGCGACCTGGGCGTGGCCGCGCAGCACGCTCCTGACGACGCCCTCGCGGTCGATGGCGTGGGCGACGGCCTTGCGGACGTGGATGTCGTCCCACGGCGCCTTGGCGGTGTTGAAGGCGAGCGTGACGAGGGAGCGGTCGGCGGCCGTCCTGAGCTCGACGCCGGAGATCGTCTTCCACTGGTCGATCTGCTCGGCGGGCACGTTGAGCGCGACGTCGAGCTCGGCGCCGCGCATGGCGAGCAGCCGGGTCGACTCCTCGGGGATGAAGTCGATCCTGATCTGCCGGAACGGCGCCTTGCCGCCCCACCAGCCGTCGTTGCGCTCCAGCGTCACGTGGGAGTCGGGGGCGAACTCGGCCACCTTGTACGGGCCGGTGCCGAGCAGTTTGCCCTCGGGGGTGCCGATGCGCTCGCCGGTGGCCTGGATGAACTTCTCGCTCGTCACCAGGAGCGTGCCGGGCGAGGGCGTCCAGGCGAACGACGCGTCGGGGTTCTTGAGCCTGATGGTGATCTCGGCGTCGCCGGTGGCCTCGATCGTCTCGACGCCCGCGTAGGCGTAGGCGAAGCCGCTGGTGGAGCCCTTCTTGGCGTGCAGGTCGAGGCTGGCCAGGACGTCGGCGGCGGTCATCGGGCTGCCGTCGGAGAACGTCACGCCCTTGCGCAGTGTGTAGACGTAGGTGGTGGCGTCCTTCCTGGTCCAGGATTCGGCCAGGGAGGGCTGGAGGCTGCCGTCGCGGCCGACGCCGACCAGGGCCTCCTGGACGAGCAGGGCGACGACGTAGTTCATGATGCCCGACTCCTTGGCGGCGTCGAGCGAGCCGATGGACGACGGCAGCGCGACGCGCAGCACGTCCTGACTCTGCCGCTGCGGCTCGGCGCCGCCGGGGGCGTCGTCGCTGCCGCAGGCGGCCAGGGCCGCGAGACCGCCCACGAGGGCGGCCGCCCGCAACAGAGAGCGCCGGGAGAGGGGGAGTTCGGTCACCGGTGGACCCTACTTTCACGTGTCCGGTCAACCCGCCTAGCTGCAGTGTCTACCGGTAACATCCAATTGGCACATGAGAGTATTCGCTGCCTCGCCCGCGGGTCAAACCCACCGTTCGAATGGGGAATACATGATCACCGTCTACAGCGCCCCCTGGTGCGGCCACTGCCAGCGCCTCAAGGGACAGCTCGGCCGGGCCGGCATCCCCTACGCCGAGGTCGACGTGGACGCGACGCCCGGCGCCATCGAGCTGATCACCGAGCTGGGCGGCGGCTCCTGGCTCATCCCCACCGTCGTGCTCCCGGACGGCTCCGCCCTCGTGAACCCCTCGATCCAGGAGATCCAGGAAGCGATCACAGTTCGATAACACGCGGTATTGGGCCTCCGGAACGATGCATCCTCGTTTCTGGAGGGACAATGCCCGATATCGCAATGCTCTCGGACGCTCCCGCCAATTGGCGCGGCGACCTTCTCCAGTTTCGGCGTTACGTCGACCCGCTCGTTTCGGTCATCACCAATCCCCAGACGGAAACACCCTTTACGATCGGTGTTTACGGCGCGTGGGGCAGCGGGAAATCCACCCTGCTCGACATGGTGAACGAACGGCTGCTCGACCGGCACGGCGACGCCTTCGTCCGGGTGCACTTCAACCCCTGGGTCCACCGGCGCGAGCCCGAGATGCTGCTCCCCCTCCTCAACGCGCTGCACGACGAACTCGACAAGGACCCCGCCCGCCGCTTCGCCGGCACCGTCAAACGCCTCGGCCTCATCATGCTCAACCTCGCCGCCGACGAGATGCTGAAGAAACTCAGCCTGACCTCGGTCAGCGTCGAGAAGATCGGCAACCTGGCCCGGCAGTACGCCGAGATGCGCGGCCGCGTCGACAGCCAGACCGGCCGCCTGCGCGGACTGCTCCAGGAGGAGGCCGACCGCCTCGCCGCCCAGGGCAAGAAGATCGTGTTCTTCGTCGACGACCTCGACCGCTGCGAACCCGACCAGATCATCGACGTGCTGGAGTCCATCAAGCTCTTCCTCGACCTCAAACACGTCTTCGTCCTGATCGCCCTGGCCAAGGACGTCGTCAACCGCGGCATCTCGGTCAAGTATCAACCGTTCGGCTTCCCCGAGGCCGACCACGCCGCCATCGGCGACGACTACCTCGACAAGATGATCCAGCTCCCGCTGCACCTCTACCCGCTCGGCCCCGCCGAGGTCGGCCGCTTCATCCACGCCTCAGGCCCCGGCGCCCTCGCCGCCAGGCACGCCGCCACCCTGGAGAAGATCGTCACCCCGAACCCCCGCAAGATCAAACGGGTGCTCAACCTCCTGCGCGTGACCGAGGCGGTCATCGAGGCCACCCCCGGCCTCGCCGCCCTCCACACCGACCTCATCGTCCGCCTCGTCGTGCTCCGCGTGCAGAGCCCCGACCTGTTCGCCGACGTCGTCCGCCACCCCGACCTCCTCGTCGCGCTCGAACTCGTCCACCAGGACCGGCTCGTCCTCGACGTCGCCCAGGGCTTCCAGACCCGCTTCCGCGGCCGGGCCGACCAGATCCAGCACCTGGCCAGGGCCTACCACGGCAAGCACGACTTCTACCCGCACCTGTTCACCGGCTCCGCCTTCGAGGCGTCGGCCGCCGACCTGCCGGCCTACCTCACGATGATCGGCGGCTGAGGCATGGACATCGGCGAGGTCCGCTATGAGCTGTACGGCCTCCGGTCCGGCAACCCGTACGTCTGCCGCCCGCTGGACGCCGTCAGTCTGGACGCCGACCACGAGCTGTTGCTGCCGCTGGCCGGGTTCATCCAGCTGCCCGCGATCGAGACGGCCGTGCGGGAGGCCGCCGACGCCGGGCGCCCGGCCTTCTTCCTCATCACCGGGGTCGGCAAGAGCGGGCGGACCTCGCTGGCCAACCACATCATGCACCTGTATCGGAAGGCCACCTCGACGGGCCCCGGTCACACGTTCGTCACCCACCGCGCCGGGCGCACCGACATGACGCACGACGCCTACGCCATGATGTGCTCCACCCTGCTCTCGCTGCGCAATAGGATGAACGCCGCAGCCATCAGCGTCCCGCCCGACCTGCGCGCCCGCTTCACCGAGCTGAGCCGGCGCACCACCGCCGACCGGATGGACGACTACGACCTCCAGGACATCGCCGGTTCGATCGGCGCCACGTTCGCGGGCCGCGAGGCGGGCTTCGGGGTCTGCTACGAGGACGTGTCCACCAAGAAGCTGATCACCCTGGCGACCCGGGTCTTCGAGGACACGGCCTGCGTCGTCGTGTTCACTGTCGAGACGTACGACCACGCCAACACCGTCCAGCTCACCAAGGCGGACCGGGAGCAGTTCGCCGGCCATGTCGTCGACCTCGGCACGCTGACCCCGGAGCAGATCTGCGAGCTGGCCACGGGCCGCTGGAACGGCCGGCCGCCCTCTCCCTTCCAGCCGGAGGGCGTCAAGAGCGCCTTCAGCGGACGCCCGTACACGATCGGCCAGGCCATGCGGCACCTGCAGCTGCTGCTCGACTTCCGGCTCAGCGAGTACGACAAGGACGATCCCTGGCCCACCGAGGGGCTGCACATGAGCGAGAGCTGGTTGCGGCTCAGGATGTGGCAGGGCGAGAAATGGAACGCGGGCTAGGAGGCTCCCATGGCCGGTCACCCCACGAGGAACCCGTTCCCCGCGCGCGGCACCTCCAGCGCGGAGGAGACCTCACGACGCGACTTCCGTGACGACTGGGCGCGGCACACCCCGACCGCGCTGCTGCCCGGCGTGCGCGGCGCGGTCCGTCTGTCCGGCGAGTACCTGCGCGCCTTCCGCGGCGGGGCCGCCGGCGAGGGCGGCCTCGGCTGCCTGTACGGGGCGCACGGGGTGGGCAAGACGCACGCCGCCCGGCACATGATGGCGCAGGCCGGACGGGAGGCTCCCGAGGCGGTCCAGCTCTACCTGCGGTTCCAGGAGGACGACTTCGTCGCCGCCTACCGCCGGCTGGTGTCGCAGCTTCCGCAGACGCTGCTGACGGATCTGAACGAGCGCTACCTTGACCGGGTGTGGGAGGACCTGGTGGCCCGGGCCGGCGACCCGGATCTGGTCCCGTCCGGGCAGGTGCTGGAGGAGCAGGCCAAGGAGATCTCCGCGGTCGCGGGCAACGGGGCCGAGTTCCAGCGGGCGCTGTCGTTCCTGGCCAATCCCGGCTTCTCCGAGGCCGCCTACGACTGGCTGTGCGGCAGGCCGATCAGCACGGAGGCGGCCCTGGCCATCGGGGTGCGCGGGCAGCTCGACGACCCGGTGATGTGCCGCTACGGCGTGCAGTTGCTGACGGCGCTGATGACCGGGAGCGGCCGCCCGTTCATGGTGGTCCTGGACCAGTGCGAGAAGTTCCTCCTGGAGGAAGGCGACCCGATCCCGGCAAACGTGGGCCTCCTGCAGAGCCTGGTCGAGGCGATCCCCCGGGCCGGCGGGATGCTGCTCCTGGTGACCAGCGAGGCGGGCTGGGACTGCGTGCCGCCCGACTTCCGCCAGCGGATCGGCGCCGGCGCCGTGCGGCTGCTGCCGCTCACCCCGGACGAGGCCAGGCTGGTGCTGTCGGCGTATCTCGCGACCCCGGCGCCGGACATCCGGCCGTTCACCGACTCCGGCCTGCTGGCGCTGCTGCGCCACAGCGGCGGCAACGTCCGCCTATTGCTGCAGCTGAGCTGGGCGAGCTTCGAGGACGCCGAGCCCGGCGCGGCCGTCGGCGCCACGGCGGTCGACGCCGCGGCGGCCCGGCACGGCCGCTCACCCGACCTCCCGGGGCTGGAGATGCTCGTGGAGGCGAAGCTGCTGGCCGTCGGGCTGACGGCGGAACGCGGCAGGACCGACGGCGGGACGACCGAGTTCTGCTTCCCCGGTGGGCGTGCTCCCCGCGCCGTGATCAGGCTGAGCGAGGCCATCTTCTTCGACGACGAGGCGGCGCGCGCGACCGAGCTGGTCCGCCTGAGCAGGAAGGCCAGGTCGGGCGGCAACCCCGTCTTCACCGCGCTCGTCGTCACCGGCTACGTCAGCCCCGCCGTGCTGGACCACCTGCGCAAGGCCGTGCACCGGGTGCTGGTGGCCGACGGCTCGGCCGTGTTCTCGCGCGGGCTGGACGCGGTCCTGGCGGAGATCGGCCACGTGCTCGCCGGCGACGAGCAGCCCGTACGGGATCCCGGTGAGCTCGACGAGACCCTGCGAGCGCTGACGGCCTCGCTGGAGCAGCTGAACTCCGTACGCCGCGAGGAGGCCGTCACTCTGCAGCGGAGCCTGGCCGAGGTGGCCGATCGGCTCGAACGCGGCGAGGAGAAGCCGGCGTCCGGCTGGCCGGCCAGGCGGGCGGAGCTGGCGGCGGCGATCGCCGAGGCCAGACGGAGGCGCGCGACGTCCGACTGGGAGGAGTTCCGCAAGATCCGCGACGCGGTCGTGCTGGTGCGGCTGAACCGGATCAGATGGCTGGCCGTGGCCTTGACGGCGGCCGTGGCGCTGGTTTTCGTGACGCTCGCAACCGCGTCGCAACACCCCGGCCTGCTCGGGGCCGGTCTGGGGGCGGCGCTCGTCGCGGCGGCCGTGGCCGCCTACCACGGGAGCCGGTTGATCACCTCGCGCATCCGTCTCGCCGCCGTGCCGCTGGAGTCCAGGCGCGAGCTCGACCTGGTCGCCCGGGAGCTGCGGCGGTACGCGGACCCGCGCTCCGCCGATCCCGTCTGCCGCTACGCCTACGCGCTCACCGAGGACCCGGACGACAACTACCGGCGGCTGGCGGCGGCCATGCTGGGCGAACCGCTCGCCCTCGTCCGGCAGGCCATCGGCCACCGGATGGCGGTGACCGAACGCTCCCCCGCGGACTGCGTGCCGGAGGTGCAGCGCGGGCTGCGCGAGCAGACCCCCGAGGTGCTGCTGCTCCTGGCGCGTGCCCAGCGGCACAGCGAGGTGGACCGGCCGCCGCGGGTGCTGCGCGACCTGCCTCCCGAGCTGCGCGTGCTGGTGGCGCTGGCCAACCCGGGCGCGCCCGACCTGGCCGACGGCGCGATCTCCCGGCATCCGGCGGAGCTGGTGCTGGCCGCGCTGGGCGTACGCGGCCCCGGGCACCCGCTGGCCAGGGCGCGCGGCGGGCCGCCCGGCAGCGTGCCGATCGAGATCCCGCGCAACGAGCTGAGAGCGGCGGCGCATCTTCTGTCGCCCCTGGAGCCCGACGGGCTCGGCACCTACGACTGGCTTCCGCTCGTCGCCGAAATCGACGGCCTGTACCTATTCTTCGAGGAATTGCTCTACCACCAGGAAGAAATGACTTCCAACCGGCCCAAATCTTGACTTGTCTTCCCTGTCGTGAGAGATAGGGAGGGGCGTAGCGCACAATCCGCGAAAGCGGAAGTCCTTGTCAGAAGGGCACAATGGCGTGCACGACGCATAATGAGGTAGCCGTTGCTGGGAAGGCCTGATTCGGAGCCACTGCTCACGCGGAGGTTCCCGGAATTCCTCGACGTTGACGCACTGCTGGCCGGCGGCTGGACCCCGCTGGCCTTTCAGCAGTTCATCCTGAAGATCCACAGCCGCTGCGATCTGGCCTGCCGCCACTGCTACGTGTACGAGATGGCCGACCAGAGCTGGCGCGGCCAGCCCCGGCGCATGTCCGACGCCATCGCCGACCGCGCGATCGAGCGGATCGGCGAGCACACCGCCCGCTACGACCTCCCGGAGATCGACGTCATCCTGCACGGCGGCGAACCCCTGCTGGCAGGCCCCGACCTCATCTCCCGCCTGGTCCTGGGCGTCCGCGGCGCGGTGGGCACCGGCACCCGGGTCAACGTCACCGTCCAGACCAACGGCGTCCGGCTCGGCCCGGCCTTCCTGGAGCTGTTCGACTCGCTGGAGGTGCACGTCGGCGTGAGCCTCGACGGCGACGCCGAGGGGCAGGACCGGCACCGGCGCTTCGCCGACGGGCGCGGCAGTCACGCGCTGGTCAGCGAGTCGCTGCGCAGGCTGACCTCGGGCCCCTACCACCACCTGTTCAACGGCATCCTGTGCACGATCGATGTCCGCAACGACCCGCTGCGCACCTATGAGGCGCTGCTGGAGTTCGACCCGCCGGCGGTCGACTTCCTGCTGCCGCACGGCAACTGGGCCACCCCGCCGCCGTTCCGCATCCCGGGCTCGCCGGCGACACCGTACGCCGACTGGCTGATCCCGATCTTCGACCGCTGGTACGACAGCCCGGTCCTGCAGACGGAGATCCGCCTGTTCCGGGAGATCATGCGGCTGCTGATGGGCGGGGCCTCGCGTGCGGAGGCGGTGGGCCTGTCGCCGGTGCGCATGGTGGTGATCGAGACGAACGGCGGCATCGAACAGTCGGACATCCTGAAGAGCGCCTTCGAGGGCGCCACGGCCACCAGCCTGCACGTGCTCACCGACCCGCTGGACAAGGCGCTCCTGCAGCCGCCGATCGTGGCCCGGCAGATCGGCGAGCTGGCGCTGTCCGGCACCTGCCGCGCCTGCGACCTCGTGAACGTCTGCGGCGGCGGCCAGTACGCGCACCGCTACAGCCCGGCCACCGGGTTCGCCGAGCCTTCCGTCTACTGCCCGGACCTGTACCGGTTGATCAGCCACATCTCGGCCCGGTGCGAGCGGGACATGGCGCGCCTGAGAGGAGCCGGGTGAGCGCGGCAGGCCATCGGATCTCGGCCGCGGCGTTCGCGACGCTCGCCACGGGGACGGGCACGGGCGGAGCGGCGGCGGTCGCGGAGTTGTGCGCCGCCCAGGCGAGCAAGCACCGCCTGCTGGCGCGCTTCCTCGTGGACGAGACCCGCCGGATCGGCCACCGCGACGCGGCACTGGTGTCGGCGGCCTACGAGACGCTGTCGGAGCTGGAGGAGCGCTTCCCCGAGCAGGTCGACCGCTGCCTGCGCTATCCGGTGACCGGCGCGTGGCTGCTGCGCACCTGCCGGGCGCTGCCCGGCGGGTCCCCCGGCGAACTGGCGGCGCTCGCGCTCGCGGCGGCCGTGCGGGCGGGCGCGCCGTGCCGCCTGCGCGTCCCGGCGTCCGACGGCATGCTCATGCTGCCCACGCTGGGCCTGGTGACGCTGCCCGGCGGCCTGCCCGAGGTCACGGAGGTGGCCGTGGAGCCGGCGTCCGGCGGCGCCGAGCTGCGGGCCGGCAGGCACAAGATCGACATCTCGCCGGTACGTGACGGTCCCGGCTGGCAGGTGCTGCACCAGGTGCCGGGGACCCCCGGCCTGTCGCTGACGATCGACGACCTGGACCCGTGCCGCTGGCCGGGCGACGACGTCGACGGGCGGCTGACGGACGAGCGGCGGGAACGGTGGTTCGCCTGCGCGCGCGGCGCCTGGGAGGTGCTCACGGGCCGGCACCCGGCGGTCGCGGCGGAACTCGGAGCCGCCGTCTCGGTCCTCACCCCCGTGCTGGCGGGCGAGCGCGACCAGCACAGCGCCTCCGCGCGCGACGCCTTCGGCGCGATCGCGCTGTCCGACCCGCTCGACGGGATCGGCATGGCCGTCACGCTGGCGCACGAGTTGCAGCACGCCAAGCTGAACGCGCTGAGCGAGGTGGTGGAGCTGGTCCGTCCCGACGACGGCCGCCGCTACTACGCGCCCTGGCGCCCGGATCCGCGTCCGCTGTTCGGCCTGCTGCACGGCGCGTACGCGCACGCCGCCGTAGCCGGGTTCTGGCGGGTGCACGCCGCCGACGCCGGGATCGGCCCGCGGGCCCAGGTGGAGTTCGCCCGCTGGCGTGAGGCCTCCTACCAGGTCTGCGCGACGCTGCTCGGCAGCGGCGGCCTGACCCCGGCCGGGGAGGAGCTCGTCGGCGAGCTGCGCGGCCTGCTCGGCCGCTGGCGGGCCGAGCCGGTCACCCCGGCCGCGGCCGCCCGCGCGGGCCTGCTCTCCGAACGCCACCGCCGGCAGACCCGCCTCCGCTGAGACGCCGGGGTCGGACGGGCGGCGGGTCAGAGGGGCGGCGGGTCGAAGTCCGTGTCGATGCGCAGGCCGGAGGCCGCCGCCAGGCTGTCGGGATGATCCTGCCCCATGTGCAGGGCGAAGCGCTTCATCGTCTCGGCGTGCAGCCGGTCGGCCTCTTCCGCCGCCCCCGTCTCGCGCAGGTCGATGCTCAGGTTGGCGGCGCAGATCATGCTCAGGTAGTGATCCTCGCTGAAGTGTGTCCGGATCGCCCGGTAGTTCTCCTCGCCGAGCTGCCGGGCCCTGTCGTGCTCGCCGAGCGCGGCCAGGTCGTTCTGCAGGTTGACGGCGCAGGAGACGGTGTAGTCGTGCGCGCGGCCGACCCGCTCGGTGAGACCGGCCAGCGCGCGCTGGTTCATCTGCCGCGCCGTGGCCACGTCGCCGCTCAGCCGCAGGAGCAGAGCCTGGTTGATCCGTACGGCGTGGGTGAAGGGATGGTCGTCGCCGAACACCGACGGATAGTAGAGCAGAGCCTCCTCGGCCAGTTGCCCGGCCGCCTCGAGCTCGCCCGCGGCGCGCAACGCGTTGGACAGGCCCAGCGCCGCCGCCATCGTGTCGCCGTGCCGGTCGCCGTACAGCCGCTGCAGGCGCTTGTAGGTGTCACGCATGAGCTCCACGGCCTCGCCCACCTGTCCCGTCCTGCGCAGCGAGATCGCGTAGTCCTTGGCCGCCAGCAGCGTGTTGGGATGGTCCTCGCCGAGGTGGGTGCCGCCGTAGGTGTGCAGGTCCTCGCCCATGTCGGCAGCCGCCTGGAACCGCCCGCTCAACCGCACGGCCCGGTTGAGGTTGCTCCAGATCTGCAGGAAGAACCGGCTGCCCATGTTCTCCTCGACGCTCACCTTCCGGTAGACCTTCTGCAGGATCTCGCGCGCCTGGTCGTAGTCGCTGGTGAGCGCGTAGTCGACGGCCAGGTTGTTGCGGGAGCGCAGCGTCAGGATGTCGTCCTCGCCGTGCAGCCGCTCGTAGGCCTCCACCGCCTCCTGGTCGACCTCCCGCGCCCGGCTGAACTCGCCGCGGCCCCGCAGGGTGGCGGCGTAGCTGCTGGTGGCCCAGATCGTGTCGGCGTGGTCGTGGCGCAGGGACTCCCGCATCAGCTCCCAGGTCACCGAGTCGAGGTCGTAGGCCTTGTCGTAGAGGGCCAGCGCCCGGTAGACGTTGCCGAGGTGGACGCGGGCCGACAGCACGTTGGGATGGCGAGCCCCGCTCTTCTCGGTCCACTTCTCGATGTACTCGTCGAGCAGCGCCTGGGCCTGGGTGTAGCTGCCGCGCACGTACATGTAGCGCACCAGGTCGAGGGCGAACTTGCGCACCCCGGGATCCACGCAGTCGATCAGCCCGGAGGGCCGCAGGTGCGCGGCCAGCTCCTCGAAACTGGCCCACTTGCTCGTGTCGTCCGGGTTGTCCGGCGCGCTGCCGGCCAGGAGCAGGTGCACCTCGTGGCGGAACTCGCCGCGTTCCTTCTCCGGCGTCTCGTCACGCAGCAGCGCCTGGTTCAGCCGGTGGACCTGGAGGGTGCGGGTGTTGGGCTCGGCCTTGACGAGCGCGTAGCGTTCGAGGTTGCTCAGGGCGCTGGCCAGCAGGATCGGGTCCGACAGGATGGGCGCCAGCCGCGGGCCGACCGACCGGTTGCCGCCGCGCCGGAAGACGTCGCGCGGGATGGGCTCAGGGCCGAAGAACGCGCAGCAGCGCAGCACCTCGACCGCCTCGGGCACCCGGTCCTCCAGCTGCGACACCGACAACTGCCAGGCGGCCGTCATCGACTGCGGGTACATCGGCGCCTTCTCCAGGCTGAGCAGCCGGCTGGTCTGCTCGTCCAGCAGCGCCACGTACTCCTCCACCGGCATGAGCGTCCTGGCCAGCAGGGCGCCCGCCTGCTCCAGCGCAAGCGGGAGGTCGCCGAGCTTCTCGGCGATCAGGTCCGCGTCCGCCTCCCCGACCGTGCCCCTGAGACGCTTGCGCAGGAAGTCGACGCTCTCCTGGCGCTCGAAGACGTCCACCTGGATGGTCGGCTCGTGGTCGCTCCAGCGCGAGTTGCGCGAGGTGATGAGGACGTGGCCGGGACCTCGCGGGATGAAGTCCTTGATGTACTCCGGCTCCTCCGCGTTGTCGAAGATCACCAGCCAGCTCCGGTACGGCGTGCCGCTCTCCAGCGTGCGCAGCACCGCCTGGGTCGCCTGCTCCACCCCGGTGGCCGGGGGCAGGCCGAGCGCCGGGCCCATCGCGGCGAGCGCGGACGGCACGAGCACGGGCTGGTCGGCGGAGATCCACCAGACGAACTCGTAGTGGGCGCGGTACTGCCACGCGTACTCGATCGCGAGCTGGGTCTTGCCCACGCCGCCGAGCCCCTGCAGGGCCTGCGGCTGCGCCACGACGGCGGTGACGGTGTTGATGCTCTTGCGAAGAGCGGTCAGAAGATCGTTGCGGCCGGTGAAGTTCGGATTCCGTTTGGGCACCTTTTCCCAGACCTTCGGTCCCTGCGCCATGGAGTACGAATTCTCCGTCACGTCGATCCTCCGCTCCGCACCCGGACGCGCCGGGCAATCATATGGCTCATCCTAGAGCTTGATTACTCGACCCGCTTATCACAGAATCATAATCAGAAGTATCACGCACGCTCATAACTTGCCATCGCGCCAATCGGTATTCGGGCAGGCCGAAACAGAGGAGTGCACATGCGTGACCGGCAGTACGGATCAGGTCAGCTGATCGACGTCACCTCCGTGTCGCTACGCAACCTGGAGGACCTGGAGAGCGCGGCCCTGCGTGCGGCGGTGGCCTCCTGCCTGGGCGACGACAAGGAGCAGGTCGCCGCATTCTCGAATTCGATCTGACACGCCTCCCCGGAGGGGCGGTAAACCGCGTTCCGGAGAACACTTTGTCCCCGCGGGCAGGTGTGCCGGTCCGACCGCACGTGCGAGGATATCGCGCACCATTACACCGGGGACCTGTGCGGTGAAACGCGGCTGCGGATGGGATCGACATGGTGACTTCCGGCATGAGAACGCGGCGGGCGGCGGGACCGTACAAAGGTTTACGCCCCTATCACGCCGAGGATCACCACGCCTTTTTCGGACGCGACGGCGAAGCCCGTGACATCCGCGAGCTCTGGGAGAGCCGGCCGCTGACGGTCCTGTACGGCGCGTCGGGCACGGGCAAGACGTCCCTGCTCCAGGCCGGGGTCATCCCGCTGCTCAGCCCCAACCGGACCGACGTGCTCCCGGTCGGCCGGGTCACGTACGGCTCGGCCTATCCACAGGCCGCGCTGCCCGACCACGATCCGTACGTGCTGGCCCTTCTGCTGTCGTGGTCGCCGATGGCGCCGCCCACGCGGCTGGCCGGTCTGACAATCCGCGCGTTCCTGCGGTCCCGTCCGGTCAAGCGCGACGTCCACGGGGAGCGCACGCTCACCATGGTGAGCATCGACCAGGCCGAGGAGCTGTTCACCGCCGACGGGCGGGACCAGCCCTACCGCGACTGGTTCTTCGGCCAGCTCGCCGAGGCGCTCCAGGCCGATCCGGGCCTGCGCGTCCTGCTCTCCGTCCGCGCCGATCACCTCGCCGACGTCGAACCGTACGAGCGGGCGCTGGCCGGCTCCGCAGCGGCACGCTACGAGCTGGGGCCCCTCGGGCCCGACGCCGCACTGGAAGCGGTCACGCGGCCTATGGCCGGCACCGGCCGCGCCCTGTCCGAGGCCGCCGCCGAGCAACTGGTGAACGACCTGGCCGACATCAGGGCCCGTTCGGACATCGCGCGCCACGGGGAGGGCGTGGAGCCGGTCCAGCTCCAGGTGGTCTGCGAGGCGCTGTGGAAGGCGCTGCCGCCGCACGGCGGGACGATCTCGGTACGCGACGTGCTCCGGCACGGCGACGCGGACTCGGTGCTCGCCCGCCACTACGACCGGCTGATCGCCGACCTGGCCGCCGAGCGGTTCGACGGCGACGAGCACGGGCTGCGCACCTGGCTGCGGCTGACCTTCGGCGCCTCGCCCGCGGGCGGGCGGGCGGTCGGCCAGGGCCTGGCCGGGGTCACCGGGATCGGCGAGCCCGCGTTCGAGCTGCTCGTCAAGCGCCACCTGCTGCGAGCCGGCCGGCACAAGGGCGAGGGCTGGTACGAGCTCGCCTACGACCGGTTGCCACGCCCTCAGGACGTCCAGCCGGTGCACGCCCCTCCCAGGGCGCCGTCACCGCCCGAGGACTGCCTGCGGGCCGCCGAGGGGGCCCTGCGGGAGGGTGACCTGGCCCTCGCCGCCAGACGCGGCGAGGAGGCGCTGGCGCGTTCCCAGGACGACGAGCTGGAGCTGCGCGCCGAGATCGAATCGCTGCTGGGCAACGTCGACCACCGGCGCGGCAACCTGGCCGCCGCCGTCTCCCGCTACAGCAGGGCCGCCAAGGGCTTCGAGAGCGCCGGGGTGGCGACCGCCGTCGGGCCGCTGCTCACGGCCATCGGCCGGCTGCGGCTGGCTCAGGGCTCGCCCGAGGAGGCGGTCCGCGACCTGCGCGCGGCGATGATCCGCCTGCCCGCCGACCTCGCCGTCCAGACCGAGCTGGCCTGGGCACTGTGGCACGGCGGCCATCCCGAGGCGGCCCTCGGGGTGCTCGACGGCGTGCTCGACCGCGAGGGCAACAACCTCGACGCGCTGCTCGGCCGGGGGCAGATCCTGGCCGGGATGGGCCGGGGCCGCGACGCGCTGCGGGACCTGGAGCGGGCCCGGCCGCTCCGCCGGCCGTTCGCCCGGGTGGCGCACGCGCTCGCGCTGGCTCAGGTCGACAGCCTCGCCGAGGCCGAGCGGGAGATGGCCGACGCGCTGGCCGAGGTCGGCGACCACGGCCCGCTGCTGCTCTACGCGGCCAAGGTCAAGGAGCTGGCGGGGCAGGCCACGTCCGCGGCCGACCTGGCGCGGCGGGCCATCTCCGCCTCGGCGCCGCCCCTGCCCGGCCACATGGAGAAGGACGCCAGGCGGCTCGTCAGCGTGTAGCGGTCACACGGCCTGTGCGGGGGTGTGCTGCTCGTACAGCCTGCTCGGCAGGGGTGGGGTCAGCCAGTTCCGCACGCCCGGCAGGTAGGTCGCCGCGAGCGCCAGGACCAGCATCAGTACGAACAGCACGATCGACCCGCCCTCGATGCCGCACCAGGTGACGAGCAGGCCGCCGAGCGGCGCGGCGAAGCAGAGGGCGCCGTAGGAGGACAGCCGGGAGACGCCGATCACCCGTGCCAGCTCGCGGGGCGCGATGTGCTCCACCTCCGTCACCCTGATCGCCACGTTGCTCATCGCGCCGCCGTAGCCGGTGGTGATGAAGGCGAGGGCGAAGAAGATCGGCCACAACTGCCAGGTGGTGCCCAGCACCGCCTGCAGCAGCGCGCCGACCATCGCCAGGAACATCGCCCCGGCCCAGATCCACGCGTGGACCAGCAGGGTGGAGCCGCTCGGCTTCCTGTAGTGGGCCCGCAGGGCGCCCAGCGCCCCGCCCACGCCGCCCACGGCCAGCACCAGCCCGATGGTCAGCGGCGACATGCCCTCGGAGCCCGCGATGAAGATCATCACGAGCGTGTTGACGAGCAGGTTGGTCAGCGTCACCAGCGTGATCGCGCCCCGCAGGAAGACCTGCCTGCGCAGCACGCGGAACCCTCCCGACAGGTCGTGCAGCAGCGACGCGCGGGGCGGCCGGGGGCCGGAGCGGCGCAGCAGCGGAAGCGTCAGCAGCGAGGAGAGGAAGAACAGGACGGCGTTCAGCACGAACGGGACCATCGCCCCCAGCCCGAACAGGTAGCCGCCGAGCGGCCGGCCCGCCAGCGAGGCCAGATGCCCCGCCCCCTCGCTCTTGGCCAGCGCGCTGCGTACTTTCACCGGCTCCACCAGCGACGGCAGGAGCGACGTCTCCGCGAGGTTGTACATCACCCAGAGCGTGCCCTCCAGGAGGGCGGCCAGGATGAGATGCACCAGGTGGGGCTCGCCGAACGCCAGCGAGGCCAGCACCGACAGCACGGTGAGGAAACGGCCCAGCTCGGCGACGAACATGATCGTCCGTGGTGACAGGCGATCGACGACGAGGCCACCCGGGACGTAGAAGACCAGAATGGGAATGGTCAGGGCGAACCCGGTCCAACCGGCGGCGGTGGGCGAGCCGGTCTGCGCGAGGGCGAGGAGCGGATAGGCGACGTGGAGCGTCCGGGTGCCGACCGTGGACAGGGCGGAGCTGGTCCAGGCGACCGGAAATTCCAGCCGCTTGGGCAGACGCGGGCGGCCGCGTGCCCCACCCGTACTCCTCAATCCCCTCGCCTCACCCCGTTCTTTCCCGGAGTTGACCTTAGGCTCACAGGAGGCGATTGCCACGGCGACGACCCGCCTCAGTGGGGAGTGGATACAGGATTTTGGCCGCGTACGGCCCGTCGAATTATATGGGAGCGATCAGGACCCGTCAGCCGTCTCTCACCCCGGAAAGCACGCCTCACCAGCACGAAATATGGCCATTTGCTTGCGAAAGATCATTTATTCGACTCTCGTGTATAGAAAGCGCCATTGAGCAGGAATGAGGTGTTAGATGCCCAATTATCACCATTTAAGGCACGCTTTCGCGGCGCTGGGCGTCGCGCCCGGACAGGTCGTCCTGGTGCACTGCTCGCTCAGTGCCATCGGCCGGGTTCACGGCGGTGCTCCGGCCGTCGTCGCCGCGCTGCGTGACCTGCTGGGTCCCGGCGGCACGCTCGTGGTCCCCACCGGGACCCCGGCCAACTCCGACACCTCCTCCTGCTATCGCGCCCTCGTCGCCGGGATGAGCGCCGAGGAGGTCGCCCGGCATCGGGCCGCCATGCCCGCGTACGACCCGGCGACGACGCCGACGGCGCTGATGGGGCGCATACCCGAGCACGTCCGGCAGCTTCCCGGGGCCCGGCGCAGCGCGCACCCGCACACCTCGTTCGCCGCCGTGGGGCCGCACGCCGCCGCCGTCATCGACGGTCACGCGCGTGACTGCCTGCTCGGCGAGCGTTCGCCGCTCGGCCGGCTGTACGACGCCGGGGCGCTCGTGCTGCTGCTCGGCGTCGGCTACGACCGGTGCACGGCCTTCCACCTGGCCGAGTACCGTTTCCGTGACGATCCGCCGCGCCGGTCGTACCGGGGGGTGGTGGACGACGGGCGGGGGCGGGAGTGGTGCGAGTTCGAGGACGTGGACCTCGACGCGGGCGACTTCGCCGCGCTGGGCGCCGCGTTCGAGCGGGCCTGCCGGGTGCGGCGCGGGCCGGTGGGGGACGCTACCGCGCGGCTGTTCCCGCTGAGGACGGCCGTGGACTTCGCCGTCGCCTGGCTCACCGCCAACCGCTAGAAGCACCCCGCCGTCACGGCAGGGGCCCCGCTGTCAGGGGATGGCGCTCATGACGACGCGGGGGGCCACGTCGATGCCCAGGGCGCGCTCGTGCTCCACCAGGGCGCGCAGCTCAGGGCCCCAGTCCTCGGCGGGCAGGACGTGGAAGCCGTGGCGCTCGTACCAGGGGGCGTTCCAGGGCACGTCGCGGAAGGTGGTCAGCGTCACGGCGGGGGCGCCCGTGGCGCGGGCGTGGTCGAGGACGGCGGCGACGAGCCGGCCGCCGATGCCCCGGCGCATCCGCTCGGGGCGTACGGCGAGCTGTTCGAGGTGGAGGTTGCCGTCGACGTGGCCGACGAGGGCGAAACCGTCGGGCGGGTCGCCCTCCACCAGCACCGGGCTGGGGTCGGTGACCTCCTCGATCATCGTCGTGCCCGGCGGGAACGTGATGCCCACCTGCTCGAACAGCCCGTCGGCGGCCAGCTCCACAGCCGTCAGGCCGGGAAGATCCGCGGATTCAGCCCATCGCACCATGCCGACACGGTCTCATGATTGCCGACGCGGACGCCCGCGAATATTAGTGTGATGATCGTAGGCTCGGCTGTGCGGAGCCGGGAACCCCTCCTTCACCCGTGCCCGCGACCTCGTCCCGAGGTGGCGGGCACGGCCTCCGTCTAGAGGTCGAGCAGGGGCTCCAGGCCGACGGTGAGGCCAGGGAGCTCGCGCACCCGGCGCACGCCGAGCAGCACGCCGGGGGCGAACGCGGAGCGGCTCATGGTGTCGTGGCGGATCGTGAGCGTCTCGCCGTCGCCGCCGAGCAGCACCTCCTGGTGGGCGATCAGCCCGGCCAGGCGCACCGCGTGCACCCTGACCCCGTCGACGTCGGCGCCGCGCGCGCCGTCGAGCTCGGTGGTGGTGGCGTCGGGCATGGCGGGGGACCCGGCCTTGGCGCGCGACTCGGCCACCAGCTCGGCGGTGCGCCGGGCGGTGCCCGACGGGGCGTCGGCCTTGCCGGGGTGGTGCAGCTCGACGATCTCGACCGACTCGAAGTGACGCGCCGCCTGGGCGGCGAAGTGCATCATGAGCACGGCGGCGATGCCGAAGTTGGGGGCGATGAGGCAGTTGGTGCCCGGGGAGGCGGCCAGCCAGCCGCGCACGGTGTCGAGCCGCCCGGCGTCGAACCCGGTGGTGCCCACCACCGGGTGCACGCCGTGCGCGATGGCCCACTCCAGGTTGCCCATGACCACGTCGGGATGGGTGAAGTCGACCACCACCTCCGCGCCGTCGAGGCCCTCGATGGGGTCGTCCTTGTCGAGCGCGGCCACCAGCTCCATGTCGGCGGCCGCCTCGACCGCCCTGCACACTTCGACGCCCACGCGGCCTCGCGCGCCGAGCACACCTACCCTGATCACGGGGTCAACCTTATACCGCTCAGGCGATCGCGCCGGAGAAGTCCTTGTCCCCGTACGGGCCGATGACGGCGAGCGTGAGCGGCCGGTTGAACACGTCGGCGGCCACGCCGGCGATCTCGTCGGCGGTGACGGCCTCGATGCGGGCGAGCACCTCGTCCACGGAGAGCAGTTCCTCGTAGACGAGCTCGTTCTTGCCGATGCGCGACATGCGCGAGCCGGTGTCCTCCAGGCCGAGCACGAGCCCGCCGCGCATCTGGCCCTTTCCGCGGACGATCTCGTCCTCGGTCAGGCCGTCGGCCACCACCCTGGCCACCTCGTCCCGGCAGATCTTGAGCACGTCGTCGATCTTCGACGGCAGGCAGCCGACGTAGATGCCGAACTGGCCGGTGTCGGCGTAGGCCGAGGTGTAGCTGTAGGCGGAGTAGGCCAGGCCGCGCTTCTCCCGGATCTCCTGGAACAGCCGCGACGACATGCCGCCGCCGAGCGCGGCGTTGAGCACGCCGAGCGCGAAGCGGCGGTCGTCGGTGCGCGACATGCCGGTGGTGCCGAGGACGAGGTTGGCCTGTTCGGTCGGCCGGTCGAGGACGCGGACGCCGGAGCGGGCCGGGGCGCCGGGGCCGCTGGTGCGCGGCGGAGCGTAGTCGGCCGGGCCCGTCAGGGCGCCCGAGCGCTCGTAGGCCCGCATGACCAGCTCCACGACCTCCTCGTGGCGCACGTTGCCCGCCACCGAGACGACCGTGCGCAGCGGCCGGTAGTAGCGGTGGTAGTACTCGGCGATGCGGTCGCGGCCGAGCGCGTTGATCGACTCGACCGTGCCGAGGATGGGCCGCCCGATCGGCGAGTCGCCGTAGAGGGCGGCCGCGAACTGCTCGTGCACCACGTCGGACGGGTCGTCGTCGTGCATGGCGATCTCCTCCAGGATCACGCCCCGCTCCGACTCGACGTCGTCCTCGGTGACGAGCGAGCTGGTCACCACGTCGGCGAGCACGTCGACGGCGATCGGCAGATCCTCGTCGAGCACCCGCGCGTAGTAGCAGGTGTACTCCTTGGCGGTGAAGGCGTTGATCTCCCCGCCGATGCCCTCGACGGACGCCGAGATCTCCATGGCGTCACGGGTGGGCGTGCCCTTGAACAGCAGGTGTTCGAGGAAGTGGGTGGCCCCCATGTGCTCGGGGGCCTCATCACGCGAGCCGATGCCGACCCACATGCCGACCGCGACACTGCGCACGGTCGGCATGGTCTCGGTCACCACGCGCAGCCCACCGGGGAGGACGGTGCGCTTGACGACCCCGGCCCCGTCCCGGCCGGGATGCAGCGTGGTTGTGATCACGAGTTGCGGTCGTCCCCGTCGTCGGCGCGGGGCGCGCGGACCCGGGTGCGGGTGCGGCGCGGACGCTCCTCGCGCGGCTTGTCGTCGCCTGCCGGGGCCGCGGCCTCGGGCTCGGCGTCGCCGCCGGCCTCGGCCTTGGCCTCCTTCTCGGCCGCCTCCTTCTCGATGACCTCGACGGGCACCAGGGAGAGCTTGCCGCGCTGGTCGATCTCGGCGATCTCCACCTGGATCTTCTCGCCGACGCTCATCACGTCCTCGACGTTCTCGATGCGCTTGCCGCCGTGCAGCTTGCGGATCTGCGAGACGTGCAGGAGGCCGTCCTTGCCGGGCATCAGCGAGATGAACGCGCCGAAGGCGGCGATCTTGACGACCGTGCCCAGGTAGCGCTCGCCGACCTCCGGCATGTGCGGGTTGGCGATGGCGTTGATCGCCGACCGGGCCGCCTCGGCCGAGGGGCCGTCGGTGGCGCCGATGTAGATCGTGCCGTCGTCCTCGATGGTGATCTCGGCGCCCGTGTCGTCCTGGATCTGGTTGATCATCTTGCCCTTCGGGCCGATGACCTCGCCGATCTTGTCCACCGGGACCTTGATCGTGATGATGCGCGGCGCCGTCGGGTTCATCTCCGCCGGGGAGGCGATGGCCTCCTGCATGACGTCGAGGATCGCCAGGCGGGCGCCCTTGGCCTGCTTGAGCGCGCCGGCCAGCACCGAGGCGGGGATGCCGTCGAGCTTGGTGTCGAGCTGGAGCGCGGTGATGACGTCGCGGGTGCCGGCGACCTTGAAGTCCATGTCGCCCATGGCGTCCTCGGCGCCGAGGATGTCGGTCAGCGTGACGTAGTCGTCACCCTCGCCGATCAGGCCCATCGCGATGCCCGCGACCATCTCCTTGAGCGGCACACCGGCGTCGAGCAGCGCCATCGTGGAGGCGCAGACCGAGCCCATCGAGGTGGAGCCGTTGGAGCCGAGCGCCTCGGAGACCTGGCGGATGGCGTACGGGAACTCCTCGCGCGAGGGGAGGACCGGGATGAGCGCCCGCTCGGCGAGCGCGCCGTGGCCGATCTCGCGGCGCTTGGGCGAGCCCACGCGGCCGGTCTCACCGGTGGAGTAGGGCGGGAAGTTGTAGTTGTGCATGTAGCGCTTGGTCCGCTCGGGGTTGAGCGTGTCGATGACCTGCTCCATGCGCAGCATGTTCAGCGTGGTGATGCCCAGGATCTGGGTCTCGCCGCGCTCGAACAGGGCCGAGCCGTGCACCCGGGGCACCACGTGGACCTCGGCCGACAGGGCGCGGATGTCCTTGGTGCCGCGGCCGTCGATGCGGACGCCCTCGTTGATGACCCGCTCGCGCATGAGCTTCTTCATCGCCGAGCGGTAGGCGGCGGAGATCTCCTTCTCGCGGCCCTCGAACTCCGGCAGCAGCTTCTCGGCGGCGACCGCCTTGATGCGGTCGAGCTCGTTCTCGCGCTCCTGCTTGCCCGCGATGGTGAGGGCGGCGGCCAGCTCGGTCTTCACCGCGGCCTCGACCGCGGCGTAGACGTCCTCCTGGTAGTCGGGGAAGACCGGGTACTCGGCCGTCTCCTTGGCGGCGACCTGGGCGATGCGGCCCTGGGCCTCGCACAGCACCTTGATGAACGGCTTGGCGGCCTCCAGGCCCTCGGCGACCGTCTCCTCGGTGGGGGCGACGGCGCCGTCGGCGACCAGCTTGAGCGTGTCGCGGGTGGACTCGGCCTCGACCATCATGATCGCGACGTCGCCGTCGTCGAGCAGGCGGCCGGCCACGACCATGTCGAACGTGGCGCGCTCCAGCTCGGGGTGGGTCGGGAAGGCGACCCACTGGCCGTCGATCAGCGCGACGCGCACGCCGCCGATCGGGCCGGAGAAGGGCAGCCCGGCGAGCTGGGTGGACAGCGAGGCGGCGTTGATGGCGACCACGTCGTAGAGGTGCTCGGGGTTGAGCGCCATGATCGTCGCGACGACCTGGATCTCGTTGCGCAGGCCCTTGACGAACGAGGGGCGCAGCGGCCGGTCGATCAGGCGGCAGGTGAGGATGGCGTCCTCGGAGGGACGGCCCTCACGGCGGAAGAACGAGCCGGGGATGCGGCCCGCGGCGTACATGCGCTCCTCGACGTCGACCGTGAGCGGGAAGAAGTCGAGGTTTTCCTTGGGGTTCTTGGACGCGGTGGTCGCGGACAGGACCATCGTGTCGTTGTCGAGATAGGCGACGGCGCTGCCGGCCGCCTGACGCGCGAGCCTGCCGGTCTCGAACCGGACCGTGCGCGTGCCGAATGAGCCGTTGTCGATGACGGCTTCAGCAGTGTGGACACCCTCCACGGGGGACCTCCTTGGTCAGTCGGTCTCCCGCGCCCATTTCACCGGCACCCTCGTTAGGTGCAGCGCCGGTCTTCGATCGAAGCGCCCGGTCTTGGTTACCGGAAGCCACTACCGAGGACCGGCCCGCAGGCGTCGCGGGTCGCATGGTGCTGAGCGGACGCGGGGGCTCTCAGTGTCTCGGATATTCAGTTGTACGTCAGGCGCGTGCGGCGGTGCCGCTCGACGCGCCGGACCATATGAGAAGGGAGCGGCGAGGCACGCCGCTCCCTTTCCATGTTATCGGCGCAGGCCGAGCCGCTCGATGAGCGAACGGTAACGCGCGATGTCGACCTTCTGCAGGTACTTCAGCAGGCGACGACGGCGACCGACGAGCAGCAGCAGGCCACGACGGCTGTGGTGGTCGTGCTTGTGGGTCTTCAGGTGCTCGGTGAGCTCGCTGATGCGCTTGCTGAGCAGCGCGATCTGCACCTCGGGCGACCCGGTGTCACCGTCGACGGTCGCGTACTCCGCGATGATGGTCTTCTTGGCAGCGGTGTCGAGGGACACGGCTCTCCTTCTTCTACGGGCACGCGTGAATGAAACAGAAATGTTGCGAACGACCGTGCGTGCCTACAGTCGCCGCGCGAAGGCCGTCAGGGCAGCGCACAGCACCGCCGTTACAGAGCCGACATGCAAGGTTACCACCTCATGCGTACTGCGCGGCGTACTCCTCCGTCGGCTCGATGTTGGTGATCACGTCGATGAGCACGCCCGTGGGGTCGGCGACGATGAAGTGGCGCTGGCCGAAGTCCTCGCTGCGCAGCTCCAGCTCGGGCTTCAGGCCGCCGTCGAGGACGAGCCGCCGCCATTCGGCGTCGACGTCGGCGACCTCGAAGTTGAGCAGCACGCCGGCGGCCCTCTTCCGGTACGCCTCGGGCAGCGTCGGGTGCGTGTGGTCGAGCAACGCCAGCTCGTACGCGCCCCGGCGCAGGCTCACGTACCAGTCTGCCTCGAACGTCACCTCGAACCCGAACCGCTCGACGTAGAAGTCACGCGACTCGGCCACCTTGTCGGTGCAGATGACCGGATAGTAACTGCTGAGCTCCATGCCCAACTCCTTTCACATACCGATGGTACGCTAAATGGCATACCGGCGGTATGTCAAAGAGGAGCGCAGGATGACCAGGGCAGAGCAGCGCGAACGCACCAGGAAGACGCTGATCAGCGTGGCCAGGCGGCTGTTCGCCGGGCACGGCTACGCGGCGGTGGGGCTGGCCGAGATCGTGCGCGAGTCCGGCGTCACCAAGGGCGCCCTCTACCACCACTTCGACGGCAAGGCCGAGCTGTTCAGGGCCGTGCTGGAGGAGGTGCAGCAGGAGGTCGCGGCCCGGGTGGCGGCCGCCGCCGACGCCGAGTCCGGCGCGTGGGCGCAGCTCAAGGCGGGCTGCGCCGCGTTCCTGGCGGCGGGCGCGGACCCCGAGGTGCAGCGCATCATGCTGGTCGACGGGCCCGCCGTGCTGGGCTGGAGCGAGTGGCGGGCGATGGACGAGGCCGCCTCGGCCCGCCACCTGGCCGAGGCGCTGACCGCGCTGATCGACGAGGGCGTGATCGCGCCCCAGCCGGTCGCCCCGCTGACCCACCTGCTGTCGGGGGCGATGAACGAGGCCGCGCTCTGGCTGGCCGGATCGGCGCGGCCCGGCGACCTGGCCGACACCCAGGCTGCGCTGTCGAGACTGCTCGACTCCCTGCGTTGAGGAGCGTGTTAGGAGGTCAGCCGCCTGGCCTCGTCGACGTCGGCGTGGATCTGCGCGACGAGCTCCTCGATCGAGTCGAAGCGGGTGTTGCCGCGCAGCCGCGCCGCGAACTCCACCGCCACGTGCACGCCGTACAGCTCCAGGTCGTCGCGGTCGAGCGCGTACGCCTCGACGGTGCGCGGCACTCCCTCGAACGTGGGGTTGGTGCCGACGGAGATGGCGGCGGGCCAGCGCTCGCCCTCGTAGAGGGCCGGCAGGTTGGCCACGGGCACGCACTCCAGCCAGCCGGCGTAGACGCCGTCGGCGGGGATGGCCGTCTGCGGCGGGGTCTCGACGTTGGCCGTCGGGAAGCCGAGCTGACGGCCGCGCTGGTAGCCGCGCACCACGACGCCCTCCACCCGGTGCGGGCGGCCCAGGTCGGCGGCGGCGCCCGCGACGTCGCCGTCGGCCACCCGCCTGCGGATCTCCGTCGAGGAGACCGCGTCGAGCAGCGGCACCTCCTCAACCGTGAAGTCGAACTTGTCGCCCAGCGCGCGCAGCACCTCGGCGTCACCGGCGGCGCGGTGGCCGAACGCGAAGTCCTCCCCCACCACGACCACGGCCGCGCGCAGGTCGTCGGCGAGCACCTCCTGGGCGAACTCGGCCGGGCTCAGCTCCGACATCTCCACCGTGAACCCGAGCACCCGCACCTCCTGCACGCCCAGCCCGGCCAGCAGGCCGGCCCGGCGGCGCGCCGCCGTCAGCCGCAGCGGCCGGTAGCCGGGCCGCACGACCTCCTCCGGATGCGGCTCGAACGTGAGCGCCACGGACCGCATCCCGCGCTCGCGGGCGATCTCCACGGCCCGCCCGGCCACCCGCTGGTGACCCCGGTGCACCCCGTCGAACACGCCGATCGTGACGACAGACCTCTCCGAATCCCGCACGCCCGGCCCCATTCGCTTCGTGGCGGATCAATCCCTGAACAAGCCTGCCATGCGCGGCCCCGTTACCCGCAATCGGGCGGGTACGATCGTCCCCACCATGCCTCAGTACGCCTTTCTCATCCTGCCTGCCTTCAACCGCGTCTACGGGGAGAGCGCGCCCCGGCTCACCCGCTCCGAGCTGGCGGTCTTCGCCGGACGGGCGCTGCCGGGTGGCGTCTCGGGCATCGAGGAGCGGCTGATCGGCGGCCTGCCCTACGTCACGTTCGAGACGGCCGGGCCGCTCGGCGCGGACGAGGTCGCGCGCCTGTCCAACCTGTCGTCGGTCTACGCGCTGTTCGAGCGGGAGGGCGAGCTGCTGCGCCCGCTGACGATGCGCCCGCTCGACCGGCTGAGCAGCGACCTGATCACGATCCAGAAGTACGCCGGCAAGACGAACGAGCACTTCACCAAGCTGCTGCTCAACGTCACGGCGCTGGCCACCGACTTCCCGATGGACGCCCGGCTGTCCGTGTTCGACCCGATGTGCGGGCGCGGCACGACGCTCAACCAGGCCCTCATGTACGGATATGACGCCTATGGCGTTGACGTTGACGCCAAGGACTTCGAAGCCTACTCCGGCTTCATCAAGAAGTGGCTGCGCGACAAGCGGCTCAAGCACACCGCCGAGACCGTCCCCGTCCGGCGCGAGCGCGCCCTGGTCGGGCGGCGGCTGCAGGTGACGTTCGGGCTCACCAAGGAGGCGTTCAAGGCGGGCGACACCCAGCACGTCTCGGTGGTCAACGCCGACACCCTGCGCTCGCGCGAGTTCTTCAAGCCGGGCACGTTCCACCTCGTCGCCACCGACGCCCCCTACGGCGTGCAGCACGGCAGCAAGGGCGGCAGCGGGCTGTCCCGCAGCCCGCTGGAGCTGATCGCCAAGGCCGCGCCCGTCTGGGCCGGCCTGCTGCGCCCCGGCGGCGCCCTCGGCATCTCCTGGAACACCTACGGCGGCACCCGCGACGACCTCGCCGCGATCCTCGCCTCCGCCGGCCTCGACGTGGTCGCCTACCCCGACTTCGAGCACTGGGTCGACCAGGCGATCGTGCGCGACATCATGGTCGCCCGCAAACCCGCCTAGGAGACGAACACCGCGAGCGGCTTGGCCAGCCTGCCCTGCTCCTCCACCAGCGCCAGCAGCTCCCCGTCGGGCCCGAACATGCCGATCGGCCCCTTGCCCAGGCCCGCCGCCGGCAGCCGGCCGCCGTGCCGCACCACGCGCGCCTCCTCGGGCGTCACGTCCCGGCGCGGGAACGCCGCCGCGACCGCCTCGCCGATCGGCAGCACCACGCACTCCTCCGTGAGCTGCTCGATCGTCCTGGCCCCGCTCAGGTCGTACGGGCCCACCCGGGTGCGGCGCAGCGCCGTCAGGTGGCCGCCGACGCCGAGCCCGGCGCCCAGGTCACGGGCCAGCGCCCGGATGTACGTGCCGGACGAGCAGCGGATCGTGGCGTCCACGTCCACCAGGTCGTCCTTCACCCGCACGTCGGTGACCTCGAAGCCGTGCACCGTCACCGGCCGCGCCTTCAGCTCCACGTCCTCGCCGGCGCGCGCCAGCTTGTAGGCGCGCTGCCCGTCCACCTTGATCGCGCTCACCTGGGGCGGGATCTGCATGATCTCCCCCGTGAGCGCGGCGACGCCCTCGTGGACGGCCTCCGGCGTCACGCCCGACGCCGAAGCCGTCGCCGTCACCAGCCCCTCGGCGTCGTCGGTGTTGGTGGTGACGCCCAGCCGGATCGTGGCCTCGTACACCTTCTCCGTCAGCGCCAGGTGCCCGAGCAGGCGGGTCGCCTTCTCCACTCCCACCACCAGCACGCCCGTCGCCATCGGGTCGAGCGTGCCCGCGTGGCCGACGCGGCGGGTGCCCGCCAGGCGGCGCAGCTTGGCCACCACGTCGTGCGACGTCCACTCGGCCGGCTTGTCCACGATGATCAGGCCACTTTCGGCCATCACGCCTCTCTCAGCAGTTCCCGGAACTTCGCCACGGTCTCCTCGACACTGTCGTGCGAGGTGAACCCTGCCGCGTTGTGATGACCGCCGCCGCCCAGCGCGGCGCAGACCGCCGCCACGTCGACGCGGCCCTTCGACCTCGTCGACACCTGCCAGGCGCCCTGGTCGTCCTCTTTCAGCACCGCCGCCACCTCCGCCTCGTCGGTGCGGCGGATCACGTCGATCAGCCCTTCGAGCTCGGAGTACGGCAGGCCGCGGGCGGCCCGGTCGACCCGGGTGACGTACGTCCACACCAGGCCGTCGTCGAGCACCACCCGGTCGAGCGCGGCGGCCATCACCTTGAGGTAGCCGAACGGGGAGCGGTCCCACAGCTCCCTGGCGATCTCGTCGGTGTGCAGCCCGGTCGCCACCAGCCGCGCCGCCATCTCGTGCGCGGCGGGCGTGGTCGAGGAGTGACGGAACGACCCGGTGTCGGTCACCAGCCCCGTGTAGAGGCAGGTGGCGATGTCACGGTCGAGCGAGCCGCCCAGGCGGTAGATCAGCTGCTCGGCCAGCATCGCCGTCGCCGGGGCGCCCGGGTCGATCAGGTCGAGGGTGCCGAACCCGTCGTTGGACGGGTGGTGGTCGACCACGATGAGCTGGTGCGCCCGCCTGACGCTCTCGCCGAGCAGCCCCAGCCGGGCGACCGACGGAGAGTCGAAGGTGATCATCAGCTCGGGCTCGGCCGGGTAGTCCGCCGGCGGCACCAGCATCTCCTGCCCCGGCACGAACCGCAGCAGCCTCGGCACCGTGAAGTCGTGGTCGCCGAACGAGGCCGCCACGCGCTTGCCCATCGACCGCAGCACGAAGCCCACGGCCAGCATGGACCCGAGCGCGTCACCGTCGGGCGACACATGGCAGGCCAGCGCGATGTCCTCGGTCTGCGAGATGAGCTGGACGGCGCGCCGCCACGCCGACTCGGGCACCGGCGAGCTCGCCGGCTGCGCCGTGTCGGCGTAGACGCGGGGCGGGCGGTCCAGCCTGTCGCGCACGTCGGGTGTCACGCCGCGGGTCCCGCCTGCTCGTCGTCCTCCTCATCGGGCTTGCGATAGGGGTCGGCCTCGCCCGCGTAGGCGGCGCCCGCCGCCTTCGCCGCCACCTCGGCGTCCCGCGCCCGCGCCGCGTTGATCAGGTCGTCGAGCTGGCGGGCGCTGTCGGGCAGCGGGTCGTGCCGGAACGTGAGCGTCGGGGTGAAGCGGACGCCCGTCTGGCGGCCCACCTCGGAGCGGATGATGCCCTTGGCGCTCTCCAGCGCGGCCGCGCTGTCGGCACGCTCGGCGTCGGAGCCGAACACCGTGTAGAACACCGTCGCCTCACGCAGGTCGGCGGTGATCCGCGTGTCGGTCACGGTGACGAAGCCCAGGCGCGGGTCCTTGATCCGGCGCTCCAGCATCTCGGCGACGATCTGCTGGATGCGATCGGCGAGCTTGCGCGCTCGTGCGGCATCCACCATGTTCGCTCCCCCCTCACGCACGACGGGGCGGCCGTCGTGCTGTCGTTCACTCTTCGTCGTTGTAGAGCCGCTGCCTGGCCGACAGCAGCTCGATCTCGGGGCGGAAGGCCACCAGCCGCTCGCAGGAGTCCATCACCTCTTTGCAGTTACCCGCTGAGGCGGAGACCACCGCTATGCCGACCTCGGCCCTGCGGTGCAGGTCGTGATGGCCGGTCTCGGCCACGGCGACACCAGGAAAGCGCCGCTGGAGCTCGGCGACCAGAGGCCGCACGACAGATCGCTTCTGCTTCAGCGAATGCACGTCGCCGAGCAGGATGTCCAGGGTAAGGGCACCCACATACATCGTTGGCAAGCGCCGCTTGTGCTGGTGTCCTGAGCACGCCCGGCCTGGTGCGGCGGCAACCCTGCCCAGGCGTGCGGAAGGCGCCCGGCGGATGGTCCGCCGGGCGCCCGGCCACGGGTCAGGCCCGCGGCTTCTCCCGCATCTCGAACGTCTCGATGACGTCGTCGACCCTGATGTCGTTGTAGCCGACCCCGATGCCGCACTCGAAGCCCTCACGGACCTCGGTCGCGTCATCCTTGAAGCGGCGCAGCGACGACACGGTCAGGTTGTCCGCGACGACGACGCCGTCGCGGATGATCCGGGCCTTGCTGTTGCGCACGATCAGACCGGAGCGGACCAGCGAACCGGCGACGTTGCCGATCTTCGGCACCTTGAAGACCTCGCGGACTTCGGCGGTGCCCATCTGGACCTCTTCGAACTCGGGCTTGAGCATGCCCTTGAGGGCCGCCTCGATCTCCTCGATCGCCTGGTAGATGACCGAGTAGTAGCGGATGTCGACGCCCTCGCGCTCGGCCAGGTCGCGGGCCCGGGGCTCGGGCCGGACGTTGAAGCCGATGATGACCGCGTTGTCGTCGGCGACGGCCAGGTTGACGTCGTACTCGGTGATCGCGCCGACCGCGCGGTGCAGGACACGGAGCCTGACCTCGTCGCCGACGTCGATCTTGAGCAGGGCGTCTTCCAGGGCCTCCACCGAACCGGACACGTCACCCTTGATGATGAGCTTGAGCTCGTCGACACGACCCTTCTCAAGGTCGCTGAACAGCTCTTCGAGGGTGCGGCGACGGCTCGACTTGGCCATGTCGGCGCTGCGCTTGCGCGCCGCGCGCTGCTGGGCGATCTGCCGGGCCATCCGGTCGTCGGTGACCACGATGAAGTTGTCACCGGCGCTCGGCACCGCCGTCAGACCCATGACCAGGACCGGACGCGACGGCGTGGCCTCGTCGACCGCGTCGCCGTTGTCGTCGAGCATCGCCCGGACGCGGCCGAAGGCCTCGCCACAGACGATCGAGTCGCCGACGCGCAGCGTGCCGCGCTGGACCAGGACGGTCGCGACAGGGCCGCGGCCCTTGTCGAGGTGAGCCTCGATCGCGATGCCCTGAGCGTCCATCGTCGGGTTGGCCCGCAGGTCGAGCTCGGCGTCGGCGGTCAGCAGGATCGCCTCGAGCAGAGCCTCGATGCCGGTGCCGTTCTTCGCCGAGATGTCGACGAACATGGTCGAGCCACCGTACTCCTCGGCCACCAGGCCGTACTCGGTGAGCTGGGCACGGACCTTGTTCGGGTCGGCGCCCTCCTTGTCGACCTTGTTCACCGCGACCACGATCGGCACGTCGGCCGCCTGGGCGTGGTTGAGAGCCTCGATCGTCTGAGGCTTCACACCGTCGTCGGCCGCGACCACCAGCACCGCGATGTCGGTGGACTTGGCGCCTCGGGCACGCATGGCGGTGAACGCCTCGTGACCCGGGGTGTCGATGAAGGTGACCCGGCGCTCTTCGCCCTCGTGCTCGGTGGAGACCTGGTAGGCACCGATGTGCTGGGTGATGCCGCCGGCCTCGCGCGCCGCCACGTTGGTCTTGCGGATGGCGTCGAGCAGCTTCGTCTTACCGTGGTCGACGTGACCCATGACGGTCACGACCGGCGGACGCGGGGCCAGGTCGGCCTCGTCGCCCTCGTCCTCGCCGAACTCGATGTCGAAGGCCTCGAGAAGCTCGCGGTCCTCCTCCTCCGGGCTGACGACCTGGATGTTGTAGTCGAGCTCGGCGCCGAGGAGCTGCAGCGTCTCCTCGTTGACCGACTGGGTCGCCGTCACCATCTCGCCGAGGTGCAGCATGATCTGCACGAGCGAGGCGGGGTTGGCGCCGATGCGGTCGGCGAAGTCGGACAGCGAGGCGCCGCGCGGCAGCCTGATCGTCGCGCCGTTGCCACGGGCGACCTGCACACCGCCGATCGCCGGAGCCGACATGTTGTCGAACTCCTGGCGCCTCTGACGCTTGGATTTGCGGCCACGCGCCGGACGGCCACCGGGACGCCCGAAGGCTCCCGCCGTGCCGCCGCCACGACCACGGCCACCGCCGCCGGGACGACCGCCGAAGCCGCCGCCACCGGGACCGCCGGTGCCCGTGCGCTGACCGGTGCCGCCGCCACCCGGGCGACCGGCGAAACCGCCGCCGCCACCGGGACGACCGCCACCGCCGCCACCCGGACGGCCACCGCCGCCACCGGGACGGCCGCCGCCACCGCCACCGCCGCCCGGACGGCCACCGCCGCCGGGACCGGCAGGACGGCCCTGCGGCATCATCATCGGGTTGGGACGCGGCCCACCCGGACGCGGGCCACCGGCGCCGGGACCCGGACGCGGACCCGCCGCACCGGGCGGACCCGGACGGGGGCCGGGCGCCGGCCTGGCGTCGCCGCCCGCGCCGCGGTTCTGCGGCGGACGCGGGATCGCGCCGTCACGCGGCGGACCCTCACGACGCTCACGCGGGCCGCGGTCGCCGCCCTCACGGTTGCCGCCGGGACGCGGCGGACGGGACTGGCCCATGCCGCTGGCGTTCGACGAGAACGGGTTGTTGCCCGGACGCGGGCCACGCGGGCCCGGCTTGGGGCCGGGACCGGGGCGCGGGCCGCCACCGGCCGGAGCACCCGGACGCGGGGCCTGACCGCCGCCGCCACCACCGGACGGCGTGCCCGGACGCGGCGCCGGACCGGGCTTGGGACCCGGACGGGCGGCAGGGCCCGGACGCGGGCCCGGGGCCGGCGGACGGGTGCCGCTGTCGAAGCGCGCCTGCGGCGCGCCCGACGTCTCGCCGCGCGCGGCCTCAGGCTGCTCCTGCTGCTGCGGCGGCTGTTGCTGCTGCTGCTGGGGCATGGGAACCGACGGACGCGGCGTGCCGCCGCCCGCGGGACCCGGACGGGGACCCGGCTTGGGAGCCGGACCCGGACGCGGACCTGGAGCAGGCGCCTGCGGGGCGCCGTTGCCTGCCTGGCCGTCAGCCGGCCGAGGCGCAGCCTTCGGCGGCTGCGGCCTGTTGGACGACGAACCGCCGCCTCTGGAGGGCCCACCCTTCGATGCGCCCAGAGCTTCGGTGAGCCTGCGGACGACCGGCGCCTCGATGGTCGAGGACGCCGAACGGACGAACTCTCCCATTTCCTGGAGCTTGGCCATCACGACCTTGCTCTCTACGCCGAACTCCTTAGCGAGCTCGTATACCCGGACCTTCGCCACTGCACTCCCTTACTCGGCCCGGGAGGCTGGCTGTGCCGTCCGGACCGTCGCTACCTTGACGTCTTCATCGCCGCGTGCTCATCAGGCGCTCATAGCAATCTGACTCCGCCCCATCAACTCGGCGTCCTACATGACATGTGGTTCTCCTTCTAGGTGCGCCCGCACTCGCGAGACGTCAAGCGGCCCCAGCACGCGAAACGCGCGCGGGAACGCTCGGCGACGCTCGGCGAGCTCAAGACAGCTCACGGACAGGTGCAGCGATGCGCCCCGGCCGGGAAGCCGTCCTCGCAGGTCAGGGACCACCTGGTCCTCGACCCGCACCAAACGGAGCAGCTCGGACTTTGCCGTGCGAACCCTGCAGCCCACACAGGTGCGCTGTGGGGCCGCGTGGCAACCATATTCCAGCTTACCGTGTCGACGCATCTACGGAACCGGCGGCATCCTCGGCTTGGGTGTCGGGACGGATGTCGATCCGCCAGCCCGTCAGCCGCGCGGCCAGGCGGGCGTTCTGCCCCTCCTTGCCGATGGCCAGCGAGAGCTGGTAGTCGGGCACGATGACCCGCGCCACCCGTCCGTCGAGATCGAGAACCTCGACGTGGGAAACACGGGCGGGAGACAGGGCATTCCCCACGAACTCCCCCGGGTCCTCCGACCAGTCGATGATGTCGATCTTCTCGCCGTGCAGCTCGGTCATCACGTTGCGCACCCGCGACCCCATCGGGCCGATGCAGGCGCCCTTCGCGTTGACCCCCGGCTTGCGGGACCGTACAGCGATCTTGGTGCGGTGGCCGGCCTCTCGCGCCACCGCGGCGATCTCCACGGTGCCGTCGGCGATCTCCGGCACCTCCAGCGCGAACAGCTTCTTCACCAGGCCGGGATGCGTGCGCGACAGCGTGACCGACGGGCCCTTGTGGCCCTTCTTCACCTGCACCACGTAGGCGCGGATGCGCTCGCCGTGGCCGTACTCCTCACCCGGGACCTGCTCGTGCGCGGGCAGCACGGCCTCGATCTTGCCGAGGTCGACCAGCACCACGCGCGGGTCCTTGCCCTGCTGGATCACGCCCGAGACCAGCTCGCCCTCACGGCTGGCGAACTCGCCGAAGTTGATCTCGTCCTCGGCGTCACGCAGCTGCTGCAGGATGACCTGCTTGGCGGTGGTCGCCGCGATCCGGCTGAAGTTGCCAGGAGTGTCGTCGAACTCCCGGACGATCTCGCCGTCGTCGTCGAGCTCCGCCGCCCAGATCGTCACGTGACCGCTCGCGCGGTCGAGCTCGGCCCGCGCCTTGGGAGCCGCGCCGTCCGTGCGGAAGTACGCGATCAGCAGCGCGTCCTCGATCGCCTTGACGACCAGGTCGAAGGAGATGTCCTTCTCCCGCTCCAGGCTGCGCAGGACGCTCATGTCGATGTCCACGAGGCTTCCCCCTTAGCCTTCGTCGCCGTCGACGTCGTCGATCCGGCGGAACTCCACCTGCACCCTGCCCCGGGTGAGGTCCTGATAGTCGAGCCTGCGGCCGGCTCCATCGACGTCGAGGTCGACACCGCTGTCGTCGGCGGCCACGACCCTGCCCTCGACCACCGTGCCGTCGCGCAGCTCGGCCTTCACCAGCCGCTTGGCCGCCCGCCGCCAGTGGCGCGGCTCCGTCAGCGGCCGGTCGACGCCCGGCGAGGACACCTCGAGCGTGTAGGCCGACTGGCCCATGGTGTCGTCCTCGTCGAGGGCCGCGGACACCGCCTGGCTCACGTCGGCCACGTCGTCTAGGCTCACGCCGCCGTCACGGTCGACGACCACGCGCAGCAGCTTGCGCTTCCCGGCCTGCGTGACCGTCACGTCCTCGAGATCGAGGCCCTCCGCGCCGACCACGGGCTCCAGGAGCTTCATCAGGTGGTCGCGGGGTGATGCGCTGCCCATATCGACCTCCCCTATTGTCATGTCTCAGCCGGGCGGACCTCGCCCCTGGCTCTCCCGTCGTCTGGCCGCTCAGCCAGCGACGACAGTTGACACCCTATCTGTAGGAAGGGGCGGAGGAAGCGTCACTCGGCACGGCTCGCGCCTGACCGCGAGCGGGGGTACGAGCCCGTACGATGCTTTCTTGCGGTCCGTAACACTGGAGGTCCCTGCCCGTGCGCCAGCCACACCTCTCCCGGCGCACCGCGCTGGCGGCCGGAGCGGTCGTCCTGGCGCTCGCCGGGTGCAGCGCACCGCGCGAGGCCGGCCCGCCGTCGCAGGCGCCGGACACCCCTGACCAAGCGCTTGCCCGCGTGCTCATGGCCGAGAAGCAGCGGACGATCTCCCTGTACGCGGCGATGATCGCCAAGGGGTCCGCCAAGCTCGTCCCTTACCGGCAGCGCCACGAGGCCCACCTGGCCGAGCTCCGCCGCCGCTTCCCCGCCCTCCGCCCGGCCGCCCCGGCCACCACCGGGACCGCTTCGCCGGGCCCCACCGCTTCCTCTTCGGCCACGCCGACGCCGCCGAAGGTGACGCTGTCGCAGCTACGCGGCATCGAACGCAAGGCCGCCGCCGCCCGGCCCCGCCAGATCGCCGGCGTCACGCCGTCGCTCGCCCAGCTCGTCGCCAGCATCGGCGCCTGCGAGGCGCTCCACGCCCGCACCTCCGTCAAGGCCCCCGCCCCGCCGGCCGCCGCCGGCACCACCAGCGCCGCCGACCTCGGCAAGCTCCGCAAGGCGCTCGCCGCCGAGCACGCGGCGATCTTCGCGTACGGGGTGCTCGGCGCGCGCACCACCGGCCCCCTGCGCGCCCGCCTCGCCGGCAACTTCGACGCCCACCGCGAGCGGCGCGACGAGCTGCGCGTCCTCATCACCGCCCGCGGCGACCGGCCCGTCGAGCCCGAGGCCTCGTACGCCCTCCCGTCGGTTCCCTCCAGCGCCGCGGCCGCCACCCGGCTCGCCGGGCAGGTGGAGTCCGGCCTCATGGCCGCCTACCTGGAGCTGACGGCCGCCACGGACGCCGGCCTGCGCCAGTACGGGGCCACGGCCATGCAGGAGGCGGCGGCCCGCGCCCACGCCTTCACCCCGGGCATGACGCCCTTCCCCGGCCTGCCCGCCCCCGCCACCCCGCCCCCACCCGCCACGGCCACAGCCACCCCAAGCGGCTGACCCCCGCCTTTACGCCCGCCCCGTCAACCCCGCGTCCCCCGCGGACGGTGGGCCGGTGCCGTACGCGCCGCGGAGCGCCGTACGCGTTGCGCCGGACCCCACCGTCCCCCCTCCTCGCCGCACCGGCGCCGGGAAGGGGCGAACGGGCGCGCTCGTCGCCCCGGCCACGGCGGGACGGCGCCGTGCGTGCCCCATCCCTCAAGGGCGGGCAGGCCGATGCCGCACACGCCCCGAAGCGCCGTGCGCGTTGCGCCGGACTCCACCGTCCCCCCTCCTCGCCGCACCGGCGCCCGGGAGGGGCAGACGGGCGCGCGGTCACCGACCCCCGCTACGGCGGGCCGGGTGCCGTACGCGCCCCGAAGCGCCGTGCGCGTTGCGCCGGACTCCGCCGTCCTCCTTCTCGCCGCACCGGCGCCGGGGAGGGGGTCGCTCGTCGCAGCCGCCACGGCGGGACGGCGCCGGGGCTGTGGGGTGGTCAGCGGCGGCGGCAGAGCATGAGTTCGGTGGTGGGGCTTTCGCGGAGGACGCGGACGAGGCGGCGTTCGAGGGGGTGGAGAAGGGCGCCGGCGAGCCAGCCGGTGACCTCCGTCAGGGTGACGGCGCGCAGGAGGCCGCCCCAGAGCTTGCGCCAGAGGGGGTGGGCGTCGACCTGGGCGTTCATGAGCACGAGCATGGGGACGCGGCGGATGACGTCGAAGCCGGCCTCGTCGAGGGCGGCGGTGATCCACGGGAGCGTGTGGTTGACCTGGTAGTCGGAGCGCTGCTCGGGCCGGTGGAGGAAGTTCTCCGACAGGACGAAGACGCCGCCCGGCCGGACGGCCTCGCCGATGGAGCGCAGCGCGGCCTTGTAGCGGTCGTCGTCGGTGATGTGGAAGAGCATGTCCATCGCCGACACCACGTCGTAGGAGCCGGGTTCGAGGGCGCCGGCGGGATCGGCGATGTCGAGGCGGAGGAAGGAGGCGCTGGAGAAGCGTTCGCGGAGCCGGTCGACGGCGGCCTGGGTGAGGTCGCTGCCGGTGATCGTCTCGACGCCGAGGGCGCGCCACTGGCGGATGTAGAAGCCGGTGCCGGAGCCGACGTCGAGGACCCGGGCCTTGGTCAGGTCGAGCGGGATGGCGGCGGCTTCACGGCGGAAGCCTTCGGCGCGCACCCGGTACATCCAGATGTTGAACGCGCGGCCGAGCGCCTTGTAGCCGACTCCGCTCTCGGTCCAGTCGGACTGCAGGCGTGATTCCCAGAAGTCTTTCAGTTCGGCGTGTGGCTTCATCGGATGAGATTTGCAGCACACTCCCGAGCCGTCAAACCGGGACGGCCCCGAGCGGGACCGTCCCGGAGGAATGGGTCAGGCGGTGCAGGCGGCATGGACGCGGTCGGCGGCTTCGGCGAGCGGGATCTCGCTCTTCTCGCCGGTGGCGCGGTTGCGCAGCTCGACGACGCCCTGGGCGAGGCCGCGGCCGACGATGAGGATGGTGGGCAGGCCGAGGAGCTCGGCGTCCTTGAACTTGACGCCGGGTGAGACCTGGGGCCGGTCGTCGACGAGGACGCGCAGGCCGCGGGACTCCAGCTCGGCGGCCAGCTCCAGGGCGACTTCGACCTGACGCTCCTTGCCGGTGCCGACGATGTGCACGTCGGCGGGGGCGACCTCGCGCGGCCACACGAGGCCGAGCTGGTCGTGGGCCTGCTCGGCGATGACGGCGACGGCGCGGGAGACGCCGATGCCGTAGGAGCCCATGGTGATGCGGACGGGCTTGCCGTCGGGGCCGAGGGCGTCGAGGCCGGCGGCGTCGGCGTACTTGCGGCCGAGCTGGAAGATGTGGCCGATCTCGATGCCGCGGTCGATGGACAGCCCGGAACCGCAGCGGGGGCAGGGGTCGCCGGCGCGCACCTCGGCGGCCTCGATGAACCCGTCGGGGGTGAAGTCGCGGCCGGCGACGACGTTGACGGCGTGCTTGCCGGGCTCGTTGGCGCCGGTCACCCAGGAGGTGCCGTCGACGACGCGGGGGTCGACGAGGTAGCGGATGCCGAGGTCGCTCAGCACCTGCGGGCCGATGTAGCCGCGGACGAGGCCGGGGTGCTTGGCGAAGTCGTCGGCTTCGAAGATTGCGGGCTCGCCGGGGGCGAGCGCGGCCTCCAGGCGCTTGAAGTCGACCTCGCGGTCGCCGGGGACGCCGACGACGAGGGTCTCGACCTTGTCGGAGCCGGGGGTGGTGACCTTGACGACGACGTTCTTGAGGGTGTCGGCGGCGGTGACGGACAGGCCGTGGTGCTCGTTGAGGTGGGCGACCAGGGTGTCGATCGTGGGGGTGCCGGGGGTGTCGAGGACCTTGAGCGCGTCGAGGCCGTCGAGGGCCCGGGCGGCGGGCGCGGGGGTGGTGACGGCTTCGGCGTTGGCGGCGTAGCCGCAGGAGTGGCAGGCGACGAAGGTGTCCTCGCCGGTGGGGGTGGGGGCCAGGAACTCCTCGGAGGCGGAGCCGCCCATCGCGCCGGAGGTGGCGAACACGATCTTGTACGTGATGCCGAGGCGGTCGAAGGTGCGGATGTAGGTGTCGCGGTGGGCCTCGTAGGAGCGCTTGAGGCCGTCGTCGTCGAGGTCGAAGGAGTAGGAGTCCTTCATGATGAACTCGCGGCCGCGCAGGATGCCGGCCCGGGGCCGTGCCTCGTCGCGATATTTCGTCTGAATTTGGTAAAGGGTGACCGGATAGTCCTTGTAGGAGGAATATTCGCCCTTCACCAGATCGGTGAACAGCTCCTCGTGCGTGGGGCCGAGCAGATAGTCGGCGCCCTTGCGGTCCTTGAGCCGGAAGAGCGTGTCGCCGTATTCGGTCCAGCGGCCGGTGGCCTCGTAGTATTCGCGGGGCAGCAGGGCGGGGAAGAGCACTTCCTGGCCGCCCATCCGGTTCATCTCCTCGCGGACGACGCGGGCGACGTTCTCCATGACGATCTTGCCGAGCGGGAGCCAGGAGTAAATGCCGGGCGCGACGCGGCGCACGTAACCGGCGCGGACGAGGAGCTTGTGGCTCGGCACTTCCGCGTCTGCCGGGTCGTCCCGCAGGGTGCGAAGAAACAACGACGACATGCGCAGCAACACGGCCACTCCTCGGTCGAGCCTGATGTGAGGGCTACAGGCTATCGACTCCGGGACGCCCGCCGCGCGCGCTCAAACCGCTACGGTGATCCAGCCGCCCATGGCCGCGGCCAGCCCGGTGGCGAACAGCCCCGCGAGCCCCACCGCGCACGCCAGCGCCCGCGCCCGGCCGCCGGCGCCCCGGCGCAGGGCGAGCACCACCCCGATGGCCCCCGCGCCGATCAGCACGGCGGGGATCGGCCAGAAGGAGCGCTCGTCGCCGATGAACCCGGGCGTCGCCCGGTCCACGACGTCGGCCAGCACGAGCGCGCCGATGACGCCGGCCGCGTAGTCGCCCCACCGGTCCTTCCTGCGGGTCACGTACGCGAGCAGGCCGGTGCCGACGAGCAGGGCGACGGTCCAGTTGAGGCCGGCGGGACTGCCGCCGATGATGTCGAAGTCGAGGTCGCCCCGCAGCGCGCTGCCGCCCATCGCGGCGACCAGCATCGACACGGCGGCCAGGAACGTGGTCAGCAGCGCCCAGCCGAACCCGGACGCGCTCGCCCCGACGGCCAGCGCCATCGCGAGGTAGACGTACGGGTCGTAGACGTGCTCCAGCCAGCCCGGCCCCCGGCCTGCGGTGATCATGCCGATGAAGCCGACGGCCAGTCCGCCCAGGAAGGCCGCCAGCAGATGACGTTCGATGCCACGCTGCCGCCGGTCGTATTCGGCGAAGTCGGCATACTCGATCGCGGTTTTCTCCATCCCCATTCCCTGGTCATCCCACCCCCGGCGATTCTCCAGGGACGACCACATCCAGATTATGTGATCGTACATAAAAGGCAAATTTCGGTTAACCGTAAGCAATCTTGGCGGTGGGAATGGGAAAAGGATCAACCGCCGAGAAGTTCTTCCCAGGGGTGGCGGGTGTTGGTTCGGCGGGTGGTGTCGAGGGCCTCGGCCAGCCGCCAGAACCCTGGGCGGGCGCGGTCGCGGACGCGGCCCACCGGGTCGACGGCGCGCAGCTCGAAGCGGACGCCCATGACGTCGAGCACCGCGCGCGAGTTGCCGCAGGGGCCCGCCGGGGTGGCGTCGAGCAGGGCGGCGACCTCGGAGGCGTAGGGGCCGTCGCGCCATTCGATGTGCCAGCTGTGGTCGGCCCCCCGCCACCAGGTCAGGTCGCGGGCCGCCTCGATGAACTCCGCCTTGGTCGCCAGCGCGGCCATGACGCGGCCGAACGCCTCGAATCTCAGCGATTCGGTCAGATGCCTCCGCGGCCCGTGCTTTCGCCTCACGAACAACCACTCTGATCGCGACCGCACCCATCCCGCAAGCCCTGGCGACCTTGAGGCCCGGGGCCCGGGAGAGGAGGATCGGGGTGAGGCGCCATCGGATCGGGGATACATCGGATCTGGCGGGCATAGGGAGGCAGCGTGACGTTGCGCGTGGCGGTCATCGGTTCGGGACCCGCCGGGATCTACACGGCCGAGGCGCTGGTCAAGCAGTCGGCCGAGGACGTCGAGGTGGACGTGCTCGAACGGCTGCCGACGCCGTACGGCCTGGTCCGCTACGGCGTCGCGCCCGACCACACCTCGATCAAGTCGATCGCCGGCTACCTGCGCAGGGTGCTGGAGCTGCCGCAGGTGCGCTTCCTGGGCGGAGTCACGCTCGGCGAGCACCTGTCGGTGGCGGACCTGCTGACCTGCTACGACGCGGTCGTCTACGCCACCGGGGCAATGGTCGACCGGCGGCTCGGCATCCCGGGCGAGGACCTGCCGGGCAGCGTGGCGGCCACCGACTTCGTCAACTGGTACTGCGGGCATCCGGACGTCGACCCGTCGCGGTTCACGCTCGACAGCCCCGAGGTCGCGGTGATCGGCGTCGGCAACGTGGCCGTGGACGTGGTGCGGGTGCTGGCCAAGACCGCCGAGGAGCTGAGCGCCACCGACGTGCCGCACGACGTGCTCGAACGGCTCGGCGACAGCCAGGTCAAGGCCATCCACATGATCGGCCGGCGTGGCCCCGAGCACGCCAAGTTCACGCTCAAGGAGCTGCGCGAGCTCGGCGCGCTGGCCAACGCCGACGTGTGCGTGCGCCCGGAGGAGGCCGCCGTGCTCGGCGGCGACTTCCCGCGCCAGGTGCGCGGCAACATCGAGGTGCTCCAGTCGTGGGCGAGCCGCGAGCCCGCCGGCCGGCCGCGCCGCCTGGACGTGCGCTTCTGGCTGCGGCCCGTCGAGATCCTCGGCGCCGAGCGGGTCGAGGGGCTCCGGCTCGAACGGACCCGCCTGTCGGACGAGGGCCGCGTGGTGGGCACCGGCGAGTACGAGACGCTGCCGGTCGGCATGGTGCTGCGCTCGGTCGGCTACCAGAGCGTGCCGCTGCCCGGGGTGCCGTTCTCGCAGGAGACGATGACGGTGCCGAACGTGGCGGGGCGGGTGCGCGAGCGCGAGTACGTCGCGGGCTGGCTCAAGCGCGGCCCGACCGGCGTGATCGGCACGAACAAGTCCGACGCCGCCGAGACCGTCCGCACGCTGCTGTCCGACCTGGCCGGCGCCCGTCCCGTCGGGCTCGCCTCCGTCGACGGCCTGCTGGCCGAGCGGGGCGTCCGCCCGGTCACGTACGCGGAATGGCTGGAGATCGAGGCCGCCGAGGCCGAGCTGGCCAGGACGCTGGGCCGAGGCGAACGGGTCAAGCTGGTCGGCCTGGACGCCATGCTGCGAGCCTGCCGCCCCTGACCGGCCCTGACCGGCCCTGTTCGGCCCCATTCGGAAGGCATCGGATGCTCGACTTCGACCAGGTTCACCGCGAGCAGCAGGCGCTCTACCCCGCCGCTGAGCCCGGCTGGCAGCCCGGTTGGCAGCCCGTGCACACCGTGTACGTGCCGGCCGACCGGTTCTCGGCGGGCACCGTGGCCGCGTGGGGAGAGGAGGCGCTGGGCCTGGTCAAGGCGCATCTGGCCGGGCCGGACGAGCTCGCCGGGGTGTTCGGCGTGCCCGACGGGATCGCAGGTGACGTGCACGGCAGGCTGGTGCGCAAGCTGGCTGCCGAGCCGGTCGAGGACCTGCGGGTGGACTTCGAGGACGGCTACGGCGGCGGGCCGGACGACGAGGACGGGCACGTCGACCAGGCCGTGGAGGCGCTGGCCGCGATGCACGCGGCCGGGACGCTGCCGAGGCGGTGGGGGCTGCGGGTGAAGTCGTTCGCCGACGGCGACCCGGCACGCTCGACGCGGACGCTCGACCGGTTCGTCACCGGCTTGGCCGGGCGGGCCGGCGGGCTGCCGGAGGGTTTCGTGGTGACCTTCCCGAAGGTCCTGATGGAGGCGTATCTGGGGATGTTCGCTGGGTTCCTCCAGGGGCTGGACGACCGGGCGGGGCGGCGGCTGCGGTTCGAGATGCAGGTGGAGGCGCCGCAGACGGTGCGGTTCCTGCGCGCGGGGCTGACATGCGGCGGGCGGCTGGCCGCGGCGCACTTCGGCGTGTTCGACTACACGGCGGCGATCGGGCTGCCGCCGCACGAGCAGCGGCTCGACCATCCGGCGTGCGACCATGCCAGGCACGTGATGCAGACGGCCTACGCGGGCACCGGCGTGGAGCTGTCGGACGGGTCGCTGGCCGCCTCGCCCGCCTCCGGCTCGGCGGAGGACGTACGGGCGCTGTGGCGGCGGCACGCCGGGCTGGTGCGCCACTCGCTGGCGCACGGCTTCCACCAGGGCTGGGACATGCATCCGTCCCACCTGGTGAGCAGGTTCGCCACGGTGTACTCCTTCCACCTGGCGACCTACGACTCCTACCGCGAGCGGGTGCGGGCCTGGCGGGAGCGGCGGCCGGTCGGCGGCGTCCTGGACGAGCCGGCCACGATCCGCACGCTGGAGTCGGCCCTGCGCAGGGCCGACGCGGCGCTCGGCTGACCGGCCCGGCGGCTCAGTCGCGCTCGACGAGCGCCCGCCAGCGGCGGACCATGTGCGGGTCGATGGGCTCCGACCAGTCGCGGCGCACGGCCGAGCCGACGTGGAAGGCGCGCACGCCGTAGTCGAGCAGGTCGGGCACGTGGTGGGGCTTGAGGCCGCCGCCGGCCAGGATGATGGACCCGTCGCCGGCGTCCGCGCGTCCCTTGAGCACGGGCAGGCCGTCGCCCACGCCGAGCGGCGAGCCCGCGGTGAGCACGGTCGCCAGGTTGGGCAGCAGCCGCACGGCCCGCCAGGCCGCCTGCACGTCGGCGGCGTGGTCGACGGCCCGGTGGAAGGTCCACGGCAGCGGCGAGACGGCGTGGATGAGCGCCTCCGTGGCCGCCAGGTCCACCGCGCCGGCCTCGTCGAGGAACCCGAACACGAACCCGGCGGCGCCCGCCTGCGCCAGCTCCCTGGCGTCCTGGCGCAGGCGTTCCAGCTCCTCGGGGGTCCCGGCGAACCCGGGGCCGCCGCGCAACATCACCATCTGCGGCAGCGGGCACGCGGCGGCGATGGCCGCGACCGTCTCCGGGGCGGGCGTCAGCCCGTCGGCCGCCATGTCGGCGACGACCTCCAGGCGGTCGGCGCCGCCCTCTTCAGCGGCCACGGCGTCGCGCACGTCAAGCGCGATCACCTCAAGGAGGGATCCGGTCATGCAGCAGAGGTTATATGGTGCTCTGCACCTTTTTGCGCGAATAGAGATCCCCGCGTTCGCCCGGCCGGAGAACCCCGGGGACCGGCGTCAGGCGCTGATCAGCTCGGGCAGGGTCAGATCACGGAAGGCCGTGATCGCCGAGTCGGCCGCCGGGCGCTGGAAGAGCGCGCCGGACGCGCGATGCGGCAGGTCCACCGTGCGCACGTGCCGGAAGCCCCGGCCCCGGTAGTAGTCCTGCAGCCGCCGGTTTCCCTTGGCGCAGTCCAGCCGCAGCCACGGCAGCCCCGCCGCGTACGTGGTCGCCCCGGCCCAGTCGAGCAGCGCGTCGCCCAGGCCGCTGCCCGACCAGGGGCGGGCGATGGCCAGCTTGTGCACGTACAGCGCGGCGCCGGGGTCGTCGTCCGGCGCCCAGAACTCGGGGTCGGCGTGGCCGTCCAGGGCGATGGTGGCGACCGGCCGGGCCGAGCCGTCCGGGTCGAAGTAGCGCAGCTCGTCGTCGAGCAGGAACAGCACCCGCTCCTCGATCAGCGGCTCGATGCGCTCGGGGCCGAAGCCCGCCCGGGGCCACTGGCGTACGCCCCGGGTGTGCAGCCACTCGGCGGTGTCGGCGAGGAGCGTGAGCACGCCCGGGAGGTCGGCGGGCTCGGCGCGCCGGAGGGTCAGCGGGTGCAGCAGCGTGTTCGCGTGCATGGGTCTGCCTTTCGTTGCGAGGGGTGGCCGAATCGACACAGAGCGTAATCGCTCAATGGGACACAAACCCGACAGGGCTAGATAACCCGATATATGCGGATAAATCGCTATTGGGGAGCGGTGCACCACTCCCCAACGCTCAGCGAGACGGCAAGCTCACTGGGCCGCGGCCGGCGGGATCACCCCCAAGCAAGGCCGCTCAGCGGCGGTCGAGCTCGTATCTGATCAGATGCTTGTCGGCAGGCAGCACCGACACCGCGACGCGCACCGGCATGTCGCCCTCGTCGTAACCGACCCGGACATAGACCACAACAGGGGTGCCAAGCTCAAGCTGGAGCCGCTCGGCCTCCTCCTGGTTGGGCATGCGGGCCCAGATGTCGTCCACCACGCGCACCTGCGCGTGTCCCAGCTCCTCCAGCACCCGGTTGGCGCCGCGCTCGATGTCCCCGGGCCGGGCGATCTCGGAGTTGGCGACCAGGTCCCGGGGGAAGTAGGAGTCGTTCGTGTTGTAGGGCTGGCCGTCCACGAACCGCAGGCGGCGGCGCACCACCGCGAGCTGTCCGTCGGCCAGCTCGAGCCGGCTGGCGATCTCCTCCACGGGGGAGACGGTCAGCACCTCGATGTACTGGCTGGGGGCACGGCCTTCCTGCGTCACGGCGTAGGCGAAGGCTTCACGCAGCTCTCCCGTGGGCTGCGGTTCCAGCTCTCGCTGCGGATAGATGAGCAGCGGCCTGCGGTCTCTGACCACCGTTCCGCGTCGTGGCGTACGCGTGACAAGCCCCTCATTGACCAACTCCCCGAGGGCCAACCTGACGGTGTTGCGGCTCACCCCATGGTCTTCCATGAGCTGCGCCTCAGTCGGCAGCTGCGCTCCGGGGCCGAGTACGCCGGAGTAGATGGCCCTTCGTAGCTCCGAAGCCACCTGCTGATACAGCACCGACCTTGCCACTTTCACCCCTTTTGTTCCAACAATTTAGACGATCTGGTTCTAGCAGGCCATCACCCCTTGACCGGACGGCATCGGGAGCCGCATCATCCATTCGTTGGTACAAATCCATCGAAAGGCCGGTGAGGGGGTGAGGGCCGGTGGTGCCGGTCCACGCGGGTACGCCGTACCTGCCCTGGGACTCCCCCCGTGATGCAACACGTTTACTGCGTTACGCGTTGCCTCGCCAGGGATTCACCCACACCTACCAGAGCAGCGGGTACGGCATGTCCGCACTTTCCGAGTCAGCCGAGCTGAACGTGTGGTGCGAGGACGGGTCCCTCGTCTGGCACGAGGGGAGCGCCCCCGTCCGCCACCCCATCGACGACCCGGCCGGCGCGGCGGATCGCATCGCCGCAGGTTACCGACACCCGGAGTCCTCGCAAGAGGGTCACTCCCCCACCATCTCCGTGCGCGAACCCACGGTCTAGGACTCCATCCCTCGCCGGAGTCCTGGCGCCGCCGCTCACGGGGCAGGAAGCGCGCCCTGGCGGGTCCCCCACGCCCGCCAGGGCGCGCGATCCACTCCAGAGGCCCTAGCAAGCGCTTGGGCCTCTTTCGCGTTACGATGAGGCCGGCGCGGCGGGCGTACCGCTTGACAGCCTTCCGGGGGCGAGCCTAACGTCCAAGCAAGCGCTTGGTTTATACGAGGAGGCGGCCCATGACCCCCCACGCTGCCCGGCCCATCGCGCCGAGCCGGCACCCGGGCCTGGCGATCCCCCGGCCGCGCCGCACCCCGGCCGCCGCCACTCCCCCCGCGCCCGCCGTTCCGACCGCTCCCGCCGTCCCGGTGGTTCCCGCGCCCCGGCCCGACAGCGCGCGGTTCCGGTCGGTGCTCGGCCGGTTCGCCACCGGCGTCGTCGCCATCACCGCGCTCGACCCGGTCGACGGCAGCCCGTGCGGCCTGGCGGCCAACTCCTTCACCTCGGTGTCGCTGGACCCGCCGCTGGTGGGCTTCTGCGTGGCCCACACCAGCACGAGCTGGCCCCGGCTGCGCGCCACCCGCGCCGTGACCGTGAACGTGCTGGCCGAGCACCAGCGCGCGGCCTGCGCCCAGCTCGCCTCGCGGGGCGGCGACAAGTTCGCCGGCCTCGGCTGGACGCCGTCCCCTGCCGGCAACCCGGTGCTCGACGGCGCGCTCGCCTGGCTCGACTGCTCGATCGAGGCCGAGCACCGGGCCGGCGACCACATGATCGTGGTGGCCCGGGTGCACCGGTTCGACACGCTCGGCGACGGCGGGCCGCTGCTGTTCTTCCGAGGCGGTTACGGAGCGTTCACGTCCGCCCGCTAGGCGCGGGACCTGGGCCGCTCTACTGTCCGCAGTATGGGCACACGCTCCTCGTACCTGCTCGACGTCCTGATGACGGAGTTCGGTGAGTCGATCACCACCGATCCGTCCGCATTCAGGCGCAAGTTCCGGAAGATGGCGGCCTCCCCCTTCGCGTTCTACCGGGGCAGCGCCTGCCTGTTCTACGCCGACCTCACCGGGCCGTTCGCCGACGACTCCTACCTGGACGAGGCCACCAGCCGGGTGTGGATCCACGGCGACCTGCACGCGGAGAACTTCGGCACGTACATGAACGCCTCCGGCGTGCTGGTCTTCAACGTCAACGACTTCGACGAGGCGTACGTGGGCCCGTACGTCTGGGACCTCAAGCGGTTCGCCGCCAGCGTCGCCCTGCTCGGCTACGCCAAGGCGCTGTCGGACGCGGCGATCGGCGAGCTGGTCGGCGGGTTCGCGGGGGCGTACCTGACCGAGCTGACGGCGATCGCCCGGGGCGGCGACGACGCGATCGGCTCGCTCACCCTCGACACCACCTCGGGCGTGCTGCACCGGGTGCTGCAGACGGCCCGGCTCAGCACGCGGGTGGCGATGCTGGACGCGGAGACCGTGGTGGAGGACTACGACCGGCGCTTCGCGTTCATGGAGGGGCGCGTGCCGGTGGCCGACGGGATGCGGGCGTCGGTGCGGGCCGCGTTCGAGGACTACCTGACCACGCTGCCCGCCCCGGCCACCCCGGCGAACCCGGTCGAGCACGTCATCAAGGACATGGCGCTGCGCAAGGGCGTGGGCATCGGCTCGGCCGGGCTGCCCTCCTACAACCTGCTGCTGGAGGGCCGTTCGCAGGCTCTGGAGAACGACGTCATCCTCTACATGAAGCAGGCCCAGGTCCCGGCCGTGGCCCGGTACGTCACCGACGAGAAGGTCTCCCGCTACTTCCGGCACCAAGGGCACCGGACCGCCGAGTCGCAGCGCGCCCTCCAGGCGTACGCCGATCCGTGGCTCGGCCACACCACGCTGAACGGCGTCGGCCAGCTCGTCGCCGAGGTGTCCCCGTACTCGGCCGACCTCGACTGGGACGACGTGAACGAGCCCGCCGAGCTGCACGCGATCGTGCGGGACCTGGGGCGGGCGGTGGCGCGCATGCACGCGGTCGCCGACGACGACTCCAGCCACGACCTGGTGAGCTTCTCGACGGAGGCGGCGATCGTGGCGGTGGCCGGCGGCGACGCGGGCGGGTTCACCGCGATGCTGGTGGAGTTCGCGCACCGCTACGGGGCGCAGGCCCGCGAGGACCACCGGCGGTTCGTGGACCTGTTCCGCAACGGCCGCCTTCCGGGGGTGTGACGACCGACCGGTCGGTATGGCATGCTTCCGGAATATGACTCTGTTCTCGGTGGAAGGTAAGACAGTCGTCGTCACGGGCGGGTCGCGCGGCATCGGCCGCATGATCGCGGCAGGGTTCGCGGCGGCCGGCGCGAAGGTCCACATCACCGCCCGCAAGGCGGCCGAGGTCGAACGGACGGCCGCCGAGCTGGGCTGCTCCTCGGTGGTCGCCGACCTGTCCACCTCCGAAGGGGTGGCCGCGCTGGAGGCGGCCGTGGACGGCCCGGTGCACGTCCTGGTCAACAACGCGGGCGCCACCTGGGGCGCGCCGCTCGCGGACTATCCGGAGAGCGCCTTCGACAAGCTCTGGAACATCAACGTCAAGGGCGTCTTCTACGTCACCCAGCGCCTCCTGCCCCAGCTGCGCGAGGCCGCCACCGCCGACGACCCGGCACGTGTGATCAACGTCGGGTCCATCGACGGGATCAAGGTGCCGTCGATGGAGACGTTCGCCTACTCGGCCACCAAGTCCGGCGTCCACATGCTGACCCGGCACCTGGCCAAGCAGCTAGCCCGCGAGCACATCACGGTCAACGCGCTGGCCCCCGGGCCGTTCGAGTCCAAGATGATGGCCTTCGCGCTCGACGACCCCGCCACGCGCGACGCCATCTCGGCGAGCGTGCCGCTGGGCCGGATCGGCCGCCCCGACGACATGGCCGGAGCGGCGATCTTCCTGGCGTCGCGGGCCGGGGCCTACCTGACCGGGACCGTCATCCCGGTGGACGGCGGCATCTCCTGCTGACCGGCCCAAGTCAGAGCAGTTCGCGCAGCGCCGTGGCCAGGCTCGCCGCCGCACCCGGCTCGTAGCGCAGATAGAGGTACGGCTCCGTCAGCTCCAGCTCGATGACCGCCGGGCTGCCGTCGGGGAGCCGGACCAGGTCGATCCGGGCGTAAAGAAGGGCCTGGGGGATGGCGGCAAGCACCTTCTCCGCGAGTTCGACCTGGTCCGGGGCCGGGGTGCGCACCTCGGCCCGTGCGTTGTCGGCACCGGTCATGCCGGGCGTGAGCATCGGGGTGCGCCGGACGGCGTGGCTGAGACGGCGGTTGAAGTAGAGGAGCGAGGTCTCGCCCTCGGCCTCGACCATGTCGAGATAGGGCTGGACCATGGGGGTGCGGCCGGCGGCCTCCAGGGCCGCGGCGTGCGCACCGGCCCGGTCGCGGTCGGTGGTCCTGATCGTGTCGCGGGCGCCCGCGGAGATCGCGGGCTTGACGACGTACTCGTCCCAGCGCGGCAGGTCATGCGCCGACCAGTGCGTCGGCACCGTCGGAACGCCGAGGTCGCGCAGATAGGTCTTGTCGGTGTTGGCCTCGATGACGGAGGCCGGGTTGAGGAGCCGGGAAACCTGCTCCACCCGCCTGGTCCAGGCCAGGAACTCCGCCCTGCGGTCGACGTAGTCCCAGACCGAGCGGACCACGACGGCGTCGTAGGCGCTCCAGTCGACGCCGGGGTCGTCCCAGCGTTCGGTGCGACCTTCGATGCCCTGTTCGCGCCAGGCGGCCAGGGCGAGCTCGCGCTCGTCGTCGTGCGTGTCGGGGTCGTCAAACGTCGCATATGCACAGGTAGCCATCCGCTGATGCTAATAGCGGACAGAACAAATGCCGATTGCGGGCCTGCTGGTTGCGGGGTGGCTGGCTACGGGGTTGGTCGTTGCGCGGTTGGTGATCGCGCGGGTTGGTGATCGCGGGATTGCTGGTTGCGGGCTTGCTGATCGCGGGGTGGCTGGTTGCGGGGCTACTGCGGAGGGGTTGATGCCGGAGAAGGGCCCACGCGCCCGTGCCCAGGCCCGGGCGCGTGGGCGGAGGTCACTAGTCGACCTCGACCTCCTGGCGGGCGGCGCTGTCGTCGGTCGCCACGTTGGCGTTGCCGTTGATGTTGTTGACGTTGGTCGAACCCCAGCCGCCGACGTTGCTGGTGCCGATGTTGGCGAAGTTGTTGCCCGTCTGCGACGACTCCTCGTTCCAGCTCGAGTTGTCGTTACGCGTGTCGGCCTGGGCCGGGGCGGCGAGCAGGGTGGCGCCGGCAGCGGCGGCCACGACGAAACCGGTCACGCAGAGCTTCTTGATCATGTCGATGTTCCTTCCGATGAGTGTTGCTGTTACGGGCCCGCCGGACGGGGCCGGCGGAATCGGGGAAGGCGGATCGCCTAGTAGAAGATGTAGGTCACGGAGATGCTTCCGTCGGAAGCGGTCGTGGCGATGCCGTTGAGGTTGTTGACGTTGACCGAGCGTCCCCACCCTTTGTTGGAGGCGCCGACGTGCGCGAAGTTGTTGCCGGCCTGGGAGGACTCGGAGTTGGTGCTCCAGTTGTCACTCCAGGTGTCCGCGTGAGCCGGGGCGGCCAGCAGCGTTACGCCCGCCGCCGCCGCGACCACGGCACCCGCCGCGCACAGCTTCTTGATCACTACAGCTCCTTCGCCAGAGGATTGGCTTCCAGGGGCAGCAGGCATGGGCCCGAGGTGACTACCGCCCCTTTGACCTGTCTTGACCCGGAGAGGTCAAGGTCAAAGCGAGCATATAACTATGGGTTGCCAATCGGTAGCTTTGAGTAATTAGAAGATTCTTCTGTGCCATGCTCGCTGACAGGAGGTGGCAGCGAGGGCCGTCTAGCGTCCGGCGCATGATCTACGAGTTGCGCCGCTACACGCTGCGGCCGGGGCGGCGGGAGACTCTGCTGTCGCTGTTCGAGCGGGAGTTCGTCGAGACGCAGGAGGCCGTCGGCATCGACGTCATCGGCCAGTTCCGCGACCTCGACGACCCCGACGCCTTCCCCTGGATCCGGGCGTTTCCCAACATGGCGGACAGGAAGGCCGCGCTCACCGCGTTCTACACCGGACCGGCGTGGCAGGCGCACCGGGAGGCGGCCAACGCCACCATGATCGACTCGACCGACGTGCTGCTGTTGCGGCCCGCCGGGGGTCGTCTGCCCCGATGGGACCGGCCTCCCCTGCATTCCGGGGAGGCGGCCTCGTCACTGTGGGTGGCCACGATCTACCACGTCGAGCCGGGATTCGAGGCGTTCTTCGCCGACGAGGTGGCGTCCCTGCTGGCGGCCGGCGGTACGCCTCCGGTGGCCTGCTTCGCCACCGAGCATGCGGAGAACACCTACCCCTTGCTGCCCGTCCGTACGGGGGAAGAGGTGTTCGTGTGGTTCGCCCGCTTCGAGAGGGAAGCGGACGAGCGGGTGGTCGACGTCCCGGCGCTCGCCCAGCGGCTCACCGCGCCACCCCGCCGCCTCCGCCTCACCCCCACCCCCCGCTCCACCCTCCGCTGACCCGGGCCCCCGCCCCTCAACGGAACCGGACCCAAGGCGGAGCGGCTCAAGGCGGGGCGCGGGCCCGAGAGAAAGCCAGCGTCCAACCGAAGGCCCAGCCGCCCACCGGGGCGGACGCGGAAGCACACTCCCACAGGGCCGCCGAGGGCCGATGCGGGCTGGGCGCCCCCAGGCAGAGCGGCCCCCGGTAGGGCGGCCCCCAACGCGGAGGCGGACGCGAACACGGGCGTCGCGGCGTGAGGCGACCCCAGGCGGGGGTCGGCGCGGGAGGCGGACGCGGTCGCCGGCCGACGTGGGGGTCGGGCCGATGTGGTCGGCTGATGGAGTGAACGCGAGGGCGGGGCGAGGGCGGGGCGAGGGCGGGGCGAGGCCGGGGCGGTGCCCGAGGGGCCGCTGCTGACGTGGTCGCCGGCGAGCGGCGGGGGCGGCCGGGGCAGCGACCTGGAGGCCGCCGCCCGGTCGGCGCGTTACTGGCCCGATCGCTGACCCCCAGCCGGGGCCCGGCGGTCAGAGGACGGTGATGCCGCGGGCGGCGAGGATGGCGTCGGCCTGGGCGCGGTTGACGATCGCGCCGCCGAACGCGCGCAGCCGGGCGTCGTCGATCTCCCCCAGGTCGGCGCCGCGCAGGTCGGCCCGGGTGAACACGGTCTTGAGCAGCTTGGCCTCGCGCAGCCGGCAGTCGGTGAACGTGGCGTCGGTGAAGTCGCAGCCCGACAGGTCGGCCTCATCGAAGCGGACGCCTTCGATCTCCTCGCCGCGCAGGGAGCAGCCGCCCAGGTTGGCCATGGTCAGGTTGGAGCGGGTGACGCGGAAGCCGGTGCCGCGGCTGCCGGTGAGCGAGGCGCCGATCAGGCGGCAGCCGGTGAACGACGCGTCGGTCATCAGCGCGCCGCCGAACTGCGCGGACGACAGGTCGACGTCGGTGAACACGGCGTCGATGAGGTCGGCGTCGCTGAACCTGACCCGCATCCCGCCGCCGCCCGTGAAGACGGCGCCGTCGAGGTCGGCCTTGCGGAAGTCGGCCTGTTCCAGCACGCAGGACTCGAACCGGGCCCCGGCCAGCGAGGCTCCCCACAGGTCGGCCTCGGTGAGGTCGCAGCCGCGGAAGACGTGCGTCTCGTCCGGGGCGAGCCGGTCGGTGAGGGATGTGCCGGAGAGGTCCTCGCCGTCGAAGTTCACGGTGTCACAGGCTACCGGTGATCACCTCGGCGGCGGCCCGGCCGCAGACGGGGGCGGAGCCGTACGTGGCGATGTGCACGGCGCCGAGGTCGGAGCGCTGGGGCAGGCCCATCTCGACCACGACGGCGTCGGGGCGGGCACTGAGCAGGTGCCGTACGGCCTCGCCCTGCCAGGGGTAGCGGTGCACGTCGCGTACGACGACGACCAGGGGGCGGGAGGCGGCCAGGGCGACGAGGTCCTCGATGGCGGCGCCGGACGCCTCGCCGGCGGCGAAGCGGGTGACGGCGGTGCCGGGCATCAGCTCGGCGAGCGGGCCGGCGACGCCCCACGGGGTGGACTTGTCGATGGCCAGGTTCATCTCGGGGGCGAGTTCCACGACGTGCGGGGGTGTGCGGAGCGGCAGGACGGCGGCTCCCGTGCGGCGGGTGACCCGCACGGCGCGCCGGGCGGCCGCGAGTCCGGCGTGGCCGTTGTGCGCGGCCCGCTCGGTGGTGACCGACATGCCGTCCGCCCCGGCGCCGACCATGTTGTCCGTTGGTGTGCTGCCCGAGGAGGCGGCCCAGACGGCCAGCTCGCGGACCCGGCGTGCGGCGTCGGCCAGTCGCTCCTCGGGCAGCAGTCCATCGGCGACCGCCGTGACGATCGCGTCCCGTACCTCGATGGCCGTGGCCTCGTCGGCGTGCTCGCCGCCGACGCAGATCGCGTCGGCTCCCGCGGCGATGGCGCGGGCGGCGGCGCCGCCGATGCCGTACGCCTCGGAGACGGCGGCCATCTCGATGCCGTCAGTGACGATCATGCCCTCGAAGCCGAGCTCCTCCCGGAGCAGTCCGGTGAGCACCTTGGGGCTGAGGGTGGCGGGCAGGTCGGGGTCGTACACGGGCACCAGCAGGTGGCCGGTCATGACGGACCGGACGCCCGCCTTGATCGCCTCGCGGAAAGGGCGGAGCGCGTCCTCGATCCCGCCGGGGGCGACGACCGGCACGCCGTGGTGGGAGTCGACGGAGGTGTCGCCGTGGCCGGGGAAGTGCTTGGCGCAGGCGGCGACGCCGGCGGACTGCAGGCCGCGCACGAAGGCCCGGGTGTGGCGGGCGACCAGGTCGGGGTCGGCGCCGAAGGCGCGCAGGCCGATGACCGGGTTGTCGGGGTTGGAGTTCACGTCGGCGGAGGGCGCGAAGTCGATCGTGATGCCGCACGCGGCCAGGTCCAGGCCCAGGTCGCGGGCCAGGGTCTCGGTAAGCGCGACGTCGTCGACGACGCCGAGGGCGTAGCCGCCGGGGCGGGTGCTGCCGGTGGCGACCTCCAGGCGGGTCACCTCGCCGGTCTCCTCGTCGGTGCCGACCAGCGCGTACGGGTTCTCGGCCCGCAGCGCCGTGGTCAGCCGGGCCACCTGGGCGGGGCCGGTGATGTTGCGGGAGAACAGCACCACCCCGGCCAGGCCTTCCCCGAGCCGCCGGCGTACCCAGTCTGGAGGGGTGACCCCCTCGAAGCCCGGCAGGAGGACGGCGTCGGCCAGGCGCACAAGGTCACCACTCTTGGACATGACCCGCAATCTAATAGGAAAGTTTCTTATTTGCTAGAGGCATTTTCGAACGTCAGCAGGTTCGGTTGCCGGACGAACTCCGCCGCGATGCGCAACAGGGCGCCCGCCCGGCCGACGGCCGCCGCCGCGCGCCCCCGGCGGGCCGCCGCTCCCCGGCGCCAGCAGCGGCTTCGGCCGTGAACAAGCGATTGTCCGAGGGCCCATAATGGTCGTGTGACAACGCGAAAGAACTCCGCCGGCACGACCCCGGCTCCGGCCAAGCGCCAGCGCGCGGCCTCGACGGGGGCGGCCTCGGAGCGCCGGGACCATCTCGTCAAGCTCGCGGCGGAGCTCTTCGCGGCCAAGGGCTTCCAGGCGACGACGGTCCGCCAGATCGCCCAGGAGGCCGGCATCCTCTCGGGCAGCCTCTACCACCACTTCGACTCCAAGGAGTCGATCGTCGACGAGGTCCTGTCCACGTTCCTCGATGATCTCATCGCCCGCTACCGGTCCGCGATCGACTCCGGCCCCGACGCCCGCGCGGTGCTGACGGAGATGGTGCGCATCGGCTTCGGCACGCTGGAGCCGCACCGCGCCGCGATCACCGTCATGCAGAACGACTGGAACTACCTGCGCCAGTTCGAGCGCTTCAGCTACCTGGTCAAGGCCGAGGACGAGGTGGAGCAGATCTGGGTCACGCAGATCAAGGCCGGGCAGGCGGCCGGGCTGTTCAGGCCCGACGTCGACCCCAAGCTGACCTACCGGATGATCCGCGACACGATCTGGGTGGCGGTGCGCTGGTTCCGCCCCGACGGCAGGCTCAACACCGCGACGCTGGCCGACCACTACATCACGGTGCTGTTCGACGGCCTGGCGACCGGCGAGCGGACCTCCCAGCGGGGATGAGTCTCGGCAAGGCGGTGCGGCTGGCCCTGCGGGAGGCGGCGGACCCGGACAAGGCCGCCGCGATGCAGTCGTACATGAAGTCCCCGATGCCGTTCCTCGGCGTGCAGGCCGGGCCGCGGCGCACGGTGCTCAGGCGGGTGTTCGCCGAGCACCGGCTCGACACCGCGCCCGAGTGGCGGCGCGCGGTGCTCGACCTGTGGCGCGAGGCCGAATACCGCGAGGAGCGCTACGCCGCCGTGCAGCTCTCCGGGCACCACCTCTACCGCGACTTCCAGACCCTCTACACGGTGCCGATGTACGAGGAGATGATCGTCAGCGGGGCGTGGTGGGACCTGGTGGACGAGCTGGCCACGCACCGGATCGGCGGGCTGCTGGCCGCCTACCCCGACACCATGCGGCCGCTGATGCTGGAGTGGGCGCACGACGCCGACCTGTGGAAGCGGCGCACCGCGATCCTGTGCCAGAACCGGTTCCGGGAGCGCACCGACACCGCGCTGCTGTTCGCGTGCATCGAGCCGAGCCTGTCCGACAACGACTTCTTCGCCCGCAAGGCGATCGGCTGGGCGCTGCGCGAGTACGCCAAGACCAGCCCGCGAGAGGTCGTCCGCTACGTGCGGGCCAAGGGCCTGTCGGGGCTCAGCCGCCGCGAGGCCCTGCGCAACCTGCCGGTCACCTAGCACGCGGTCGCGGTCACCTGGTCCAGAGGGCTTCCTGTACAGCCTGGACGAGGCCGAGGAGTTCGCCGGTGACGCGCTCCTTGGACCAGGCCAGCGCGTAGGTGATGCGCAGCCCGGCGCCGTGCAGCGGGACGAAGCTGACGTCGTCGCGGCGGGTGGCGCGGACCAGGAGCTGCGGCGCGGGCAGCACGCCCGCCCCGGCGGCGACCAGGTCGAGCGCGGCGGCGAAGTCGTCGTCGGCGACCATGCGCGGCTGGCCCGGCAGCCCGGCCCACGGCCTGCTGCCCGGCGTGAGGAGCACGCGGCCGACGAGGTCGGCGGGCTCGACGGCGGAGCGGGAGGCCAGGGGGTGCCCGGCGGGCACGGCGAGGTGGTCCACGCTGACGTGGAAGCGGGCGGCGGTGACGAACCGGGCGGGGGCCGGGGTGGCGAGGATCGCCGCCGACACCTCGCCCGCCTCCAGCGCCGCCGAGGCGGCGGCCCGGCCGGCCACGCGCAGCTCGACCCCGACGGCGGGAGTGCGGCCGGCCATCCTCCTGGCGATCCGCGCGGCCAGCGGCCCGGCGATCGGTGGATAAGCCAGATGAATGGTCGGACGGGCGAGCCGGGCGCCTTCCGCGGCGAACGCCGACACCGACTCCAGCACCTGCTCGGCGTGGGGCAGCAGCGCCTTGCCCGCGGCGGTGAGCCGCACCTCGCGGGCCGTGCGGGTGAACAGCCTGACCCCGGTGGCGCGTTCGAGCCGGGTGATGGCCTGGCTCACGGCCGGCTGGGACAGGCCCAGGTCGGCGGCGGCCGTGGAGAAGCTGAGCCGCGCGGCCACCCGCGCGAAGCACTGGATCTCCCTGAGCATAAGCAACACGAATAGATAATGCATCACGCCCGGCGGCCGGTGCACGATGCGAGGCGTTGACGATCGACGCTGAACGCTTGGAGCGCCCATGTCCCGTTTCCCGCAGTCCACCGTGCTCGGATACCCGAGGATCGGCCCGCGAAGGGAGCTGAAGCGGGCACTGGAGTCCTACTGGGACGGCACCGCCACCCGGCAGGACCTGGACCGCGTCGGCGCGGAGCTGCGCGCCGCCACCTGGCGCAGGCTGGCCGAGCTGGGCCTCGACGGCCTGCCGTCCAACACCTTCTCCCTCTACGACCAGGTGCTGGACACGGCCGTGCTGCTCGGCGCGGTGCCGGAGCGGTATCGGGGCGCGGCCGACCCGTACTTCGCCATGGCGCGGGGCACCGAAGGGCTGGCGCCGCTGCGGATGACGAAGTGGTTCGACACGAACTACCACTACATCGTGCCCGAGATCGGGCCGGAGACGGTCTTCAAGCTCGACGCGGCCAAGCCGCTGGCCGAGCTGCGGGAGGCGCGGGCGCTGGGCTTCGAGACGCGGCCCGTGGTGGTGGGGCCGGTGACGTTCCTGCTGCTGGCCGCCGATCCTGGGGCGGCGCTGGAGCGGCTGGACGACGTGCTGGCCTGCTACGAGGAGCTGCTGGGCGTGCTGGCCGCCGAGGGCGTGGCCTGGGTTCAGCTCGACGAGCCCGCGCTGGTCCAGGACCGCACGCCCGGGGAGCTGGCCGCCGTGCGCGCCGCCTACGACCGGCTCGGCTCGGCGGCGGCGCGGCCGGGGCTGCTGGTGACCGCGCCCTTCGGCCATCTCGGCGAGGCGCTGCCGGTGCTGGCGGCCACGCCGGTGGAGGCGATCGGCGTGGACCTGGTGCGCGGCGGGCTCGACGGCCTCGACGCGCTGGCGGGCAAGACGGTCGTGGCGGGCGTGGTGTCGGGGCGCGACGTGTGGCGGACCTCGCCGGAGCGGGCCGCGCACGCGCTGCGCGCCGTGGCCGAGCACGCCGCCCAGGTGGTCGTGGGCACCTCCTGCTCGCTGCTGCACGTCCCGTACGACCTGGAGGCGGAGCCGGGGCTGGACCCGGCGCTGAAGGCGCGGCTGGCGTTCGCCGAGCAGAAGGTGGCGGAGGTGGTCGCGCTGGCGCGCGGCGGGTTCGACGGCCCGGCCCCCGCCGTGCGGCCCGCACCCGAGCCCGCCCCCGTCGTCCGCGACGAGCGCGGCCCGTACCCGGTGCGGGCGGCGGCACAGGCCGCGCACCTGGGGCTGCCCGCGCTGCCGATCACCACGATCGGCTCGTTCCCGCAGACCGGCGAGCTGCGCGCGGCCCGCGCCGCGCTGGCCGCGGGCACGCTCCCGGCGCAGGAGTACGAGCGGCGCGTCGAGGCCGAGATCGAGCGGGTGATCCGGCTGCAGGAACGGCTCGGCCTGGACGTGCTCGTGCACGGCGAGCCGGAGCGCAACGACATGGTGCAGTACTTCGCCGAGCACCTGGACGGCTTCGCGGTGACGGCCAACGGCTGGGTCCAGTCGTACGGCTCGCGCTGCACGAGGCCCCCGATCCTGCACGGCGACGTGTCGCGGCCGGAGCCGATCACGGTCCGGTGGGCCCGTCACGCCCAGTCGCTCACGGACCGGCCGGTCAAGGGCATGCTCACCGGGCCGGTGACGATCGTGGCGTGGTCGTTCGTCCGTGACGACCTGCCGCTGCGTGACGTGGTGTTCCAGGTGGCGGCGGCGGTGCGCGAGGAGGTGCGCGACCTGGAGGCGGCCGGCGTGTCGATCATCCAGGTGGACGAGCCGGCGCTGCGCGAGCTGCTGCCGCTGCGGCAGGCGGCGCGGGCCGGCTACCTGGAGTGGGCGGTGGCCGCCTACCGGCGGGCGACGTCGGGGGTCGCCGACCGCACGCAAATCCACACGCACCTGTGCTATTCGGACGCCGACCAGATCCTCGACGCGATCGACGGCCTGGACGCCGACGTGACCACGATCGAGTCGGCCCGCTCGGGCGCCCGCATCCTGGACGCGGTGGGCTCGTTCGGGCGCGGGCTGGGCCCGGGGGTGTACGACATCCACTCCCCCCGGGTCCCGTCGTCCGCCGAGGTCGAGACGCTGCTGCGCCGGACCCTGGCCGCGCTCCCGGCCGAGCGCGTGTGGGTGAACCCGGACTGCGGCCTGAAGACCCGCACCTACGCGCAGGTGGAGGCGGCCCTGGCGAACGTCGCCGAGGCCACCGGCAGGCTGCGCGCCGAGCTCACCCGCGACGCCGGCTGAGCCTCACTTCAGGGCCCCCATCGTCAGGCCGGACTGGATCTGGCGCTGGAAGACCGTGTAGACGATCAGCATCGGCAGGATGGCGAGCGTCAGCGCGGCGAACAGCGCCGCCCAGTCCGCGTCGTAGCCGGCGGCGGTGGAGATGTCGGCGATGCCCTGGGTGAGCACCCACTTGTCCCGCTCCTGGAGCAGGACCAGCGGAAGCTGGTACTGGTTCCACTGGCCCAGCACGTTGAAGATCGTGATGCTGATCAGGCCGGGCCGCGCCATCGGCAGCATGATCTGGAAGAACACCCGAGTGTGCGACGCGCCGTCGACCATGGCCGCCTCCCCCACCGCCGTCGGCAGCGTGCGGAAGAACGCGGCGAGGAAGAACACCGTGAACGGCATCGAGTACGCGATGTACACCAGCACCAGGCCGGCATGCGTGTTGAGCCCGATGAACGGCCCGATCAGCGGCACGCTGCCCATGTTCTGCACCACGAAGAACAGCGGCGTCAGCGCCAGGTAGACGGGGAACGCCAGGCCGGAGACGAACAGCAGGTAGACCGCCCGGTTGCCGCGGAACGGGTAGCGGGCCAGCACGTAGGCCGCCATCGCGCCCAGCAGCATGGTCCCGGCCACGCTGAAGGCCACGACGATCACGCTGTTGACGAAGTACTGCCCGATGTTCACCTGGTCCCAGGCGCGGGCGAAGTTGTCCCAGCGCGGCGTGGCCGGCAGCGACCAGGCGTCGCCGAAGATCTCGTCCTCGCTCTTGACCGAGGCCAGGAACGTCCACAGGATCGGCACCACGGTGAGCACGGTCCACAGCAGCAGCGCCAAATGGGTGAGCGTCGCCAGCGGGCCCAGCCTCCGGCGGCGCTCCTGCCGGGCGGCCTTGCGCGAGTTCGCGACCGTCCACGAGGTCATCGTCGTCATCTCTCAGTACTCGATTCGCTCACGACGCGACAGCCGCAGCGACAGGATCGCGAAGCCGATGGTGAAGAAGAACATCACGACGCCCAGCGCCGAGGCGTAGCCGAAGCGGAAGTACTCGAACGCGTTGCGGTAGATCTCCGTCGCCATCACGGTCGTGGAGTAGTCGGGGCCGCCCTGCTGGTCGGTCATCACCCACACGATCGCGAACACGTCCAGCGCCAGGATGCCGAGGTAGACCCAGGCGACCTGGACGGTGTCCCACAGCAGCGGCAGCGTGATGCGGAAGAACAGGCTCACCCGCCCCGCGCCGTCGATCGAGGCGGCCTCGAACATGTCACGCGGGATCGAGGCCAGCCCGGCGGAGAACAGCACCACGTAGAAGCCGACCGCCTGCCACACCATGACGCCGAGCACCGACCAGAACGCGATGCCAGGATCGGACAGGAAGGAGACCGGCCCCAGCCCGAGCGCCATCAGCGGCGCGTTCAGCATGCCGCTGTCGTCGGGCCGGAACACCTGCTGGAACAGCACCGCCACCACGGTCACGGCCAGCACCTGCGGGAAGAAGAACACCACGCGGTAGAACTTCGACCCGGGCACGCCGCCCACGCCCCGCCCTCCGCTGCCCACGTTGAGCAGGAACGCGAAGAACAGGGCGATGACGATCGTGATGAGCGGCAGCAGCACGAGCAGGGCCGCGTTGTGCGTGACCGCCTTCCAGAAGACGCCGTCGGCGAACAGCCTGACGAAGTTGTCCAGCCCGACGAAGTTCGGCGTGGCGCTGACGCCCCGCCAGTCCGTCATCGCGATGTAGAACGCCTGGATGTACGGGGAGATCACGTACACCAGGTAGAGCGTCACCGGGGCCGCCAGGAACGCGGTGATGAACAGGCCCCGGCGATAGGTGTTGAACATCAGCGCGTGTACTTCTTGATCGAGGAGTCGTTCTTGATCTCGTCGGCCTTCTTCTGCAGGCGCTCCACGTACTTGGCGGGGGTGACGCCGCCGGACATGAGCTGGCCGGTGGCGGCCACGGCCTCGTCGTGCAGCTGGGCGTACCAGGTGCGCCAGCGGTAGTAGACGGTGTTGGCGCCGGCGGCGGCGAGCGCGTCGGTGGCGCTCTGCGCGCCCGGCGTCAGGTTGCGGCCCTCGCCGGCGCCCTTGACCACGGACACCGTGCGGACGAGCTCGCTGAAGTCGCCGGCCGCCTTCTTCGACAGCATCGCGCGCAGGTACTCCATGCCGCCCTGCGGGTTGGCGCCCTTCGACGGGACGATGAACGACTCGCCCGGCTGGGTGTGCAGGGTGCCGTACGGCATCTTGTCCGAGGAGGTGAAGTCGGGGATGGGGAACATGCCGTACTCGAAGTCGTCGGGCGTGGTGTCCTTCTGCTCGTTCTCCAGCCAGGAGCCGGAGGGCAGCATGGCGACCTGGTACTTGTTCTGGGCCGTCTGGGTCTGCACGTGGTCGAGGCCGGTGGTGCCCTCCATGAGGTACTTGGCGCCGACCTCGGCCCACGCCTCCGCCGCCTGCCTGACCGGCTCGGCCGACCAGGCGCCGTCGGCCAGGTTGTCGATGTTGACCAGCACCTCGTTGCCGCCGATCTTGGCGGCCATGGTCAGCAGCGGCTCGTACAGGTACTGCGGGTGCTTGCCCGCGTAGGTGAACGGCGCCATCTTGCCGGACTTCTTGATCGTCTCGCAGAGGGCGAGGAAGGCGTCCCAGGTCTTGGGGATCTCCCAGCCGTTGTCGCGGAAGGCCTTCTGCGAGTACCAGATGCCGTGGATGTAGTTGACGTAGCCGAGGACGCTGAACTTGCCGTCGTAGGTGCCGAACTCGGTCACGGCCGGGTCGAGGATGTCGCGGACCTTGACGTTGGGGTCGTCCCAGCTCGGCGCGTCGAGCAGCGGGGTCAGGTCCTGGAGCTGGCCGTCCTGGGCGAGCGCGCCCATGTCCATCGCGTTGGCGCCGGAGTTGTCGATGACGTCGGGCGGGTTGCCGCCGGCGAAGCGCGGCTGCAGGACCTTGGTGATCTCCTTGGTGGCGTTGTGCTTGATCTCCACCTGCGGGTACTTCGACTTGAACAGCGGCTGGTGGATGTCGGTGGCGTACTTGTTGCCGAACCCGCCGTCGAAGATCCAGATCTCCAGCGGCTTGTCGGCGGCCACGCCGAACGGGTTGGCCGCGCTCGTGGCGGCCGGCGCGGCCGAGGCCGTGGGCGCCTGCTGGGCGGGGGTGGCGCAGGCGGCGAGCGCGCCCGCCATCGGGGCCAGGGCGGCGGCGCGGAGGAGACCGCGCCGGGTGATGTGGGGGGTGTTCGACATTGCTGTTCTACTCCTTGGGCTACTTCATGTTCCGCGCCTGATGCGCCCTGCGTAGCGGCTTTCCAGTGCCTTGTTGTGCTCGTCGCCGCCGGCCACGTTGACCGACAGGTAGACGGGCGGCGTCTCGCCGAGCGCCACCAGCCGCTCGACCGCCTCGGTGACCACCATCTGGGCGAGCAGCGCCGAGGTGATCGTGGAGACCGCGCCGTAGCTGCCGCCCCCGGGCAGCTCCAGGATCGCGTCGCCGTAGGGGGAGCCGTTGTCCAGCACGATGTCGGCCAGGTCGAGCAGCTTGCGGCCCGACGGGTGGCGCGAGGTCATGCGGACGCTGTGGCTGACGGAGGTGATCGCGATCAGCGGGTGGCCGCGTTCCTTGACGAGCGTGGCCAGCTCGACGACGGCGCCGTTCACGCCGGAGCTGGAGACGAGCACGAACACGTCCTGCGGCTCCACCGGCGCCAGCTCGTAGATCCGGTGCGCGATCGCCGGGTCGCGTTCCAGCTCGGGGGTGAGCACGCTCGGCGGCTCCCCGCCGTACAGGACGAGGTCGCGCGGGGTGAGCCGGTTGCTCGGCACCAGCCCGCCGGCCCGGCCGGCGATCTCCATCGCGATCGCCTCGGAGTGCCCGGACCCGAACGCGTTGACCACTCCCCCGGCGCGCAGCGACGTCACGATCGCCTCTGCGGCCTGCCCGACCTGCTCCACCTGCGATTCGGCCACCCGGCGGGCCGTCTCCAGGGCCTTGGATGCGTACGTCATTCAGCCTCTCTCCACGCGGTGGCTCTCCACGGCGCTGATCGTGAGCTCGAACGCCTCGTTGGTGCGCTCGTACGTGCGCTGCGCGACCGCCACGTAGACGGCGTCGAGCACGAACAGTTGCGAGTGGACGGCGGCCAGCCCGCCGAGCCGGAACGTGGTCTCCCTGCTCGCGGTGGTCAGCACCAGGTCGGCCAGCTCCGCCAGCGGGGAGCGGGCGAACGAGGTCACCGCGACCGTCAGCGCGCCGTGGCTGCCGGCCTCGGCCAGCGACTCCATGACCTCGCGGGTGCGGCCCCGGTGGCTGATGCCGATCGCCACGTCGCCGTCGCGCAGCAGCGCCGCCTCCGACAGCGCCACGTGCGCGTCGCCCGCGCTCCAGCACGGGATGCCGATCCGGCGCAGCCGCCCTTCGAGCATGGTCGCCACGTTGCCGCTGGTGGAGACGCCGACCAGGAGCACCCGGCGGGCGGCGGCCACGCGGTCGGCCACGGTCGAGACCACGGACGCGTCGAGCTGGGCGGCGGTGTCCTGGATGAGCCGGGCGTCGGCGGCGGCCATCACCTCGATGGCGGCGTCGATGGGGTCGTCGGGGCCGATCTCGTGCCCGACGCCCGCGCCCCAGCCGGCCTGCGCGGCCCGGCCCGTCTCGGTGGCCAGCGCCACCCTCAGCTCGGCGTAGCCGGAGAAGCCGAACGCCCGGCAGAACCTCGTCACGGTCGCGGGTGAGCTGCCGGCCCGCTCGGCCAGCGCGATGATCGTCGATCGGGCGGCCTCGGCCGGGTCGCCGAGAATCACCTCGCCGACGCGCCTCAGCGCCTCCGGCAGGCCGGGCAACTCGGTCTCGACGCGCCCCAGCGCTCCTGAAGTCACGAATATTCCTTCCGGATACCCGGTCTTCTGGCGAAAATTATTCTTGCTTCTCGGTCACGTCAAGACCCACAATCTGATCGTGACTTATTCGCTCGTGATCGGCGTCGACGCCGGCGCGACCTCCTCCCGCGTGGCCGTGCACGCCCTCGACGGCACCCGGCTGGGCTACGCGCGCGCGGGCGCCGGCAACCCCACGGCCCACGGGCTCGACAGCGCGGTGGCCGCCATCGCCGCCGCCACGCGCGAGGCGCTCGGCACGCATCCGGGCTCCCGCGTGGTCGCCTCCCTGGCGGGCGTCGCGGGCCACGTCCGCGAGCTGGAGCCGGCGCTGGGCAAGGTCTGGGCGGAGCTGGGCATCCCGGCGGGGCCGCAGGTCAGGGGCGACACCGAGATCGCGTACGTGGCCGGCACCCCGGAGCCGGACGGCACCCTCCTGCTGTCGGGCACCGGCGCCATCGCCGCCCGCGTCGCCGGTCACCATCACCGCGCCGCGGTCGCCGACGGGCTCGGCTGGCTGCTCGGCGACGCGGGCTCGGGCTTCTGGATCGGCCGCGCCGCCGCCAAGGCCGTCGTCGCCGCGCTGGACCGCGACGAGCCGCCCTCCCTCCTGACCGAGCTCGTGCTCGGCCACTTCCTCGGCGCCGAGCGCGGCGCCACCGCCCGCGAGAGCGCCGACCGTCTCGTCCGGATCGCGCAGGCGGCCCACATGCGCCTGGCCGAGCTGGCCGCGCCGGTGAGCCGGGCCGCCGCCGAGGGCGACCCGGTGGCGCTGGGCATCGCCCGCCAGGCCGCCGCGCACCTGGTGGACACGCTCGGGCGGGTCCACCGTGGCGGGCCGATCGTGCTGGCGGGCAGCGTCCTGACCAACGACGGGCCGGTACGGGAGGCCGTGCTCGGGCTGCTGCCGGGCGAGACGGTGACGACGGCGCGCGACGCGGCGGGCGGCGCGGCCTGGCTGGCCGCCTTCGACCTGCTGCCGGAGGGCGAGCGCGCGGCGCTGCACTCCCGCTTCACCCCTTGACGGCCCCCGCGGTCATCCCGACGCCGACCCTGCGCTGCAGGAAGAGGAAGAGCAGCAGCGCGGGCAGCGCGAACAGGCTGGCCGCGGCCATCGTCGCCCCCCAGTCGGTGCCGAACACGTCGCGGAACGACGACAGCCACACCGGCAGCGTGCGCCGGTCCTGCTCCTTGATGATCAGCACGTTGACGAACGCGAACTCGTTCCACGCGGTGATGAACCCGAACAGCGAGGTCGCCATCAGCCCCGGCGCCAGCAGCGGGAACACCACCCGGCGGAAGGCCACCAGCCGGCTGCACCCGTCGACCTGCGCCGCCTCCTCCAGCTCCAGCGGGATCGCGGCGAGGAACCCGCGCAGGGTCACGATCGTGAATGGCAGCGTGATCATGAAGTAGACGCCGGTCAGCATGGCCAGCGAGTCCAGCAGCTCGGTGTCCCTGGCGATGATGAACACCGGCACCAGCAGCGCCTCCCACGGCGCCATCTGCGCGGCGAACACCATGACGACGAACGCGCCGCGCCCCCGCCAGCGCATCCTGGTGACCGCGAACGCCGCCAGCAGCGCCACCACGAGCGCCAGCAGCACGGCCACGACGGTCACGAGCAGGCTGTTGCGCCAGTAGGTCCAGAACCCGGGCGCGTTCACGGCGGTGACGAAGTGCTCCAGCGTCGGCGCGGACGGCCAGAACGACGGCGTGCGCGCCTGGATGTCGCGGGTCGGCTTGAAGGCCGTCAGGAACATCCAGTAGACGGGGAAGATCGTCATCACCAGCACGGCGAGCGCGGCGGCGTTGAGCGCGAGCCTTCTCATGAGCGCACCATCCGTCGCAGGTTGGCGACCAGGGCCACGGCCAGCAGGACGACGGTGAGCAGGGCCACGGCCGAGCCCAGGTCGTACCGGTGCAGCACCCGGGCAATCTTGAACGCGTAGACGGGCAGGGTGGTCGTGGCGCCGTCGGGGCCGCCCTGCGAGAGCACCCAGATCTGCGGGAAGCACTTGGCCACCCAGATCACCTCCAGCGCGACGATCAGGGCGAACAGCTGGCGCAGCATCGGCAGCGTGACCCGCCAGAACACCTGCCAGCCGGTGCCCCCGTCGATCCTGGCCGACTCGTACAGCTCTCCCGGGATGGTCGTCAGCCCGGCGTAGAGGGTGAGCGCGCCGAACGGCACCGACTGCCACACCACCAGGATCACCAGCACGGCGAACGTCGCGGCGCCGTCGGCGAACCAGGTGTAGCCGCGGAACGACTCGAACCCGAGCGAGGCCAGCGCCCAGTTGACCACGCCCAGCTCCGACTGGAACAGCCACTGGAAGACCGTGGTGGCCGCGATCACCGGGGTGGCCCAGGCCAGCGCCAGCGCGCTCATCAGGGCCAGCCGCATGCCGCGCCGCAGCCGTACCAGCATGAGCGCGACGCCGGTGGACAGCACCACGATGAGCACCACGTTGACCGCGGTCCACGCGAGCGTGCGGAGCACGACCTGCCAGAACTCGGCGCCCGCCAGCAGCTCGGCGTAGTTGCCGAGGCCGACGAACTCGGCGCCGCCCCGGATGAGCTCGCCCATCCGGAAGTGCTGCAGCGAGATCAGCGCGGCCTTGAGCATCGGATAGAGCAGGAGGAAGGCCCCACCCGCCACCGTGGGCGCGATGAGCAGGTAGGGCCAGAGCGAACGGTTGCGCACGGGCTCAGGACCCGCTGTTGAGCGTCGTGGTGATGGACTCGGAGACCTTGCGGGCCTCCGCCCGCGGGTCGCCGCCGGTGAGCACCGCGGTCATGTACTGCTTGATGACCGAGGTGGCCTCGACGGCCGCCCAGTTGGGGGTGTTGGGCGTCGCGCGGCCCTGCGCGGCCCCGGCGGCCATCGCGGCCGTCGCCTCGTCACCGGCCAGCACGCCGGCCAGCGACGTGCGGTTGGGCACGAAGGCCATCTCCTTGGCCAGCTCCGTCTGGAACCGCTCGCCGGTCAGCGCCTTGACGACCTCGTACGCCTGCTCCTGGTGCCGGGAGGCGACCGGGACGATCAGGTCGGAGCCGCCGGTGAAGACCGCGCCGGGCTTGTCGGCCGTCTTGCCGGGGATGGGGAAGAAGCCGAGCTTGTCCTTGAAGCCGGGTTCGACCTCCAGGACGCGGGCCGCGATGCCCGGGGCGGCGATGATCTGCGCCACCTTGCCCTGGGCGAACACCTCGTGCTGGGGCGGGTTGGCCTCGTCGGCGTCCTTCGGGCCCTTGCCGAGGGCCTGGAGCCGCTGGTAGAACTCCATGCCGGCCAGGGCCTGCGGGGTGTCGAGCACGCCCTTCCAGGCGCCGCCCTCCTGGATCGCCAGGTCGCCGCCCTCGTCCCAGACGAACCCGGCCAGGGCGTACCAGGTCTGGCCGGTCAGGTAGATGCCCTGGTTACCGCCTTTGTTCAGCTTTTTGGTGATATTTAGCCATTCGTCCCTCGTTTTCGGGGGCTCGTCGATGTCCGCCTCGGCGAACAGGTCCTTGTTGTAGACGACCACCCGGTTCGCGGCGTACCAGGGGATTCCGTACTGCTTGCCGTCGATGTTCCCCGGCTGGGCCAGGCCCGGGAGCCAGTCCTCGCCCTGGAGGTCGGCGATCCTGGCGGTCAGGTCGGTGACGCCGCCGCTGGCCGCGTACTGGGCGACCTGGGTGTTGCCCACCTCGATCACGTCGGGCGCGTCGGTGCTGGCCAGCGCGGCGGTGACGCGCTCGCCGATGCCGTCCCAGGGCTGGATCTGCAGGGCCAGGTCCACGTCCGGGTGCTCGGCCTCGTAGCGGGTCTCGAACGTCTTGAGCAGGTCCTGCGTGACGCTGCCGTCCATGATCCAGACGGTCAGCCTGGCGGGGCCGGTGGGCTCCTGCTGCCCACCGCCGCCGCCGCACGCGCCCAGCGCGAACACGACGGCCAGGGCCAGGATGCGGTTCTTCATGGCTTTCCTCGTCACGGGTTCGGAACGGTGTCCTGGAAGGCGGTGCCGGCGGTGCGGAAGGCGCCCACCCTGCTCTGGATCTGCGCGGGCGAGAGGACCTCGTTCTTGGCGTGGTAGACCCAGTCGACCTGCTGCCGGTACGTGCGCGTCCCGGTCGCCGCCTGGAGGTCGATGAACCACTGGTTGAACATGATCCACATGGGCGTCTCGGGGTAGTGGATGCCGCTGTGGTCGGCGAACAGGCGGCCGTCGACGTAGTACTTGATGTGGCCGCCGGACACCTGGATCACCAGGTCGTGCCAGCCCGCGAAGCTCGTGCGCTCCTCGGTGTGCGTGTTGACGGCCTGCCACGGGTCGCCCTGGTAGGTCTCCCAGCTCGTCGCGTACAGGATGTTCGCCGGCTCGCCCCAGCCGCCGTTCGGCAGATACTCGAAGTCCAGCTCGCCGTAGTCCGGGTCCAGGTTGAAGCGGAGCGGGGTGATCGTGAAGAACGTCTGCACGACGTGCTCGCCGTCCGGGCCGCTCACCGGCGCGTCGCTGAAGCGCACCCGGGCCGCGTACGTGCCCTCGTGGAACTTGCGGTTCGCCGTGGACAGCTCGGTCTGGACGGTGCCCGAGGCGGTGCCGTCCGTGGAGGAGTCCAGCGTCAGCAGGCCGCCGGGGAACGAGACCGCCGACGCCGACCAGGTCGCCCCGGGCACGCCGGGCCCGCCCTGGCTGGAGCGCACGGTCCAGCCGCGCTGTTGCAGGCGCGCGTCCGAGGCGTTCGTGTAGGTGAAGTCGTCGAACAGCTCACCGCCAGGCCCCGGCGGATCGGTCGGGTCCGGGTCCGGCTCGCTGCCGCTGGGGTTGCCCCAGGCGAGCTGCCCGTTCACGTACACGGTCGCCTTGTCCCAGTTCGTGTAGGAGGTGTGCGGGCCGAAGGACGGGTCGTCGCTCTGCGTGAAGCTCTGCCAGTCGGCACGGTAGAAGCGGAGCTGCAGGTCGCGGGTGCTCGTCCCGGGGGCCAGCGTGCCGGAGGTGAAGCCCACCTCCAGGTACTGCCTGCCGTCCGCCTGCGGGACGAAGTGCCCGGTGACCGTCGAGCACGACACCACCGCCCAGGAGCAGGCGAAGCGGTACGACTCGGCGCCCTTGAGGTAGTAGCGGATCTTGATCTGGTTGAGCGGGATCGAGGTCGTGCCGTCGTTGAAGACCTGGAACCAGGGTTCGGCCTGGGCGGTCGTGGCGCCGGTCGAGCTGGTCCGGTACTGGAGGCGTACCGCCTGGTCGGCGTCGGCCGGGGCGGCGACGGCCACGGCGAGGGCGGCGGGGAGGGTCAAGGCCAGCAGGATCTTTCCGATTTTTCGGGACATGGGTGGGGTTCTCCTTGGTTCAGCGGGCCCCCGAATGGCATGCCGAAAAGAGCTGTCGTGCTCCTGGGTTCCGTGCGGCTGGGTTTCGTGCTCGGCGGTCAGGCGCCGCGGCGGATGCGGCCCGCATACAGCGCTTCGAGCCTGAGGTTGTGCGCGTCGCCCTCCGGCACGTTGGCCGACAGGTAGACCGGCGGCACCTGGCCGGCCGCCAGCAGGTCGCGCACCGTCCTGGCGACGACGAGCTGGGCGATCAGCGCGGAGGTGATGGTGGAGACGGCACCGGTGGCGCCTCCGTCGGGCAGGGGCAGCACGGCGTCGCCGTACGGGGCCCGGTTGTCGAGCACGACGTCGGCCAGGTCGGCGAGCTTGCGGCCCGAGGGGTGGCGGGAGGCGACCGCGTCGCTGTGCGCGTGCGAGGTGATGGCGATCAGGTCGTGACCGCGCTGCTTGACGAGGGTGGCGAGCTCGACCACGACGCCGTTCACGCCGGAGTTCGAGATGATCACGAACAGGTCGTCGTCGTGGACCGGGGCCGCCTCCAGGATGGCGCGGGCCACGGCCGGGTCGCGTTCGAGGTCGTAGCGGTCCAGCGCCTCACGGGGGGCGTCCCCGTACAGGACGATGTCGCGGAGGGCGAGGCGGTTGGTCGGCACCAGGCCGCCGGCGCGACCGGCGATCTCCATGGCGACCGCCTCGGAGTGGCCCGAGCCGAACGCCTGGATGACCCCGCCTCTGGTCAGCGCCCTGGTGAACAGCCCGGCGGCCTTCTCGATGGCCGGGTCGTCCGGGATCGTCCGGACGAGCTCGGCGATGTGGTCAGCGAATTGTTGCGGATTTATCGTCATAAATCTCCCTCGGGGAGTCCGTCTTCCGGCAGGCGGTGTCCTTCCACGGCCCGCACCGTCACGTCGAACGCCGCCCGCGTCCGCTCGTACGTCCGCTGCGCCACCGACACGTACACCACGTCCAGCACCAGCAGCTGCGAGTGGATCGCCGCGAACCCGTCGGCCCGGAACGTCGTCTCCCGGCTCGCGGTCGTCAGCACCAGCTCGGCCACCTCGGCCAGCGGCGAACGGGGATGCGACGTCACCGCGACCGTGATCGCGCCGTGGCTCCCGGCCTCCGCCAGCACCTCGATGACCTCGCGCGTCCGGCCGCTGTGCGAGATGCCGATCGCCACGTCACCCTGCCCGAGCAGCGCCGCGTCCGTGAGCGCGCTGTGCGCGTCGGACCTGCTCCAGGTGGGCACCCGCATCCGCTGCAGCCGGTACTCCATCTCGCTGGCGACCGCCGCGCTGCTCGACACCCCGAACAGCAGCACCCGCCCGGCCCCCGCCACCGCCTGCGCCACCTTCTCCACCACGGCCAGGTCGAGCTGGTCGCCGGTCTCCTGGATCAGCCGGATGTCGTTGCCCGACACCACGCCCAGCACCTTCTCCAGGCTGTCACCGGGCAGGATCTCCTGGCCGATGTCGGTCTGCCAGGTCTGCTGCTTGACCCGCCCGGTCTCGGTGGCCACGGCCACGCGCAACTCGGCGTAGCCGCCGAAGCCCAGCGCCCGGCAGAACCGGGTGATGGTCGCGGTCGAGGTGCCGCTGCGCTCCGCCAGGTCCACGATCGTCAGCCGCGCCGCCTCGCCCGGATCAGCGAGGATCGCGTCGGCGACCTTCCGCAGGGCTTCCGGCATCTCATGCCGTTCGGTCCTGATGCGGCCGAGTAGTTCCATGTGGTGATAATTATGCTCAACTCTTGGCTTGGTCAAGGCTTGTGGCGATAATTCTTGACATGAGGCTGGTTCTGGGCGTCGACGCCGGCGGCACCTCCACCCGCGCGGCAGCCTTCACCGTGGACGGCGAGGAAGTGGGACGCGGCACCGCCGACGGCGGCAACCCCGGCACCCTCGGCCTCGACCACGCCTGTGCCAACGTGTCGTCCGCCATCGCCTCCGCGCTCGCGGGAGCGGACTCCGCCCTGGTGGAGTCGGTCGCCCTCGGCCTGGCCGGCAACCCCGCCCTCGCCGGCGCCCTGACCCGGCGGCTCTTCGCCGGCGGCGCCCCCTGCGGTCTCCCCCGCACCCTCCGCCCGCGCCTGGTCCGGAACGTCGGCGACGTCGTCACCGCCTTCTGCGCCGGCACCCCGTCCCCATCTGGCACCGTCCTCATCTCGGGGACGGGGGCGATCGCGGCAAAAATTACCGGCCGCGCCGTGGTCGCCACCTCGGACGGCTACGGGTGGCTCCTGGGCGACGACGGCTCCGGCTTCTGGCTCGGCCGCACCGCCGCCCGCACCGCCCTCCGCGCGCTCACGGAAGGCCGGCCGTCACCCCTGGCTGATTTGGTCACCCGCCGCCTCCTCCCCGCCGCCCCACCCCACGATCCGGCCCCGGGTCCCGCCCTGGGTTTGGCCCTGGCGGACCGCCTGGTCGCCGCCGTGCACTCCCGGCCACCGCTGGCCCTCGCCGAACTGGCGCCCCTGGTCTCCGAAGCCGCAGCCGCCGGCGACCCAGAGGCCGTGGCCATCGCCACGGAAGCCGCCCACCTGCTGGCCGCCACGGCCCTGCGCGTACACGATCCGGGCTCGCCCCTCGTCCTCGCCGGCAGCGTCCTCACCTCACCGAGCCCGGTCCGGGACTCCGTACGGGCCCTGCTGGGCACCGTCCACACGGCGGGAGACCCCGCCGGCGCGGCGGCCTGGCTGGCGACCCTGCCCCTCCTCGACCCTGCCGATACGGAAAGCCATCATGCCCAGTTCATCGCGGCATCGGCCTAAAAGTTGTTGCAGAAGTCCGCGTGTGGGCAAGTCAGAGCCTCCCCTGCGGCGGCAGTGTTCATGCCATGAGGGCGAGGCTGTGCATGTGAGCGACGGCGTGGTGCAGTCCTACTCCCTTCTGCTGGCAATCGCGCAGGATCTTGTAGTTCTTCATCCGGGCGAAGACGTGCTCCACGCGGGCGGGGACACGGCGATGTTCGGCATGGTCTTTCCTCCTGTGCCCGCAGCAGAGGTCGCCCCGCCCGTCTTCGGTGTGGAACGACCATACCCGCGCTGAAGTAGGCGCCGTCGGCCAGCACGGTGACACCCTCACACCAGGACCTCAGCCCGGAATCCCGCCAAGCATGCGCATCGGCCTTGTTATCCGGTACCGGCTGCCCTGTAGCCACGACCAGGCGGGTGTCGGCATCGATGACGACCTGAACATTCGCGGAGAAGCGGTAGTTCTTGCTGGAAGCGCCTACCACGCGATCCCGTATCGGGACCGGAGTCCCCTCCACGATCCACAACCGTTCCGCCGCTTCAACCGGGCGCGGTGCCGGCTCCAGCGCGAGTAGCGAGCCCAATCGCTGGATGACCCGGCACACCGTTGCCCGACACACACCAAACGAGGGCGCCAGCTGCCGTATCGTGAGATTGGTGCGATGGTAGACGGCCACCAGCAGCACCTGCTCCGGCAACCCGAGGCACCATGGACGCCCGCGGCCCCTGCCCTTCCCCGTGCCCTCACCGCCGTGCTCTCGCACGACCCACAGCAGCCGCTGAAACCGGCTCATCCGCAGCCCGGTGAACATCTCCGCCCACAACGGCTCAGGCCCATTACACTCCGCCCATACACGAAGGATGCCCACCCAAATACTTTCTGGAAAACCTTCAGACGCGGCTACTCGGGCATCCCTCCGGTCCCGGAAGAAAGCCCGGTCTCATCGCGGCCCGTGGAAACCGTTGTTCGCCCGGCGTCTCAGATAGGTCGCCATGTCACTCAGATCAGCGGTATCAGTGCTCGACCGCCACCTGATCCGTCAATCGACTTGGCGCGCCTGCATAACCTGACAAGGACACTACACGAAAGTCATTTGCCGTCGGAGCTCCGCATACCATAGTTAGCTCTCATACGGAATTACCGAGACTATGTCAATCCGCTTGACACGATAATCTTCGGCAAAGCGTAAGACAATTTCTGGCTCCCCGGTCACAATGAGGCCATGAATCCTTGCCTTTGCGGCTGCAGCGCGAAGCTCTTCAAGAGTCAACCCAAATGGCTCTAAATAGCCCTTATCCTCCTCACCTAGCAGCGCAACCCACCTCCGAAATTGCTCACTCGGTGAGGTAATCTTCGCACCCTCTGGGCCACAAATATTGAAGCCTCTTGCCATGCAGTCCAGACCGTTTAAATCCCACGATAAGGGCTTTGCTGAAGGTCGCGCTCCTGAGAGTAGGAACACGCCGACTTCACTATTCCAAATGTCCTTCATGTCTTCCCAGGCGAGAGGCCTTTTGAATTCGCCCAGCACGGTCACCCGCACGCTCTCAGGGAGTTCCTCTAACACTCTAACATGGACCTTGTCCCGATGATATTCAGTGCCACTACCGAAGCGCGAGAGAGCCCCAGATGCCAGTGAGTGAAACAGTGTGGGATATCGAACTTCACCCGATTGCGAAAGAGTCAGCTTGTCTTGCCAGCCGTATTGAGTGGCACCCTGGCCACCTGCTTGAACCTCCACAGTCAAAGGCACCTCTCGACCGTTATTCGTGATTCGCGCCACCGAAACGGTGAGGTCGAAGTCGATCTCATAATCCGGGTTGACAACAGCTAGAGAGTTCGCTGCGACCAGATCGAATCTTCCACCATTGCGCCGGCTTTCAGAAGTCACATTTCTCGCAGACGACGCTACAACAACTCCTGTCAAAAGTAGGCATGCCAGAGCGAATATTGATCGCACCGGACGCCTTGAATTCACCATCAACTCAATCACTGTACGCTAAAATCCGCCAATACATATCGACAGAAAAACGGGGTCGCACCAATACGGCCCCGCTTTCTGTTACTCCCTACTCAGCCTCGCCCAAGATCCAGGGCGGTAGATAATCTCTATCCGACTTCAGTTTTCCGGTCCCTTCCCAGGTGACCCACAGGCGATTTGGGTCATCCGGGTCACCTATAGCGTCAGTGAACTTGCGCGCCACATAGGCGTGTCCAATATGATGGACTGTAGGCGTATACCACTTACCTTTGTACTTGAATTTCATGTACAGTTCGCTCTCGAAATATAGCCCCAGCCGAGAGATCGAGCAATGGTCAACATGTGCGACCAGACATTCGTTGACGGCCTCCGGACGTGTCGCCATATATATCCCCTGAGCGACCTTCTGTGCAGGGTACGGCTTGCAGAGCTCTCCGATCTCGTAATTGATTTTCTTCGAGACCCCCACGTTTGCTGAGAGGGATGCATTGGGAGTAGTCGAGCCGTCCACCGATATACCCATCGATGCATTCTGGGTTACCTCGGTCGTGCTCTTCTCGTTGACGAAGCACACCTGAGCCGTCAGCTTCGGCTTTATGTGCGACCACATATATTTGTTCCAGTCTTTTTGCTTCTTGCTGTTGTTTGTAGTGTTGACCCTCATGTAGCTGACGATGTTTTCCACATCCCAGCGCTGATCCCCTCGCAGATTTCTGGCTACCTCGACGTCGGTGGGATCCCAATAGGTGCTGAACCTTGTGGATATCCACCAGCCTTTTACGAGCTTCTCTACGAGCGACTTACCTACGCAATTGAAGCTGGGTGACGCTCCGTGGTAGTGATACTCGGTCGTGGCCGGCAACTTTGCATTACAGAGCTGCGGAGGTCCTGAGCTTCCGCCAGCGCCTGCTGCAGTATCGTCGATGGAGTCTGTGGGGTCTTCATACGCTGGGTTCGGTGCTTCGGTGATTGTCACGTTGCCGCAACGATCGAACGCGAATATGGATATAGTTGACCGATCAGGCTCCACCTGGCCAGGAGAGTCAGAAGTCACTCGTCCGGCGCTTGTTCTGGAGTCCGATTCTGTGGTCTCCCAGGACCTTGTGACTACTGCTGTCACTCGAATCTCACCGTTGGCTTGGCTTTGAACTGCGGCATTGTCGAGTACTACGGTGGACCCGGTTCGTACCTGACCGACTCGTTGCAGTGCCGCTCGTTCATCTCGCAATGTGGTATTGAGTAGGGACAGCTTAGCCGTACTCGGCGCCCCAGGCGTAACGCCCGGTACATCCCATATGGTGTTGGCGCGCCCTTCTAGAACTGCATCCTGCGCCTGGTAGTACGCCTTAACCCGATCGACATAGATTTGATAGGCTGATATATCGGACTGATTACTAACGCTAGCATCAGCAGACGGAGACTCGTCCAGATAGGGCAGGCACGAGCTAGCACTGCCGGGGGTTGTTGGTGGCGGAACGGCGTTTGCAGTGACACGGACGCTTTCCCAGTCACTCACGCCATAGGCAGTCTTGGCTCGCACTTTAATCGTGTACGATTGACCGTTGTCGAGGCCGTTGATCACAACCCACGGATCCCTAGCCTCTTGTGTTTTGACTATGCCATCGCCGTTGTCCAAAACTTCGACGTCATAGCCGTAGATCATGGCGGATCCGCCGCTAGTCTCAGGTATCCCCCAACTAGCAATTGCGCTGGCGTCCCCCCCAGACACCACGAGATTCAGCACCTTACTCGGCGGCCCAACGGGCAGATAGGTTAGCGTGATTGTGGGTGGCTCTACCGCTGCAGATTCAGCGAAGGTGATTAACTCATCCCGGTTTGAAGTCAGCATGAGCCATTGATATTCGCTTCCAGCGACATCTGCCTGAGGGGCAGCTAGCGGAAGCGAGAATGGCTCGACGCTTGCATCAGCCATGCCAGCTAATTCTGGGCCCGTGAGATCGCTATTAACATTCCCGTTAAGAGGTGTCGCAGTGATCACTAGATCTGTTGGACAGTAATCAGCTGGGCACGTAGGAGCGCCAAGATTCAGGATGGCTTCTGAAATGGCTGCCCCGTCAGGAAGTTCATCTAATTGCAGACCGACCACTGCAGCGATCTTGTCTACTCCGGTGCTTCCGATCCGGATTACCGTATCGTTGGTCACCGCACAGGGCGAGCCATCGCATGCGGTGGGATCGATTTTAGCAGATTTAATGACGAAACTTTCCTTGCCCAGCGCGAGATTTCTCACATCCTCCACAGGAGCCGCTGGAGGCGTACCAGGAGTAGTGAAGGACGTGGGTGCGGTTTTTGAGGTGCATACCTCGCTTCCTGAATCATCGGCTGAGACCTCTGTCACCTTTGGAGTGGCCGACAGGACTGCCTTAGCAGTGGACGTACTTCTACCGAGCGGGCTAATCATGTCATCAGCAATCTCGGCCGCTGATTGAGTGCGATTGTAAATGCGGACTTCGTCGATGATGCCCTCGAAGTACTCCCCATAAAGAGAGTTTCTGCCGATGTGAACCGCGCCACCGTCGTCGGCGACGTTGCCAGCGACCGTGTTTTCGCCGACCTGTTTCCCGTTGAGGAACAGGCGCACTGTCGTGCCATTGTAGGTGACGGCGAGGTGGCTCCAGGTGTCAACCGGAAGGGGAGCGGCACCAGAGGCACTTCCTCCGCTGTTCTCCGTTATGACCAGGCCGGAAGGACGGGTGCCATTCGAGGCGTACAGGCCGTAGGACAGATCCCATATCGTCTCGTTGTCCTTACCAATGACCGTACGCCAGCCAGCGACATCGCTGGGGTTCACCCACGCAGACAGCGTGAATTCGTTGTTCATCGTCAGAGACGGGGAGTGGTTGACGCTCACCCAGCTCGAAACGCCGTCGAAGGACAGGCCCTTTCCGAACTTGCCGTTGACCCAGGAGGCGTCACTGGCGATGCCGTTATTGGTACCTGTGACATCCCCGATGGTGGTCCCGGCGCCTTCATTCATGCCATAGGCGGCTACCAGGCCCGAAGGCGTGGGCGTTGGGGTTGGCGTGGGGGTCGGTGTGGGTGTGGGGGTCGGTGTAGGCGTCGGGTCAGGGTCGGGTGGTGAGGTCTGTCCCTCTGGCGCGGTGACGCAGGCCGTCATCTGCCACTTGTAGGTACTGCCCGGCTGCACCGTGTTGACTGGCACCTGGAATGAGGCCCGCTCTCCACCGTTGACCGTGCGACTGCCCAGCGGCACAGCCCCGACGGGTGCCCCTGTGCTGTCGTACAGGTAGTACTTGGCCGTGACCGGTCCTCCCGATGGCCGGTTGACCATGCCCGAGAGAATCGGCTGCGTCGGGTCCGCCATTCCCGTCTGAGTGTCGCTGGGCAGGACGGGGGCGTCGGACGTGATGCGATACGCCGGGCTCTCATTGCACGATGGCGGGGTGACGCCAGCGCGGCACGCCTTGACCACGAACTTGAAGCTCGCCGGGTTGTCCAGCGTGAACACCTTGTCCAGCGTCTGCCCGGACGGGATGTTGTTGTGCGTGGTCGTCCCGGGGACACCGACCAGGGCACGGATCTCGTCAGAGCTCAGTACCCGCTGGTAGACGTGGACATCGTCCACAGATCCGTCGAGGGCCCCTCCCAGAGAGCGTGCGCGGCCGAGCTCAAAGGCACCCTGGGCGTTCCAACTGACGGTGTGGTCACGTTCGCCGGCCAGCACTCCGTCCACATACAGACGGATCTTGCCCGCGGTCTTGTCGTACTGGGCGGCCAGGTGGGTCCACTCGCCGATCTTCGCCAAGTTCGCCGACTGGATGGGCGTCTCGTAGATTCGGTCCGCACGGTCCTGGGTGATCATTGACAACAGCCAGCGCTGGTCGTACTCAGGCGCTGTGGACGTCCGGTACGACAGCGTGAAGCCCGGCTGATGGACGCCCATCTGCGACAGGACGTTCTGTTCCTCGGTGCTGTTGTTGAGTCGCACCCAGGCCGTAGCCGTGAAGCTCTGGTCAGTGTTGATGACCGGGCCGCTCGTCTCGGCGTGGCCGCCGCTGAACGTCACCGCCTGGCCGAGCTGGCCGGGCACCCGCGTGTGGGCTCCGCTCAGGGTAGCGGCCCGGTTGTTGCCGGAGGAGTCGGTGACGGTGGCGCCGGAGGCTTCGTCCAGCTTCCAGAACGCGGCCTCGCCCGTAGGCAGCTGGGCGGCAGGCGGAGGCATGGTCGAGTCGTTGACCGTCACCGTGTAGTTGAGCGGCTTCGCCTCGGGCACGCTGGACTTGTAGGTCACCTTGACGTTGGTGCTGCGGGCGATCGCGTCGTTGCCGTCCATGGAGTCGATGGACTCGGCGGTCACGGTGGGGATCTCCGGCGGCAGAAGCCAGTCCACGCTCAGCTTCGGCTTCACACCGCCGGTGAACATCTGCGGCCAGAACAGGAACTCCTCGCCGTAGCCCTGCGGTGTCGACCCCTCGTTGTTCAGCTTCAGCAGCAACCCGTGGTTGGCGGTGCCCGAGGCCCACAGCCGCGCCATCGCGGTCAGGTTCCAGCTCCAGATCGAACCGTTGCTGCCCGGCAGCGAGCACGGATCGATCGAGGAGCGGCCTTCCTCCGTGGTGGCGGGCTGGTTGCTCCAGAAGGTGTCGTCGGCCACCCACGCCTCGGTGATCCGCTGAGCCGTGATGCCCTGGAACTCGCTGCAGTTGGTCACATCTGCGCGCAACTGCAATTGCATAGTGGCCTTGCTCACCTGCTTCCCGGCGATTGGGGCGGTGTCGAAGGCCATCAGGGTGCGGAAGAACGATTCCGTGTAGACGCACTTGAGCGGACAGCCGCTGCCATAGTTCCACCTGCCGACGATGCCCGGCGATCGCTGGGAGTTCGGGGAGTGGACAGCGACCTCCTGCGTGATCCCGAGAGTGGTCGTGGGATCAACGGTGACCGGGTACTTCGTCGCCGGATCGGCCAGCCAGGCCGCATCCGGCTTCAGCACCAGAACGGAGGAACCGTTCTCCGATTCCACGCTGGTCTTGATTTTCTTCTGCCGGCCCGGCTGGTCCGCACTGGGCTTGTCAGCTGCGGCATCCCACATCAGCGGTGCCGGGGCTGAGGCCACCTTCTTGCCCTCGGCGCCCTTCAGCTTGAGCCCGCCGGACTTGGTCATCGACAGCTTGAGGCCCTTGGCCTGCACCGGGATGCGGAACTCCACCGGCCCGGTGGGGCGCTCCCGCAGCACGACGTCGTGCCGGAACCCGGTCGGCAGCGCCGTCACCACCAGGTCGCCCGACGGCCCGGCGACTCCCACGTACGTCGCCACGTTGCCCTTGATCTGCGGGGCGGGCAACGACGTCGGCCAGGACAGCCCGAACGACTGCTCCCGGCCCAGCACCATGGTCGCGAACGGGCTGGTCCCACCCGTTGACAGGCGCAGCTTGGCCTTGGCGAGCTTGGGCTTCAGGACGCCGTTCTGCTCGACGAGGGACGTGTCGATCCATGCCCAGGAGCCGTCCCCTTGCTTGAGCTGGCTCGGGCCGGAGTAGGACTCTGTGGTGAGGTGCCCATCGGGGTAGGCCCATGTCCGGGAGGTCTCGGTGTAGGCCGCCTCGACCGCGACCGGCTTGTTCTGCTGCTTCGCCTCCGCCACCGCCGCGCGCAGGGCCGCGTCAGGGTCCTCCGGGCGGGGGAACGTGGTGACCGACGGACTTGAGGGTTCCTGCGGGTCGGGCTCGGCCGCTGCCTGCCTGACCGGTCCTGCGACCAGCAACGATGCTGCCACCGTGAGCACCGTCGCCGACACGAGACTTCGGCCCGGTTTCCTGAGGAGCCGGGTCCTTCTTCCTAACTCGTTCACAAACACCTTCAATCCCCGTGAGTCTGGATTGTCAGGTTTGATCATCGAGCGGTAGGCCAATTCGATCAATATGGCGTAGATCACAATAAAATCAACATAAAAACCCGTAACTTTTGCCCTGTCGCCGACGATTCCAGACGGGTGCGGCTACCCGGCAAGAGGAAATTCGAGTTTCCCTTTTCCGGTGGATCGGTTGCCGCCTTCAGGGCGTGATCGTAAGGTCACAGCCAGCACTGGAACGAGCGCACTGGAGGCGCCGTGGGCAAGCATGAGCGGGATCCGAAGAAGGACAAACCGTTCACCCCAGCCAAGCCTCAGCCGGACGCCAGAAAAGGGGGCGACGGAAAGCACGCCGGTGGCAGCGGCACCAAGAAATGACGCCGACAGGTCCCGTACGGGAGGGCGTACGGGACCTGTCGGATTCGTCGGGCGTCAGGCGGTCTTGGTGAAGCGGAACGACGTCAGGCCGTTGCCGTCGTTCCAGACGTCGGCGGCGGTCGAATGGCCGAGGCTGTTGATGCGGCGCACCTCCAGCACGATTCTGGTCGGCTCGTCGACGGTGATGCGCTCGCTGATCGGGCTGGTGGTGTTCTGGCCGATGTGACCGGCGCCGTTCCCGGCGCGGGTGTGGTCGGCGATCTGGTTGAGTATCCGCGCGCTGCGCGGCAGGACGGTGTTGGCCGTGGCGTTGCGGAGGCGGCCGACGATGTACGTGTTGACCGGGGGAACCCCCGAGAGCCTGGTGCGGACGTTCAGGTCGAGCGAGTAGGTGCCGGCTTCGGGCAGGGTGACCGCGAGCCGGGTGTCGACCCAGGTGCCGGAGGCGGTCGGCTGCAGGTTGACCCGGGCGGGCAGGTAGGAGATGCCGGACGGCATCGGGTGGAGCTGGGCGACGGCGGCGGCCGTAGAGGCGGGGGCCGTGACGGTGCCGCCGATGGCCAGGGCGGCGGCTGTGGCGGTGAGCGCGGCTGCACGGATGAGGGCGTGCATGAGGGGCTGACCTCCCGATAAAGAGGGACCGGGTCTGGTGACGCCCACTCTATAAATTACTCAGAGTATCTGTAAGCTTACTATCCGTTTTATGGTTACAGTCCCCATTGCGACAAATGCGCGTCAGTGAAACGCGGGGAGGAAAGTTGAATGGGGCGGAAATAGTCCCCGGGGTTGAAGCGCTGATCGCGGAGATCGGCCCGGTGGACGGCCCGATCGCCTCGGCGCTGCGCGCGGTGCATCGGCACCGGTTCGTCCCGCCCGTCGGGCTGGCTCATGCGCCCGACGACACGGTTCGCCTCATCGACCGGGACGCCGATCCGGCTGACTGGATGGCGGCCGTCTACACCGACACCAGCATCGTGACCCAGTTGGACGACGGCAGGAGCGCCGTCGAGGATCTGGACGGCGACTACACCTCGTCCGCCTCGGCGCCCAGCACCGTGGTCGAGTTGCTGCGGTGGCTCGGCGCCGAGCGCGGGCAGCGGGTCCTGGAGGTGGGCACCGGCACCGGCTGGACGGCCGCCCTGCTCTGCCACCTGGTGGGCGCGGCGAACGTGACCTCGATCGAGATCGACCCCGTGGTGGCGGGCCAGGCGGCGTGGAGGCTCGCGGAGGCGGAGCTCCGTCCCCATCTGGTCGTGGGGGACGGGGCGGACGGGTGCGCGGAGCGCGCGCCGTTCGACCGGGTGCACGTCACGTGCGGCGTCCGGACGATCCCGTACGCCTGGGTCCGCCAGGCCCGTCCGGGGGCGGTGATCGTGCTGCCCTACAGCCCGGGGTTCGGCACCAGCCACGGCCTCCGGCTGGTCACCACCCGGGACGGCACCGCGTACGGCCGGTTCCCGGGGTTCGCCTCGTACATGATGATGCGCCCCCAGCGGCCCCGCCCGGTCCGGCCGCCGCGCGGGCCCGAGGACAGGCGCCATCTGACCACCCGCGTCGATCCCCGGACGATCGCGCACGCCCCGGCGGGGGCGGATCTGGCCGTCGCGGCGCTGACCGGCGTGGCCTGTCACGGCAGCGCCGAACCCGACGAGGACGGGGATCTGTATCGGATGTGGCTGTCGGACCCGGAGGAGCCGGGGTCGTGGGCGGTCGTGGACTGGCGGCCGGACGCCGAGGAGTACGAGGTCTTCCAGGTGGGCGACCGGCCGCTGTGGGACGAGGTGACCGACGCCTACTTCCGGTGGGTGAGCTGGGGTGAGCCGGGTCGTGAACGGTTCGGGATGACGGTCACGGCCGACGGGCAACGGGTGTGGCTGGACGACCCGGGGCGGCCACTGTAGTCGGCCGATCTGCTCTGTCCGCGGTCTATCGGACATCCCTACATATCCGTAGAAGCACGGACATTTCACCGGGGCCCTTCACGGCGCATGTCAATTTCTGTAAGACAGAGTCGAGGTGAGGGATGGACCTACGCCATATCCGGTACGCGATCACCATCGCCCGTGCCGGCAGCCTGCGCCGAGCCGCGGCTCTTCTGCGCGTCGCCCAGCCGACCCTGTCGGAACAGCTCAGGGCGCTGGAGAGGGAGCTCGGCGTCGAGTTGTTCAGCCGTTCGCCGTCCGGGGTGCAGCTCACCGAGGCGGGCGAGGTGTTCCTGGCCCAGGCGACGGTCGCGGTGGACGCGCTGGGCCGGGCGGCCACGGCGGCCCGGGGCAAGGGGCGGACCGCCAGGCTGGGCGTGGCCGACGGGCTGGGCGACGTGGCCGCCCGCCTGCTCGCGCAGCTCCAGCAGGCGCGGCTGCGCATGGCGCCGATGGGCACCGCCGAGCAGCTCGTCTCGCTCATGGACGGCACGCTCCAGGCGGGCCTCGGCTACGCGCCGGGGTCGCTGCCGCGCGGGGTGGCGCGTGTGCTCGTCCACCGCTCCCCCGTGCGCGCCCTGCTGCCGCGCGACCACGAGCTGGCCGCGTACGTGCGGCTGCCGCTGGCGGCGCTGGCGGGCGAGCCGCTGGTGATGCCGGAGTCGGAGGCGGTCGCGGGGGCGCGCCGGTTCCTGGAGGCGTTCGTGCGCCATCGCCTGCATCCCCGGCTGGGGCCGTCGGCGGCCACGCACGACACGGTCGTCGCCATGGTGGGCGAGGGCGCGGGTTACGCGCTGTGCGTGCGCGAGGGGGTTCCGGTGCCGGAGCGGCTGGCGTTCGTGCCGATCGAGGAGGAGGTGCCGCCGATCGAGGTGGTGCTGCTGTGGAACCGCCAGGCGGACGTGCAGGACGTGGTGAGCGCGGCGCGACACCTGGCCCGATCTGGATAGCAATATTATCCAGTGATGCGCATGTCCGAACTGAGCGCCGAGTCTGGCGTGCCCATCGCCACGATCAAGTACTACCTGCGCGAGGGCCTTCTCCACCCGGGCGAGCAGACGTCCGCCACCCGGGCCGAGTACGACGCCACCCACCTGCGCAGGCTGCGCCTGATCCGGGCGCTGCTGGAGGTGGGCAGGCTGCCGGTGTCGGCCATCAAGAAGGTCGTGGAGGCGGTCGACGACGAGTCGCTGCCGGTCCACATGATGCTCGGCACCGCCCATTACGCGCTCAGCCCGCGGGTCGAGCCGGAGGCGACGCCCGAGTGGGACGCCGCGCTGGCCGAGGTCGACGCGTTCCTGGCCGGCCTGGGCTGGAAGGTGGAGCCGGAGGCGCCCGCCCGGCACGAGCTGGCGCACACGGTGATGCGGATGCGCCAGCTCGGCCACACGCCCGAGCTGGCCCCGTACGCGGCGGCGGCCGGCAGGCTGGTCGAGGAGGTCGAGATCGACACGATCCCGTACGACGGCCCGCGTGACGCCGCCGTGGAGGCGCTGGTGCTGGGGACGGTCCTGTACGGGCGGGCGTTCGACGCGCTGCGCCGCCTGGCCCACGAGTCGACCTCGGCCCGCCGCCTGTCCGGCAGTTCCTGAAAATTCCGGTTGCCGGTGGCCCCCGCCGCTCGGCAAGATCGAGTATGGCGCTGACACCCGAGCTCGTCGCTTACTACGCCCAGGACCTGGAGCACGAACGGCTGCGCGAAGGGCGCAACCGGCTGGAGCTGTGGCGCACGCAGGACGTGTTGCGCCGGACGCTGCCCCCGGCCCCGGCCCGGGTGCTGGACGTGGGCGGCGGCACCGGGGTGCACGCCGAATGGCTGAGCGCCGACGGCTACGAGGTCGAGCTGCTGGACCCGATCCCGCTGCACGTCGAGCGGGCCGCGCGGCTGCTCGGGGTGCGCGCCCGGCTGGGCGACGCGCGCCGCCTGCCGGTGCCCGACGCGAGCGCCGACGCGGTCCTGCTGCTGGGCCCGCTCTACCACCTGCCCGAGCGCGCCGACCGGGTGCGGCGCTGGCGGAGGCCCGGCGCGCCGTGCGGCCGGGCGGGCTGGTGGCGGCCGCGACCATCAACCGCTACGCGGCCGTGCACGGCACCATCCAGCTCGGCCACTACGTGCGCGCGCCGGAGCGGCAGGCCGCGCTCGCCGCCGCGACCGGCGGCGTCATGCTCTCGCCGGGGCGCGGCTTCACCGCCTACTTCCACGATCCGGACGACGTGCCGGGCGAGTTCGCCGACGCCGGGTTCCCCGAGGTCGGCAGGTACGGGCTGGAGGGGGCGTTCTGGCTGTACGGGGACCTCGACGACTGGCTCGACGACCCGGGGCGGCGGGCGCTGCTGCTCGACGCCCAGCGGGTCATGGAGTCCGAGCCGTCGCTGCTCGGGGTGAGCGGTCACCTGCTCACGCTCGCCCGGCGCCCTCTCTGAGCAGCCCGACGATCCCGGCCAGGCCCTCGTCGCCGTGGCCCTGCGCGACCCGCCGGGCCATCAGGTCCATGAACGGCGTCAGCAGGCCGGGGTCGACGCCCTGCTCCCGCGAGGTGTCCAGGAACGTGGCGTTGCCCGCGGACATCATGGCCAGGTTGGAGTGCACGCCGAGCGTGTAGTCGCCGCTCTCCCGCTGGGCGGCCATGCCGTGGGCGGCTCCGGACATCGCGCCGAGCCAGCCGGCGAGCAGCGTGGCGAACCGCGACAGGTCCACCTCCTTCTCGCCGTCGACCAGGGCGAAGGCGTGGGTGGTGCCGGCGAGCATCGCGGTCATGGCGCTGAGCAGCGCGACGTCGTACAGCGCCGCGTGGCCGGCGTCCGAGCCGACGTAGTTCACCCCCGCCGGGACCTCCAGCGCCTCCCGGTGCCGCTCGAACAGGGCCTGGTCGCCGCTGTAGAGGATGTAGCCGCCGCTCTCCGGGACGCCGATCATCGGCGGTACGGCCATGATGCCGCCGTCCAGGAAGCGGGCGCCGCGTTCCTCCGCCCAGCGGGCGCGCCGCCTGCCCTGCTCGGGGGTGCCGGTGGTCAGGTTGATCAGGTCCTTGCCGGCCAGGTCGGCGCCGTCCAGCGCCGCGCCGACGGAGTCGTCGTCCAGCAGGCACAGGATCACCGGCCCGGTGGCCGCGGCCACCGCCTCGGCGGCGCTGCCTGCCGCGCGGGCGCCCGCCTCGACCAGTGGTCCGGCCTTCTCCGGGGTACGGTTCCAGACGGTCAGCGGGTGGCCGGCGGCGAGCCAGGACCGGCCCAGCGCGGCGCCCATGTCGCCGAGGCCGAGCAGGGTGATGGGAGTCTTGGACGTGTTCATGCCGTCCAGGCTCGCGCCCGCCCCTGATCAAGATCAAGAACGCACTTTATTGTGGGTGGTTACCTTATGGTGGGTTCATGACCAGGCGGGATACGTACGTGTGCGGGATCGACGCGGCGATCGACGTGGTCGGCGGGAAGTGGAAGGTGCTCATCCTGTGGGCGCTGAACGACGGGCCGTGCCGGTTCGGCGAGCTGCGGCGCGGGATTCCCGGCGTCACCGAGAAGGTGCTCACCTCGCACCTGCGCGAGCTGGAGTCCGACGGGATCGTCTTCCGGGAGGAGGCGGTCGAGGGGGCGGTGCGGCGCGTCACCTACGCCCTCACCCCGCTCGGCGTCTCGCTCAACGCGGCGCTCGCGCCCCTCGGCGCGTGGGGGCGTGAGCACCTGCTGAACGGGCGCGCCTCCCACGACCACGCGGCGGCCTCCTAGCCCCGGCCTCAGAAGCAGGTCAGGCCGGGGTTCTGGGCCGGGGCGCAGGGGCCCTGGTTGCCGCCGCCGCCACTCCCCGTACCGTCATGTCGTCTCCCGTCCCCGTAGCTGACCGGCGAGCGCCAGCATCCCCCCGTGGACGCCGCCCGGTGAAGCGCGGAACCGGACGCCGAAAAGGGATGAAACCATGACGGCCCTGGGCCTTCCCGGCATGCCCCTAGGGTGATCACATGACTGAACTTGATCGCATTCGCTGGCAGTTCGACCTGACGTGGTCGCTGCTGACCCTCCACCTTGACCAGCTCACCGACGAGGACGCCCTGTGGGAGCCGGTGCCGAACTGCTGGACCGTGCGACCGCGCCCCGACGGCACGTGGACCGCGGACTTCTCCATGGAGGAGCTCGACCCGATCCCGCTGCCGACGATCGGATGGGTGATGTGGCACATGGGCATGTGGTGGGAGAACGCGTACGCCGGATGCTTCGGCGACGGCGCCTCCGCCGACTGGGCCGCGGTGGCGGCGGCCACCACGTGGCCGGGCGACGTGCGCTCGGCCGTGACCTCGTTGACCGGCCACCACGACCGCTGGCGCGCCGCCCTGGACGCGCTCTCCGACGCCGACCTCGACGCGACGGACCGCACCGGCTGGTTCGCCGAGGGCGGCCTGACCCTCGGCCACGTGCTGGCGTGGGCGAACGTCGAGCTGATGAAGAACGCCGCCGAGATCGGCAGCCTGCGCCTCCAGCGGGCGAACCTCCGCTGACCGCCGCGTACACCCTCTCTGTGGCCGACGAGTGCTCTCGCTGCTGAACGAGCTGTATGACGGGCCCGCGGCGCCGGCCGTCGGGGCATTCCTGGACGCGGTGGACTCCGTCATGAACAGCAACACCTTCCTGCTCAAGGTGCGCGCCGACGTGCCGGTGACCGGCGGCGACCCGGCCGAGGTCCTGTCCGCGTTCCTGCGCGATCCGCTGTTCGAGGAGATGATGCTCGACGTCGACCGGACTCGGGGGTGGTGGAACCTGCAGGACGGCGACGGCCCGCTGGTGGTGGATGGCCCGGTGCGGCCGGACGTACGGGAGCTGGGCGCGGACGGGTTCTGGCGGCGGCTGCGCTGGATGTTGCGGGAGGCGTTCAGTCCTTACGGGCGGCACCTGGACGACGCGGCGGCCGGGGCGGTGCTGGGGCCGTTGCCGGAGGCGCTGTTCGGGGGTGACGTGGCGGGGTGGTCGTTCTGCGAGGTGCGGCCGGACTTCCTGCGTGGCACGGGGTATTACTCAGGTGCGACTTGTGCGGGCTTGGCCTACTTTGATGGTGGAGAGTCGGACACGGCCACGTTCTTCTACTGTGGGGATGTCTTCTACCTGCTGCTGACCAACGGGTCTCCATGACGCGGCGGCGGCCCGGTGGTCGGGTGCCGGTTGCCGTGTGGCGGTTGTCGGGTGCCGGTTGTCGAGGTGTGAGGGGCGGGTGGCGCATGCGGGCGTCAGAGGGTCTGCGTGCGGTGGCGGCGGCCCGGTCCGTCGCCTCGTCGCTCGGCCTGGCGGCCGACGACGCGGTCGTCCTCCAGGACTCCAACAAGCTCACGCTGCGGTTGACCCCGTGTGATGTGCTGGCCAGGGTGGCGCCCGAGGCGGAGCACGTCGCGCCGTTCGAGGTCGAGCTGGCGCAACGCCTCGCCGCGACCGGCAGCCCGGTGGCCGCGCTGGACCCTCGGGTGCAGCCGGGCGTGCACGAGCGTGACGGGTTCGCGATCACGTTGTGGACGTACTACGAGCCGGTGACGCCGGACGCGGTCGCGCCACCGCCGGACGCCTACGCCCGGGCGCTCGAACGGCTGCACCACGGGATGCGCACGCTCGATGTCGCCGCGCCGCACTTCACCGATCGGGTCGAGGAGGCTCTGCGGCTCCTGGCGAGCCATGACCGCACCCCGGCGCTCTCCGACGAGGACCGGGACCTGCTCGGTGACACGTTGCGAACCCTGGGCCGGGCCGTGGACGAGCGTGGCGGCGCCGCCCAGCAGCTGCTGCACGGCGAACCCCACCCGGGCAACGTGCTGACGACGAAGGACGGGCTGCTGTTCATCTACCTGGAGACGTGCTGCCGCGGACCCGTGGAGTTCGACCTCGCCCATGCGCCCGAGGACGTGGGCCAGCACTATCCGGGCGTGGACCCGGGCCTGCTGCGCGACTGCCGGACCCTCGTACTGGCGATGGTCACCACGTGGCGCTGGGACCGCGACGACCAGCTCCCGGACGGGCACCGGCTGGGCGTGGAATGGCTCGCCCAGCTCCGCGCCGCCCTCGATGCCCCCGATGCCGACCAGCCGGATGCCGCCTCGCGTCGAGCTGGTTGACGCCGTTTCTCACGAAGCCATCGAGGTGGCGCGCATGGCCAGGTAGCGGGCAAAGGCCTCCTGACCGTCGGGCACGAACGGCCAGCGGCACATCGCCAGCCGCAGCTCCGCCTCCCCCATCCAGCCGTACCACGGCACCTCGGCCGGGTCCGGGCGCAACGGACCGGTGATCACCGCCTCGTGCACCCCCATCCAGTACGGGCCCAGCATGCCCCGGCACAGGAACTTGACGACGAACTCCACCGGCGCCCCCACGCCCAGCTCCTCGGCCAGCTCCCGGCGGGCCGCCTCCTCGTAGGACTCGCCGATGTCCACCCCGCCGCCGACCAGCACGTCGTAGTAGCCCGGGAAACGGGGGGAGTCGTCGGGGCGGCGGTGCACGAGGATGCGGCCCCGCTCATCCCTGCACACGGTGGTGGCGATGCGGTGCAGCCAGCCCCGCCGGGTGGCCTCGTCGCGATCCGCGACACCGACCACGTCGTCCTGCTCGTTCACCAGTTCTATACGTTCGTCCACGGGGCCACGATCTCAGATGGGTGTGACAGTTTCGACACCCCTAGGGGGACGCGGGGGTGGGTTGGGGGTCGGGGGCCGGTCGTCGTGGGAGCGGGTGGGCGTTGTCGCGCTCCTGCCGTGGTGCCTGCCGCGCCGCCCTACCCCAGGCAGCGGTCGTCGAGCCGGCTCTCCGCGGCGGCTGGCGCCGCGCCACCCCCCATCCGAGCCGGCTGACGCCGCGCCGCCGATCCCAGGTGGCGGACGCCGCGCCGCCCATCCCCGGCGGCTGACGCCGCATGGCCCTCACGGGCGGGGCGCTTCGCGTTGGGCAGTTCGGACGTTCTTCCAAGGCAGCTCACGCCGCAGCGGAACGCCCCGATGCCACCGAAGAGCCCCCTGGCCACAGCCCACTCGCATCGTCAAGCCTTTCGGGACGCAACGCCTCGCTGGTGAGGGCTTTGCGTTCCGGTGTGGGCCGCCCACCGTGACCGCGTGAACCGCCCGGCGCGAAGCGCCCCCATGTGAGGACGATGTCCTGCGGCGCCAGCCGCCCCAAACAACCGGCTGAACCGCCCGGCGCGAAGCGCCCCCACGTGAAGACGACGCCCTGCGGCGCCAGCCGCCCCTGGAAGGACGTCCGAACCGCCCGGCGCGAAGCGCCCCCACCCGTGAGGGCCATGCAGTGCGGCGCCAGCCGCCCTGGAAGGACGCCCGAACCCGCTCGGCGCGCAGCGCCCCGCCCGTGAGGGCCTTGCCGTTTGGAAGGTCGAGACCGTAGGTGCGCAACTCCGTAACCGGCGAAAGCTATTAGGCAGTTAGTCGGTGATCGTGGTGGGGCGTTTCAGGAGCCAGAGCGCCGCCCGTTGCAGCAGGGTCCGGTGGATCTCGTTCTCGTACGACCGCGTGTCATGCCCGAGCGCGTCGTAGAAGACCCTCCCCCGCCGCACCGGCCGGGCCCAGATGAGCGGCTGGCCGTGGGAGGAGGCGAGGGGCCGGACGTCGGGCAGCACGTCGAGGTCGCTGTACACCTCGTCGACGACGTCGAAGTCGCGCAGCCCGTCGACGATGGGGTGGCCGACGTGGACGCGGACGCCGGTCCAGCCGAGCGGCGGGTGGTGGGACTTGGGCCAGGTCCAGCAGCCGCCGAGGACGCGGGGCCAGCCTTGCCAGTCGTCGAAGCAGATGGACGCCGTGTGCATGCACAGCAGGGCGCCGCCGCGGTCAAGGTGGTCGAGGAGGGTGGTGCGGGCTTGGGCGGGGAGGTGGAAGCGCCATTGGTCGCGCTGGTCGGCGAAGCGTTCGTGGGTCATCTGCCAGCGGAGCGCGTTGATGGTGATGAGCTGGACTTCGGGTGGTTCGCTGAGGGCGCCGGCGATGTCTTCGGTGGTCTCGGATTCGACGCCGACCTCGGCGAGCGCGTCGGCGAGGGCGGCCGACGTGGCGTCGAAGTCGTGGTACAGGCCTCCGGAAAGGATGAGATTTCGCGCCATTTCCCAAGCTCATCATGCTCATCGCGGTATTTCTACCCATCGGCTGTCACATCCGGTGATGCGGGACCGTCCTCTCGGGAGGAGGGAAGGAGCGGGCATGCTTGATACGGGTACCCTGCCCGGCATGACGGGGACCGCTGAGTTCGAGGAACACCGTCCCGCCCTGCTCGGTCTGGCCTACCGGCTGCTGGGCAGCATGTGGGACGCCGAGGACGTGGTGCAGGAGGCGTGGCTGCGCTGGCAGGGCACGGATCGTGACGTGGTCCGGGAGCCGCGGGCGTTCCTGATCACGGTGGTGTCGCGGCTGGCGCTGGACCAGCTCCGCTCGGCCCGGGTGAAGCGGGAGGCGTATCCGGGGCCGTGGCTGCCTGAGCCGGTGGCGTCGGCGGAGGCGGGGCCGCTGGACACGGCGGAGCTGCGGGACACGGTGGCGTACGCGACGCTGCATCTGATGGAGCGCCTGTCGCCGCCGGAGCGGGCGGTGTTCGTGCTGCGGGAGGCGTTCGAGCTGCCGTACGACGAGATCGCGGAGATCGTCGGCGCGTCGGTGGCGAACGCCCGGCAGATGCACCATCGGGCGTCGGTGCGGCTGGCAGAGGGCCGGGACCGGTTCCGGCCGTCGTCCCGGGAGCACGAGGAGCTGCTGGCGCGGTTCATCGCGGCGGCCGGGGGCGGCGATCTGGGGCCGTTGACGGATCTGCTGCACGAGGACGTCGTGATGTGGAGCGACGGCGGCGGCCGGGTCCGGGCGGCGCTGCGGCCGATCGAGGGCCGCGACAAGGTGCTGCGGTTCCTGGAGGGGGTGCTGGCCCGCTACGAGTACGGCGGGCTGTCGGTCGTGGACGTGAACGGCCATCCGGGGATCTGGATGGAGATCGGCTCCGATCATCAGCTGGTCGTCCTCGACTGGCACGAGGGGCGCGTGCGGGGCATGTACGGCGTGCTGAACCCGGACAAGCTCGCCCGGGTGCGGGCGTCGTCTCTATAGTCGCCGTTATGGATCTCGGCATCGCAGGCAAGGTCGCACTCGTCACGGGTGGCAGCGCGGGCATCGGGCTGGCCGCCGCCCGGAGTCTCGCCAGGGAGGGGTGCCACGTGTGCGTGTGCGCCCGCAGTCCGGAGAAGCTGGCGGACGCGGTGGTGGAGTTGCAGGAGTTCGGCGGCGTGGTGCACGCGGTGCTCGCGGACGTGGAGGACCCGGAGGCGGCCGAGCGGGTGGTGCGCGAGACGCAGGACGTGGTGGGGCCGGTCGACATCCTGGTCGCCAACGCGGGCGGGCCGCCGCCGGGCCGGTTCGTGGACGCGAGCCTGGCCGAGTGGGACGTGGCGGTGCAGCGCAACCTGCTCGGCACCGTGCGGCTGGTGCGGGCGGCGCTGCCGGGGATGCGCGAGCGCGGCTGGGGCCGCATCGTGACGGTGACGAGCCGGTCGGCGCGGGAGGCGATCGACGGGCTGGCCCTGTCCAACTCGACGAGGTCGGCCGTGGCGGGCATGGTCCGCACACTGGCCCGTGAGGTGGGCGGCGACGGGGTGCTGGTCACGAACGTGATGCCGGGCCCGATCGACACCGACCGGCTGCGTGAGGTGGCGGGCGGCGAGGACGGGCTGGCGGAGCGGGCGGCCGTCGTGCCGCTGGGCCGGATCGGCCGGGCCGAGGAGGTGGGCGACGTGGTGGCGTTCCTGGCGAGCGAGCGGGCGTCGTTCGTGAACGGGATCTCGATCCTGGTGGACGGCGGCGAGAGCCGCGTCATCGCCTGACGAGGTCCCCGGCGGCCTCGCCTGGCCGGAGTCCGTTCCCTGCCGCATGACATCCTTCTCCCAAGGACGATGTGAGAGGCAGGGGAATGGACAAGCCGGTCATCGTGACGGTCGACGACGATCCTGGTGTGTCGCGGGCGGTGGCCCGCGACCTCAGACGCCGCTACGGCCGCGACTACCGGATCGTCCGCGCGGAGGCCGCCGTGCAGGGCATCGAGGCGGTCAAGGAGATGCGGCTGCGTGGTGACGAGGTGGCCGCCATCCTGGCGGACTACCGGATGCCGCAGATGAACGGGGTCGAGTTCCTGGAGAAGGCGATGGACATGTACCCGTTCGCGCGACGGGTGCTGCTGACCGCCTATGCCGACACCGACGCGGCGATCCAGGCGATCAACGTCGTGGATCTGGACCATTATCTGCTCAAGCCGTGGGATCCGCCGGAGGAGAAGTTCTACCCGGTGATCGACGGGCAGCTCGACGCCTGGCAGCGGACGGACCGGGTGCCGGTGGCGGAGCTGCGCGTGGTGGGCGACCGCTGGTCGGCGCCGTCCTACCAGGTGCGTGACTTCCTGGCGCGCAACCACGTGCCGTACCGGTGGATGCTGGCCGAGGAGCCCGACGGGGCGCAGCTCGTGGCGGCGGCGGGGCAGGAGTGCCGGCTGCCGCTGGTGGTGACGTCCGACGGGTCGTCGCTGCAGGCGCCGGACCAGTCGACGCTGGCCTCGGCGGTGGGGCTGTCGACGACGCCGGCGACGGACTTCTACGACCTGATCGTGGTCGGCGGCGGCCCGGCGGGGCTGGGCGCGGCCGTCTACGGCGCGTCGGAGGGGCTCAACACGGTGCTGGTGGAGGCGCACGCGTCGGGCGGGCAGGCGGGGCAGAGCTCCAGGATCGAGAACTACCTGGGCTTCCCCGACGGCGTCTCGGGCCAGCAGCTCGCCGACCGGGCGCGCAGGCAGGCGCTGAAGTTCGGGGCGGAGCTGCTGACCGCGCGGAAGGTGACGCATCTGGAGCCGCGCGGCCAGGCCCGGGTGATCGGGTTCAAGGACGGCGGGGAGATCGCGGCGCACGCGGTGATCCTGGCGACCGGCGTGACCTACCGGCGGCTGGACGCGCCGGGCCTGGACGACTTCGTCGGCCGGGGCGTCTACTACGGCGCGGCCCTGACCGAGGCGCCGTCGTGCAAGGACAGCGAGGTCTACATCGTGGGCGCGGCCAACTCGGCGGGCCAGGCGGCCGTCCACCTGTCGGGGTACGCCAGCCGCGTGCACCTGCTGGTGCGCGGTGACGGCCTGGAGAAGTCCATGTCGCACTACCTCATCGAGCAGATCCAGGCGATCGGCAACATCGAGGTGCACCTGGAGAGCCAGGTGACGGGCGGTGCGGGCAACGGGCACCTGGAGAGGCTGTCGATCGCGCGCAAGGGCGAGGAGCGGACGGTCGAGGCGCAGTGGCTGTTCGTGTTCATCGGCGCGGAGCCCTACACCTCGTGGCTGGGCGAGACGGTCGAGCGGGACGCGAAGGGGTTCGTGCTGACGGGGCCCGACCTGGTGCAGGGGGGCAGGCGGCCGCGTAACTGGACGTTGCGCCGGGAGCCGTACTTCCTGGAGACGAACGTGCCGGGCGTGCTGGCGGCGGGTGACGTGCGCGCCGAGTCGATCAAGCGGGTGGCCTCGGCCGTCGGGGAGGGCGCGATGGCCGTCGCGCTCGTGCACCGGTATCTGGAGAAGCAATGAGCCCGGTATCTGGAGAAGCGATGAGCACTGTGGACATCGACGAGCTGCGCAAGCTCTTCCTGTTCGAGCGGCTGACCGACGAGCAGCTCGGCAAGCTGGCCGACAGCGGCAGGATGCGGGAGTTCGAGGAGGGCGCGGAGATCGTCCGCCAGGGCGAGCCGGCGGAGTGCTTCGCGGTGCTGGTGGAGGGTGAGGTGCAGATGGTCTCGGAGACCGTCAGCGCCGGGACCGTCACCATGCCGCGCACCGGGCAGCCGGGCGTCTACGGCGGCGCGACCTCCGCCTACCTGGGCGACCGGGCGCCGCAGACCTACCAGCACACGTTGCGCGCGACGGCGCCGTCGCGGGTGTTCATCCTGCCGGCGCGCAAGTTCGCCTACATCGTGACCGAGTGGTTCCCGATGGCGATGCACCTGCTGGACGGGTTGCAGTCGGGCGGCCGGTTGCAGCGGGAGATCATCGACCGGCGGCAGCGGCTGACGGCGCTGGGCACGATCACGGCGGGGCTCACCCACGAGCTGAACAACCCGGCCGCCGCGGCGGTGCGGGCGGTGAGCGAGCTGCGTTCGCTGATCAGGTCGTCGCGGGTGGAGCTGGCCAGGCTGGCGGAGAACGGCATCCCGCCGGAGCGGCTGCGGGCGCTGGTGGAGATGCAGGAGGCGTGCATGGAGGCGGTGGGCACGCTGCCGGCGCGCACGCCGCTGGAGATCTCCGACGCCGAGGACGAGCTCGGCGAGGCGCTGGACGAGCTGGGCGTGGACGACGCCTGGGAGCTGGCTCCGGCGCTGGTCAACGCCGGGTTCGGCGGGGAGCACCTGGAGAAGGTGCGGCTGAAGGTCGGCGAGGAGCACGCGCCGGCCGCGCTGCGCTGGCTGGCCGAGGCGGTGGAGATCTCGCAGATGCTGGGCGAGGTGACGGAGGCGACCGAGCGGATCACCTCGCTGATCGGCTCGGCCAAGCAGTATTCGCAGATGGACCGCGCCCCGTTCCAGGTGCTGGACGTGCACGAGCTGCTCGACAGCACGGTCGCGATCTTCCGCGGCAAGATCCCGCCGGGCATCACGGTGACCACCGACTACGACCGGACGCTGCCGCCGATCCCCTGCTACGGCGGCGAGCTGAACCAGGTGTGGACGAACCTGATCCACAACGCGCTCGACGCCATGGGCGAGGAGGGCACGCTGACGATCCGGACCGCGCACGACGAGGACGAGGCGATCGTGGAGATCGGCGACACCGGCCCCGGCGTGCCCGAGGCGATCCGGGACCGGATCTTCGAGCCGTTCTTCACCACGAAGTCGGTCGGCCAGGGCACCGGGCTGGGGCTGGACATCTCCTACCGGATCGTGGCGGGCCGGCACGGCGGTGACCTGAAGGTCCGGTCGGCGCCGGGCGAGACCTGGTTCGAGGTGCGGCTGCCGCTGCGCGAGCCTACGGGGGGTCCGTCACCATCCGGATGAGCCGGGGCACGACCTGGTCGGCGGCGACGCGGAAGCCGTCGTGCTCGAACTCGTTGGTGACCCAGGCGCGCACGTTGCCGACCCGGGCGGCGGTCTCCAGCGACAGCCCGGCGTCGACGTACATGTCGTCGTGGTAGACCACGGCGGCGACGGGCACCTCGTTGGCGGCCAGCCGGGCCGGGTCGTAGAGCGGCGGCCAGTCGTCGACGGCGGCGAGGATCTCGGCGGCGCCCTTGAAGGGCCGCAGCGCGCGGATGTCGTCGAACATCCACGGGTAGATCATCTCGCCGGTGAACATCTCGAACGTGTCGAAGTCGGCGGGGCGCAGCCGCTCCGCCGACCAGCGGGTGGCGGCGCCCTGGGCGTAGATGGACTCGTGCAGGACGGCGTAGAGGGGGCTGCCGACGAAGCCGGTCTCCATCATGACCGCGTAGAGGAACTCGTCGGACAGGCGGTCGCCGTGCCACGCCTCGGCGAGCTGCCAGTGCAGGCGTTCGGAGCCGTCGCCCATGCCGAGCTTCTTGCCGAGGGTGCGGAAGCGCTCGACGGTGAGCCGGTCGCCGTCGGGGAGCAGGACCTCGTTGCCGGCCAGGTGCTCGGCGATGCGCCTGGCGCGCTCGTCGTCGCCGGGGTAGCGGCGGTGGTGGCGGGCGACCTTGGCGCGGACGCGCTCGTACGTGCGCGTGTAGACGTCGTCGGCGGTGGCGTCGAGGCCGGGCAGGCCGCCGGTGATGTGGCAGGCGCGCAGCGCCTCGGGGGCCTGCGACAGGTAGGTGAGGGTGACGAAGCCGCCGTAGCTCTGCCCCCAGGTCTCCCACTGCTCGATGCCGAGGGCCTTCCTGATGTGCTCGCAGTCGGCCACGATGGCGTCGGCGCGGTAGTGGCGCAGCCGGGCGGCCAGCTCCTCGTCGGTGCCGGTGGCGGTGGCGGGGCTGCTCAGGCCGGTGCCGCGCTGGTCGAGCAGGAGCACCCGGTGCGTCTTGAGCACGTGCCGCCAGTGCGCCTGGCCGGTCAGCCGGGGGGACTTGCCGCCGGGGCCGCCCTGGAGGAACAGCGCCCACGGCAGGTCGCCGGTGTGGGCGGGGTCGCGGATCTCGCGGGCGAACACCTGGATCGTGGCGCCGCCGGGGTCGGCGTGGTCGAGCGGCACGGTGAACACATGGTCGGCGGCCGTCAGGCCGGGCATCGTGACTTTCACGCCCAGCACCTTACGGGCTGACCAACCGGCCGTCCTCCCGGTAGATCCAGTAGCGGCGCAGCATCTTGAGCACTACGGAGACCTGGAGCGCGGTGATGCCGGGCAGGTGGGCGAGGTCGCGGGTGAGGAAGTCGCCGAGGTCGTCCTCGTGGCGGAAGACGCCCTGGTGGATGACGGAGGTGGTGCCGGCGACGATGGAGACGTAGCGGGCGGAGGGGTGGCGGGCGAGCTCGTCGGCGACCGGCTGGATGGCGCCGGGCGAGACGGTCAGCGCGATGACGACCTCCAGCGAGTAGCCGAGGAGCGCGGGCTCGATCTCGACGCGGGGGCGGACGACGCCGCGCCGCAGCAGTGACTGGATCATGCGGTAGGCGGTGGACTGGCTGAGGCCGAGGGCGCGGGCGGCCTGCGCGGCGGTGATGCGGCCGTCGTTGCGCAGCAGGCGCAGCACGCCGGGCTCGTCGGCGCCGCGGGCGGGCTCCTCGGCCTGTTCGGCGGGCTCCGACAGGGCGCGGACCTGGGCGTCGTCGAGGCGGTGCAGCCGCCAGGAGTCGGCCTTGGTGAGCGCGCGCAGCACCAGCTCGGAGTGGGTGGCGACGATGCCGGGGACCGAGGGGATGCGGGCGGTGAGCAGTTCGCGGGCCTGCGCCCGGTCGACGGGGTGGACGGCGCAGTAGACGTCGGACTTGCCGGACGTCTCGGCGACGAGCTGGGCCTCGGGCAGGTCGGCCAGGGCGCGCGCGACGCGGCTGGAGGCGCCGGGCTCGGTGGTGACCCAGACGTGGCGCGGGTTGCCCTCGGCGCGGGCGGCCCAGTCGACCTGGCCGATCACCCGCAGGATGCGCTGCTCCTCCATCCGGGCGAGCCGCCGCCCGGCGGTGCTGGCGGACATGCCGAGCACGTCGGCGAGGGCGGCGGCCGAGGCGCGGGGGGCGATCTGCAGCGCCGCGACCAGGTCGAGGTCGGCGTCGTCGAGCATGTCAAGACTGTATCTTCCAGTCAGGCATGTTTGGACGACTGATTCAGCCAGCCAGAACATTTTACTTGCCAAAATCGGTCATCGCCCCTGTAATGGGTGACCATTAACGGGAAAGGAGCCTGACCGATGAACGGCCTGCTGCGCGTCCTGGGAGGGATCGAGCGCCTCGGCAACAAACTGCCGCACCCGTTCTGGCTGTTCGTCATCCTGGCGGGAGTCCTGGCACTGGTGAGCTGGGGCCTGGCCGCGGCCGGCGTGTCCGCGGTGAACCCGGCCAGCGGCAAGCAGGTGGTGGCCAAGAACCTGCTGTCCGCCGACGGCGTCACGACGATGATCGACGGGGCCATCGACAACTACACGTCGTTCGCGCCGCTCGGCACGATCCTCGTGGTGATGCTCGGCGTGGCCGTCGCGGAGCGGTCCGGGCTGCTGGCCGCGGTGCTGCGCTCGGGCGTGGCCAAGGTGTCGCCCCGGTGGGTGACGTTCGCGCTGGCCTTCACCGGCATGGTGTCGCACGTCGCCTCCGACGCCGCCTACGTGGTGCTGATCCCGCTCGGCGCGCTCGCCTTCCGCGCGGTCGGCCGCAGCCCGATCCTCGGCATCGTGGTGGCGTTCGTGTCCATCTCCGCCGGTTACGACGCCAGTCCCCTGGTGACGCCGGTCGACGCCATCCTGTCCGGACTGACCACCGCCGCCGCGCAGACGATCGACCCGGCCTACGTGGTCACGCCGCTGGCCAACTACTACTTCTCGATCGCCTCCTCCGTGGTGCTCGCCGCCGTGATCACCGTGGTGACCGAGCGGGTGCTGGCCCGCCGGGTCGAGTCGCTGCCCGTGGACGAGGACGCCGAGGAGGACGACCTCGGCTCGCTGACCCTGCGCCCCGAGGAGCGCCGCGGCCTGCGGGCCGCGCTGATCGCGCTGGTCGTGTTCGTCGTCGCGCTGGTGCTGGCCGTGCTGCCCGCCGGATCGCCGCTGCGCGGCGAGGGCGGCAGCCTCGTCCAGTCGCCGCTGCTCGGCTCCATCGCGATCTTCCTCGCGCTGGCGTTCCTGGCCGTCGGCTGGGCGTACGGCAAGGCCGCCGGAAGCATCACCAGCAGCCGCGACATCCCCGACTTCATGGCGCACGGGCTGCGCGAGATGGCGCCGATCCTGGTGCTGTTCTTCGCGATCTCGCAGTTCCTGGCCTTCTTCAAGTGGACCGGCATCGGCGAGATCATCGCGATCAACGGCGCCGACCTGCTGAAGTCGGCCGGGGTGTCGGGGCCGGTGGTGTTCCTGGGCATCCTGATCGTGGTGACCGTGATCAACCTGGTGGTGACGAGCGGGTCGGCGCAGTGGGCGCTGGTCGGGCCGGTGTTCGTGCCGATGCTGATGCTGCTCGACATCCCGCCGGAGTACACCCAGGCGCTCTACCGCATCGCCGACTCCTGCACGAACGCCATCACCCCGATGAGCCCGTACTTCGTGATGGCGCTCGGCTTCCTGCAGCGCTACCGCCGCTCGGCCGGGATCGGCACACTGGCTTCGATGACCATCCCGCTCGCGTTCACCCTGCTCGTCGTCTGGACGCTGCTGTTCCTGGTGTTCTGGTGGCTCGGCATCCCGCTCGGCCCCGGCGCGCCCGTCGCCTAGGAAGGATCTCCCTTGTCCATCACCGACTGGAGCCGGCAGGCCCTGCCGGCCATGCTCGACGACATCAAGAACCTGGTCGAGCTGGAGACGCCCAGCTACGACAAGGCGGCGCTGGCCGCCGGGCTGCGGGCGGTGCGCGCGCTGGCCGTCGAGCGGCTGGGCACGCCGGACGACGAGGTCGTGCACGACGGCGGCGCGCACGGCGACGTGCTGGAGCTGACCTACCGGGGCACCGCGCCCGGTGAGGTGCTGATGATGAGCCACTACGACACGGTGTGGCCTGCCGGGACCCTGGCCGGGTGGCCGTTCGGCGTGGTCGACGGCAAGGCGACCGGGCCCGGCGTGTTCGACATGAAGACCGGGCTGGTGCAGTCGATCTGGGCGCTGCGCGGGCTGCGCGAGCTCGGGCTGCCGCATCCGGGCGTCAGGTTCCTGTTCAACGGTGACGAGGAGATCGGCAGCCCGGCCTCGCGGCAGCACATCGAGGCCGCCAGCGCCGACGTGCTGGCCAGCCTGGTGTTCGAGGCGTCGCTGCGCGGGGCGGTGAAGACGGCGCGCAAGGGCGTGGGCCTGTTCGACGTGACGGTGACGGGCGTCGAGGCGCACGCCGGGCTCGACCCGACGGCGGGCGCGAGCGCCGTGCACGCGCTCGCCGAGCTGGTCACGGTCATCGCGGCCGGGGGCAGGCCGGAGCTGGGCACCACCGTGAACGTCGGCCTGATCAGCGGCGGCACCGGCCGCAACGTGGCCGCCGGGCTCGCCACCTGCGGCGTCGACGTGCGGGTCAGCGACTTCGCCGAGATGGAGCGGATCGACGCACTGTTCGCGGGCCTGCGGCCGAGCGACCCTCGGGTGAGCGTGTCCGTGGCCGGCTCCTGGAACCGGCCGCCGATGACGCCGAACCCGCCCTCGCGGCGGCTGTTCAAGGAGGCACAGGCCACGGCCGCCGCCCAGGGCTGGACCCTGGAGGAGGCGTCGGTCGGCGGGGCCAGCGACGGCAACTTCGTCTCCGGGCTGGGCCGGCCGGTGCTCGACGGCATGGGCGCGGTCGGCGACGGCGCGCACGCCCGGCACGAGTACGTGCTGGTCGAGCACATCCCGGAGCGCACCGCCCTGACGATCGGGCTGATCTCCGCGCTCGCCTAGCGCGGAACCCGCCGGGTCAGCCGGGCCGGCCGCCGTACCGGGCACGGAGGGCGGATTTGTCGGGCTTGCCGGAGCCGGTGCGGGGCAGGTCGTCCATCAGCCACAGCCGCCGGGGCTCACAGGCCGGACCGAGCGCCCCGCGCACCAGCTCGCGCAGCTCCGGCTCATCGGCCCGCCCGGCGACGGCCGCCCCCACGCCCCCGTCCGGCAGCGCGAACACGGCGGCGTCGGACACCCCGGGGTGCCCGGTGAGCACCTGTTCGACCGGATAGGCGTACACGCCGGGCGGCAGCCCGCTCCCGGCCCGGTCCACCAGGAACAGGTGGCGGCCTTCGGCCGGCGGGGTGAGGCGGCCGAGGTCGCCGGTGCGGACCCAGCCGTCGCGCAGCGTGGCCGCGGTGAGCCCGGGATCGTCCAGGTAGCCGGTCATGACCTGCGGCGAGCGCGTCCACACCTCGCCCACCTCGCCGTCCGGCACGCGGGCGCCGCGCTCGTCGCGGATCTCCAGCTCCACCCCCGCCACGGCCCGGCCCACCGACGCGAGCAGCCCCGGCCGCGCGTGGTCGGCGGGCGACAGGGTGGTGACGAACCCGCCCTCGGTCAGCCCGTACGACTGCCGCACCACGCGGCCCAGCGCCTCGACGGCCTCCCGGCTGCGGGCCGGCACCGCCGGGGCTCCCCCGTACAGGATCTGGCGCACGCCGGGCACGTGGCCGAGCCGCCGGGCCAGGCCGTAGAAGCCGAACGGCGGCCCGGCCAGCACGTGGGTGACGCCCTCGCGGGCGATCAGCTCGCGTTCGCGCCCGGTGTCCTCGCCGGTCGCCAGGACCGCCGTGCCGCCGGTCGCGAGCGTCCACAGCGCGGTCAGCGTGGGCAGGTGGAAGCCCGGCCACACCAGGAAGCGCCACGCTCCGGGCCCTATCAGCGCCCTGGCCGCGCCGAGCTGCGCGGCCTCGACGGCGTGGCTGTAGGCGACGGCCTTGCGCTCCCCCGTCGTGCCGTTGGTGAACGTCACCGACGCCAGGCCCCGGCCGGCCGGGATCGTCGCCGTCCCGGCGCCCGCGGTGGCGAGCAGCCGGTCGAGCGGGCCGTGGACGGGCACCGGGCAGATCCGCAGCAGCGCCTCGGCGTCCTCCTGCCGCCCGGCCTCGTACAGCAGGGCCGTGGCGCCCGTCGCGCGCATCGCGCGGGCGGCGGTCTCCGGCGGCAGCCCGACGGGCACCAGGATGGCCGGGCAGCCGAGCGCCAGCGTCACGAGCCGGGCGGCAAGCGACTCCGGCCGGCCGCCGTACAGCAGGGCGATCGCCTGCCCGGCGCGCACGCCGCGCGCCTCCAGGGCGGCGGCGGCCGAGGCCGTCATGGCCAGCACCTGGTCCCCGCTCAGCCGCTCCTGCCCGCACACCAGCGCGTCCCGGGGCCCGGCCGCGGTCAGCCCGCGCACCAGCGCCTCCCCGAACCCGGGCGTCCGGGCGGGCCTGGACCGCCCGGAGGCCCGGCGGCCGGCCCGCAACGGGTCCGGCCCGCCGGGCGGAACCCGGCGGGCCGTCGTCCCGCTCATCCCGCCCGCCTGCCCAGCAGCACCGGCAGCGACCGGGTGCTGTTGCCCAGCACCGTGCCCAGCGGCCGGGTGCCGCTGGCGGGCCCGGCGAGCTTCATCTCCGGAAAGGCTGAGAACAGCGCGGCCAGCGCCACCTCGCCCTCCATCCGGGCCAGCGGCGCCCCCAGGCAGAAGTGCGGCCCGTGCCCGAACGACAGGTGCCCCGGCTGCGGCGCCGCCGCGTCGAACCGGCAGGCCCGCTCGCCGTACTGGTCGGGGTCGCGCCCGGCGGAGGCGAAGCAGGCCAGCACCGCCTCCCCCTTCCGCACCGTGACCCCGTCGATCTCCAGGTCCCGTACGGCGTAGCGCATCGGGAAGTGGGCGACCGGCGAGTCCCAGCGCAGCGTCTCCTCCACGACCGCGCTCCACGGCAGCGAGCCGCCGAGCACGAGGTCGAGCTGGCCCGGCTGGGTGAGCATGGCCCGGATGGCGTTGGTGATGAGGTTGACGGTCGTCACGTGCCCGGCGATGAACAGCAGCTCGATCGTGTCGAGCAGCTCCGAGCGCGTCAGCCGCTCCCCGTCCTGCTCGCGCACGCTGATCAGGTCGGTGATCACGTCCTCGCCCGGCGTGCCGCGCCGCACCTCGATGACCTTGTCGAGCAGCACGTACAGGGCGTCGCGGGAGCCGCTGACGTCGTCCGGGCCGTCGCCGACGCGGGCGGCCACGTCGGTGAGCTCGTGCAGCTCGTCGCGCATGCCGGGCGGGATGCCCATCAGCTCGGAGATGACGTCGCGCGGCAGCGGGTAGGCGTAGTGCAGCCGCAGGTCGACGGGTTCGGGCGGCAGTGCGGCCAGCTCGTCGACGAGCGCGGCGGCCATCCGCTCGATTTTGGGCCGCAGCCCCTGCACCCGGCGGGCGGTGAACGCCTTGATCAGCGGCCCGCGCAGGCGCTTGTGGGTCTCGCCCTCGGAGTTCAGCATGGACGTGTCCGAGGTGATCTTCTCCACGGCCGTGGCCTTGCGGACTTCGGCCCGGCCCTCCGGAGCCCAGTGGCTGACGTCCCTGGACAGGTCGGGGTGGGCCAGCACGGCCGCCAGCGTCGCGTAGCGGGTGGCCGCCCACGCGCGCACCCCCTCGACCTCGACCGGGACCAGCGGCCCCGCCTCCCGCAGCCGCTCGTTGTCGGCGTGCACGTCCGGGGTGGCCGGGTCGAGCACGAAGGCCCGCCCGGTCTCCCGGCTCTCCTGTTCGGTCGTCATGGTCATCCGGCCCTTTCCACGGCCAGGTCCGCGACGTCGAGCCACGGGTCCTTGCCCAGGTAGAGATCGCGGACGAGCTCCCCGGCGGCGGGCGCGTTGCACAGCCCGTGCCCGGAGAACCCGGCCGCGTACAGGAACGCGGGCGGCCCCGGCCGGTGCCCGATGAACGCCGTCTTGTCCGGGCTGGCGTCCCGCACGCCGCTGATCGCCGGGTGCAGCGCCACCCCGGCCAGGCGCGGGTACGTGCCGGCCAGCCGCTCCGCGACGCGGGCGCGCCAGGCCTCCCTGTCCCGGTCCGGGTAGCCCATGCCGATCAGGATCCGGTCCCCGCGCAGCCGCATGAGCAGGCCGCTCGCGGCGTGCAGGGTGACCGGGACGGACGGAATGGGCGACAGCTCGGTCAGCGGGTCGGTCAGCAGCAGCTCCTGGGTGACCGGCTCGGTGAGCGGCAGGTCGACGCCCGCCGAGCGGGCGAGCGGCGCGGACCAGGCGCCGGCGGCGCACACCACGGCCTCGGCCGTGATCGTGCCGTCGGTGGTCTCGACCCGGCCCCGGTCGGGGTCGACGGAGAGCACCGGGCAGCCGGTGCGCAGCTTCGCCCCGGCCCGCCTGGCGCCCTCGGCGTATCCGGCCACGATCGCCGCCGTGTCCGACACGTACGCCTGGGGCGACCAGGCGGCGGCCAGCAGCGGCAGGTCGGGGCCGACGAGCGGGTTGAGCCGGCGGGCCTCTCCCGCGTCGACGAGCTCGACCCGCACCCCGGCCGCCCGCTGCGCGGGCAGCTCGGCCTCGATCGCCGCCACCTGTTCCGGCTCGGTGAGCAGCACCAGGTAGCCGACCTGCCGCAGCGGCACCTGGGCGGCCGGCCGCGACCCGAAGGCCTGGTAGGCCTCCAGGCTGCGGACGGCCATCGCGGAGCTGACCGGGTTGCCCGCGAAGTACGACCTGACGACGTCGGCCGTGGCCCTCGACGCGCCGGACCCGAGCTCGCCGCGCTCCAGCAGCACGGTGCGCACCCCGGCCTCGGCCAGGTGGTAGGCGATCGACAGGCCGATGACCCCGCCGCCGATGACGACGACCTGCGCCTGCGCGTTCACCCGAGCGCTCGCACGCGCCGCAGGTGGTCGCCCACCTGCCAGGGGAACAGGTGCAGGTTCCAGCCGCCGAGGCAGTTGACGTACAGGGCCATGTGCGACATGACCGCGATGAAGTCCTCGCGGTCGTCGAGCCGGTCCAGGACGTCGAACAGCCTCTCGGTGAACCCCCACAGCGTCTGCAGGCCGCAGTAGCCGAGGAACTCGGCCGGGGTCTTGGCCAGGACCCTGGCCATCTGGTGCAGCGACTCCATCGGCATCTGCTCGTGGGCGGCCCGCACCAGTCCGCCGTAGCAGGCGTAGCCGAGCGGCCGGGTCTCGCCGTTGACGAACAGCAGGGTCGTGAGGACGGTCTCGAAGCTGCCCGCGTTCGAGGTGATGCGGCCTTCGTGCAGGTCGACCAGTTCCTGCGGCGGGACCAGCCAGATCCGCTCGGTCTCGGCGTGCAGGTCGGCGATCAGGGCGTCGACCTCCGGGTCGGAGACGGTCAGGCGGGGCAGGCTGTGCCCGAAGCTCTCACCGGCCCTTCTGACCTCGGCGATGACGGGTTTCTTGGTGCGGTAGACCGCCTCCCAGACGGCCTGGCCGGCTTCGACGAGCGTGTCGAGGTCGCCTTCGGTGATGCGGCCGATGGGCGTGGCCGGCATCGGCTCGGTGAGTTCGCCGTACTTGATCCCGAGGTGTTGCAGCCGGGATGAGAAGATCGTGCCGTCGGGCACGGTCCGCCGGTCCACCGAGTGCGTGGCTGCTTGGTGCAGCATCTGGTGGACCGGAGCTACGTGATAGAGGTGATGGCCCGCCACCAGGGCATGGCCCTGCAGGCTGCGGTACGGCAGCGCGTCCCACAGGCTCTGTGCCAGAGCGGCGTTGCGCTCGTCCAGTTCTGCCGTGACGGCCATGCCCAAGCTGGGCCAGCCGATTTCTACGCGTCTCACAGTAGTCACAGTGTGTATTTGTACCCATGCATATCGTGACATATCAGGAGGGGTGCCTGGTTGTCCTTTGCGTTGTTACGCTCGGCTGGCCAAGTAAGCGCTTCCTTGCCCCCGGAGGGACGATGCACTGCGATCCCCGGTTCGCCCGCGTGCGCGAAGTGTTCGAGCGGCAGTTCACCGACGGACAGGAGCTCGGCGCCGCCTTCGCCGTCTACCATCGCGGCGAGCTGGTCGTCGACCTGTGGGACGGGATCGCCGACCGGCACACCGGACGGCCGTGGCTGCGCGACACCCCCGCGTTCGCGTACTCCTGCACCAAGGCGCTCACCGCGACCGTCCTGCTCCAGCTCGCCGAGCGCGGGCTGGTGGACCTGGCCGCGCCGGTGGCCGACGTGTGGCCCGAGTTCGCCGCCCGTGCGGTCACCGTCGAGCACCTGCTCACCCACCAGGCCGGGCTGCCGGTGATCGAGACGCCGGTGCCCGTGGCGGAGTTCGGCGACCAGCCGGCGATGGCCGCCCGGCTGGCGGGCCAGGAGCCCCTGTGGGAGCCCGGGTCGGCGCACGGCTATCACGCGCTCACGTACGGGTTCCTCGTCGGCGAGGTCGTGCGGCGGGTGACGGGCAAGTCCGTCGGCGAGCTGGTGGCGGCGGAGATCGCCGGGCCGCTCGGGCTGGACCTGTGGATGGGCGCGCCGGACGACGTCATCGCCCGCGCCGCCCGGATCACGGGCCCCGCCCGCCGCCCCGCGACGCCCGCCCCGGAGCCCGCCTCGGAGCCCGCCTCGGAGCCCGCCTCGGAGCCCGCCGCGCCCCGTGAGGCCCCTGGTGGGGGTGACGTGGTCGACCGGATGGCCGCGGCGGCGCGGGACCCGGAGAGCCTGATGAACCGGGCGCTCGGCAACCCGGCGATGCGGCTCCTCGACGGCGGCGCGAACCACCCCGTCATCCTGCGCGCGGGCTGGCCGGCGGCGGGCGTCGTCACCACGGCCGCCGGGCTGGCCGGCTTCTACCGGGCGCTGGTGGCGGGCGAGCTGCTGCGGCCCGCGACGCTGGCCGACGCGATCCGGCCCCGGGTCGCGGGGCCCGACCGGGTGCTGGTGGTCGACAGCTCGTTCGGGCTCGGGTTCATGCGGCCGTCGATGACGTTCCTGATGCCGTCGCGCACGGCGTTCGGGCACAGCGGGATGGGCGGGTTCCTCGGGCTGGGCGATCCGGAGCACGAGCTGGCCGTGGGCTACGTGATGAACCGGATGGCCGACATGGTGTCGGGCAGCATGCGGGCCTACCGCCTGACGGAGGCGGTGTACGCGTCGCTGCCGGATATTTCGTGACAACCGGAACCTCGGGTGAGAACGTCAAATCCTGGACGGGCTGCCTTGGGGGTTCGACTTGGTCCCTGGTTATCGCGACGTACGCCAGCTGGGCGAGGGCCGGACCGGCCGCGTCTTCCTCTCCACGTACCAGGCCACCGGGGCGCACGTGGCCATCAAGTACCTGAACGCCACCCTGCGCCGCGACGACGCCTTCATGGCCCGCTTCGCCGAGGACGCCGCGATCCTGGTGGATCTCGACGACCCCGGCGTGGCCAGGACGTACGAGTACGTGCGGACGGGCAGCCGGGCGGCGGTCGTGACCGAGCTGGTCGACGGGGTGTCGCTGCGCGCGATCCTGGCCGAGCACGGCCGGGTGCGCCCCGAGGCCGCGCTCGCCCTGGTCAAGGCCGTGCTTGGCGGTCTGGCCGCCGCCCATGAGCGGGGGCTGGCGCACCGCGACGTCCAGCCGGGCAACGTGCTCGTCCAGGCCGACGGGGCCGTCAAGCTGACCGACTTCGGCGTCGTGGCGCACGCCGAGGAGCCCGGCGTCCCGCCCGGCAGCCCGCCGTACATGTCGCCCGAGCTGTGGACGCGCGGCGAGGCCGGGCCGCCCGCCGACCTGTACGCGACGGCGTGCGTGCTCTTCGAGGCCGTACGGGGCCGCGTGCCCTACCGGGGTGACGGCGTCCCGGCGCTGCGCGACAGGCACCTGGTGGAGCCGGTGCCGCTGGAGGTCGCCCCGGACTCCCTGCGCAACCTGCTCCGCCTCGGCCTCGCCAAGGACCCCGCCGCCCGGTTCGCCTCGGCCCGCCGGTTCGCCGCCGAGCTGGAACGTGACGCCCTCACCGCGTACGGGCCCGAATGGGAGAAACGCGGACGCCGCCACCTGGGCGAGCTGGCCACCCTGCTGGCCCTCCGGTTCCCGCTGGCCGACGCGGCCCCGGCCGCACGGCCCCGCGCGGAGGCCACGGCTCGCAGCTCCCCCGCCGCCTCCCCGACCGGGGACGCGCCCCGGTCCTCCCGTGCGGCGCGGAGGGGGCGCGGGACGGCGTGGGCGGCCGGGGTGCCGACGCATCTGTGGCTGGCGGGCGCGACGGTGGTGGCGGTGGCGGTCACGCTGCTGATGGCCGAGGGCCGGGTCCCGCCGGGCGCGGTGCTGCTCCCCCCGGACGACACCCCGAGCGCGCTGGACCCGGTCACCACCCCCGACAGGCGCGACCCACCGGGCACCCCGCCGCCCGGCACCGCGCCCCCCGCCGACCGCCGCGCCACGCGCACGCCGACGCCGACGCCCGAGCGCACGCCGCCGCCAACTCCGACGCCCCGGGCCCCTACGGCGACGGCGTCGACGGTGCGGCCGTCAGCCGAGCCCACCCCGCCCCCGACCCGGCCGCCGGCGCCCCCGTCGGTGCGGGAGGCGGGCGTCCTGGCCTGGGACGGCTCGGCGGGCTCGGTGCGCGTCCTGGCCGACGGCCCGGGCCCCGTACGCCTGCGGATCGCGTACCTGCGACGGGAGAACGGCGGCGAGGCCCGCGAGGTGGGCCAGGAGACGCGCACCCTCACGGGCCGCACCGCGTACACGGCCCAGGTGGGCCGCACCCCGGCGGCGGTGCCCTGCGGCGACCGGGCGTACCTGGCGATCCTCGCCATGACGGAGCCGGCCGCCGCCAACGGCCCCCAGATCCGCGAGGTGCCCGTGGACGGCCCGCCGTGCCCGACCCGCACCCCCGCCACGCCGTCCCCGTCGTCCGCCACCACCCACCCGACGCCGGAGGCTGCCCCGGCCACCGGCTGAGGCCGGGCACACAGCAGGATGCGGCGGCGCGCCCGGACGCCGGATGCTGGGAGCACGACCAGCTCAGGGGAGGCCAGTGTGAGGCTCGGCAACGTGCTGATTCCCGTCACCGATCTGGACCAGGCGATCGCGTTCTACGGGCTGCCGGTGCGGTTCCGGGACGGCGACAGGTTCGCGGCGCTGGACGCGGGCGGGGTGACGATCGCGCTGGCCGGTCCGGCCGAGCACGTCACCGCGTCGGCCGCGCCCTCGTACCGGGTGGACGACACGGCGGCGGCGGTGGCGGAGCTGGCGGCGCGCGGCGCCGAGGTGGTGCGGGAGCCGGAGGCGGGGCCGCACGAGACCCGGGCGGTGCTGCGCGACCCGTCGGGCAACGTCTTCGTGCTCTATTCGCCGCTCTGAGCGGCGCCCCGGACCGGCAGCCCGTCGCGCACCCAGGCGGCGGGGGTGACGAACAGCCCGGCCGCCTCCACGAGCACCGTGCCGTCGGGCGCGCTGATGCGGCCGCCCGCCCAGTTCTTGCGGCCCTCCGACCGCGTGTGCTCGGCCGTGGCGACGACGGGGGCGCCGTACGGGACCATCGCCCGGTAGGTCATGGTGAGCGAGACGGTCACGCCCGCGAACCCGGCGGCGGCGTTGGCCTGGCCGAGCAGGTGGTCGAGCACCATCGCGCTGATGCCGCCGTGGACTCCGCCGGGCGGCCCCTCGTGCAGCGGCCGGAACGTCACCTCGGCCCGCACCCCGGCCGCTGTCCGCTCGACGACGAGCGGGAGGGCGAACGGGTTCGCCGCGCCCACGACGGCGTTGCCGAGGGCGCGCAGGCTGCCGTCGGGGGCGATCTCGTACGGGTGCGGGGCCTGGCCGCCGGATCCGCCGAGCCGCCCGGTCAGGGCCTCCAGCTCGGCGGCGACGGCGGCCAGCTCGTCCGGGGGCGCGCCGGTGGTGGCCACGGCGTCCATGAGGCGTCTGGTCCGCTCGGCCAGCTCGGTCAGCGCCTCGGCCCTGGCTCCGTCGGTGGCGGCCTCGATCGTCATGATGGTCCACGCTACCGAATTCCGTTCTAAACGGGAACGACACGCCCGGTTCGGTAGATCTTTTGAGGTTTTATCACCTTTGTCGTGACACTTCCGTAACATAGCTGACCTGCGGTATCGGCCATGGGCAACGGATGGCAGTGTCTTTGCGCGTGCTTGACCTGCCGTTACGTGCCGGTAGCCTCCTGCATCACGGACGAACACAGGTCTCCGGTTCGTCACGACCGTCCCAGGACTACCCCTGGTACCCCGGGACGCTCGTGCCGAAACCGGCCCGGCTCGGAAGGGTTCCCCCGCACTTCCATGACGACCCCAGAGATGAAGAAGTTCATCGATCTTCTCGAGAGCCAGCTCGGCTACTCGGAGAAGGCCGGCGCGTACACCAAGTTCGGCGACTGGTACGGCTCCAACGTCGAGTTCGACGCCGACTACACCGGCGCGCCCTGGTGCGACATGTTCCTCTCCTGGGCGGCCACCAAGCTCGGGTACGAGGAGTGGATGGGGCAGTTCGCCTGGACCGTGGCGCACGCCAAGTGGTTCAAGCGGCAGGACGCCTGGGGCACCAAGCCGCAGCCCGGCGCGTTCGTCTTCTACGACTGGAGCGGCACCAACGACATCGACCGCATCGACCACGTCGGGGTCGTCACCCGCGTCGAGGGCGGCCGGATCTTCACCATCGAGGGCAACATCGACGGCGGCGTCGCCAAACGCAAGGAACGCGACACCAGCAAGGTCGTCGGCTACGGCTACCCGTGGAAGATCAAGGAACGGCTGGACGAGAAGGAGGCCCAGCGCGTCCTCAAGGAGGCCGGCACCCGATCCGCCGAGGCCGGCACCTACCAGCCGTCCGAGCAGCTCACGACGCTGATCCCGCGCGCCGAGAGCGACCTGCGCATCCCCCTCGCCGCCCCCACGCCCGGCGCCCGCACCGGCTCGCTGCAGAACCTGGAGATCGCCTCGCCCGACTCCGGGCGGACCGAGTCAGGGCGGGCCCAGCCCAAGACCGAGTCCCGCACGCGGCCCGACGCCCCCGCCACGGCCGCCAAGCCGGCCAAGGACGCCAAGGCCGCCACCGCGCCGCAGTCCCAGGTGGGAGCGCCGTCCACCGACGGCAAGGCCGCCTCCGCCGCGCCCAAGCCCGGCAAGCACGCGAAGCACTCGACCGCCGACACCAGCGCGGCCACCACCGGGCCGATGCCCGCCATCGTGGACGCCTCCATCGCCACCCCGGCCGCGCCCGCCGACTCCACCACGCTGGTCACCTCCGCCCTCGTCGCGGCGCTCGCGGTGCTGGCCATCGCCAAGACCAGGAGCCTGCGCCTGCGCCCGGCCGGCCGTGCCGTCGCCGCCGCCGCTGTCGCCGCGCCTCCCGCCGCTCCGGCCCACCGCCGCCGCAAGCCGCGCAAGCGCGTCTCCCTGTCCGCCAGGCGCGACGCCGTCGAGCTGGCCGCGCCGCCCAAGCTCCTGGACGCCGCCGAGCCCGTCAGCGCGCTCCGCTCCCTCCAGGACACCGCCACGCCGGTCACCACCCCGCGTGAGCCCCTCGTCGTCCCCACCGCCGCACCGGCGACCACAGGGCCGTTCGAGCCCATCGTCATCCCGGTCACCGCCTCGGTCGCCCCCATCGTCATCCCCCCGGCGACGACCCCCTTCAACGCCTTCACCCGCCTCCCGGAAACCACCGGCGAGTTCGCCCCCATCCCGGCGACGACCGGGGAGTTCGGCCGCGTGCCGGCGACGACCGGGGAGTTCGCGCGGCCGGTGTTCTCGGACGGGGCCGCGCTCGTGCCGGGGGGTAGCGCCGACGCGTTCGACGCGTTCGCCCGGCCGCCTGTCCGCCAGCACGGTTACGCCGGGCGGCGGCGGCGCTACGAGCACCCGATCGAGGAGCCGGGGTTCGCCGCCGACGCTCCCCCGCGCGGGCGCCGGCACCGCAACGGGGGCGTGTCGCCGCAGTACCTGGAGCCGTTCGCGCAGGACGCGCCGCTGCGTGGCCGTCGCCACCGTACGGCCGCCCAGCAGGCGCGTACGGCGGCGCACCAGCAGATGGCGCTGACGGGCCCGCCGCAGCGGCAGTCGTCGGAGGACACCGCCCCCTCCCGGGGCGGCGGCGCCCGCCGCACGGCCCACCAGCGCCGGGGCCGTCACCGCGCCTGACCGGACCCCCGGGCCGGAGGGCGGGCGACGGGCCCGCCCTATGCTCGGGAGGACCACGAGCCGCGAAGGAGTCTCATGTCCTACCCCGAACCCCGCTATTTCGGCGAGAGCGGCGAGCGGAACGCCGTGCTGCGCCCCGCCGACGCGCCGCCCGACCTGCAGATGGGCGGCGGAGGCGCCGCCCACTACCTGGGCACGGGCGCGAGCACGAACGGCGCGTTCGGGCTCTACCGGTGGGAGATGGGGCCCCGGCCGTCAGGCCCCGCGCCGCACTTCCACCGGACCATCACCGAGTCCTTCTACGTGCTGTCCGGCACGATCCGGCTCTACGACGGCACGACCTGGATCGACGGGAAGCCGGGCGACTTCCTGTTCGTGCCCGAGGGCGGCGTCCACGCCTTCCGCAACGAGTCCGGCGAGCCGGCGTCGATGCTGATCCTGTTCACGCCGGGCGCGCCGCGGGAGGCGTACTTCGAGGAGAGCGTGGCGCTGATGGCGAGCGGCCGGCAGCCCAGCGCCGAGGAGCTGGCCGACCTCTACCTGCGCCACGACCAGTACATGGTCTAGATGAGACCCAGGGCGAGCATCGCGTCCGCCACGCGGCGGAAGCCGTCGATGTTGGAGCCGGCGACGTAGTTGCCGGGCATCCCGTACTCGTCGGCGGTCTGCAGGCAGCGGCCGTGGATGTCGCGCATGATCTCCTGGAGCCGGTGCTCGGAGAACTCGAACGTCCAGGAGTCGCGGCTGGCGTTCTGCTGCATCTCCAGGGCGCTGGTGGCGACGCCGCCGGCGTTGGCGGCCTTGCCGGGGCCGAAGGCCACGCCCGCGTCAAGGAAGATCTTGATGCCTTCTGGCGTGGTGGGCATGTTGGCGCCCTCGCCGACGGCCAGCAGGCCGCCTTCGACGAGGTGGGCGGCGTCGCGGCCGGTGATCTCGTTCTGCGTGGCCGACGGCATGGCGACCTGGCAGGGCACCTCCCACACGCTGCGGCCGGGCACGAACGAGACGTGCTCGCCGCGGCGCTCGGCGTAGACGTCGAGCCGGGCCCGCTCGACCTGCTTGATCTGCTTGAGCAGCTCCAGGTCGATGCCCTTGTCGTCGAGGACGTAGCCGGAGGAGTCGGAGCAGGCCACGACCGTGCCGCCGAGCTGCTGGACCTTCTCGATGGTGTAGACGGCGACGTTGCCGGAGCCGGAGACGACGACCCGCTTGCCGTCGAACGACGTGCCGCGCGCCTTGAGCATCTCGTCGACGAAGAAGGCGCACCCGTAGCCGGTGGCCTCGGTGCGTACCTGGGCGCCGCCGTAGGCGAGGCCCTTGCCGGTGATGACGCCGGACTCGTACCGGTTGGTGATGCGCTTGTACTGGCCGAACAGGAAGCCGACCTCGCGCCCGCCAACGCCGATGTCACCGGCGGGGACGTCGGTGTACTCGCCGATGTGGCGGTAGAGCTCGGTCATGAAGCTCTGGCAGAAGCGCATGATCTCGCGCTCCGAGCGGCCCTTGGGGTCGAAGTCGGAGCCGCCCTTGCCGCCGCCGATGGGCAGCCCGGTGAGGCTGTTCTTGAAGATCTGCTCGAAGCCGAGGAACTTCACGATTCCCAGGTAGACGGACGGGTGAAAGCGCAGGCCGCCTTTGTACGGGCCGAGGGCGCTGTTGAACTCGACCCGGAAGCCGCGGTTGATGTGCACCTCGCCGCGGTCGTCCTCCCACGGCACGCGGAAGATGATCTGCCGCTCGGGCTCGCAAATACGCTCTATGATCTTCGATTCGGCGTATTCAGGGTGCTTGCCGAGCACTGGGCCGATGCTTTCCAGCACCTCGCGCACCGCCTGGTGGAACTCGATCTCCCCAGGATTGCGGCGCAGGACGTTGTCATAGATCGACGACAGTTTCTCGTGCAACACGGATTCTCCCCACTCATTTGCATTCGCCCCTCACCTTAAGAGGTGCGCATTTGTGAGAACTCGCCGGGACCCCGAAACAGGTCGCACGCTGCGTGACGGACTCTTACTCTGTGTGGCGAACGCGAACCCCCACGAGGAGACACGATGATCCGCGACTTCGCCCTGGCCGCCCTCGCGGGCGCGGCGCTCGGCACCGCCTCCCCCGCGCAGGCGACCGACGTGCCCGCCTACACCTGCGACAACCTGCGCGGCGACCCGGCGACGACCGTGCTGTACGGCTCCTGCGAGGCCACTCCTGGGGCGGTCACCTCGGGTGAGTTCGCCGGCGAGGTGACCGGCCAGACCCGGCAGTACGCGATCCGCATCCGGTGCACCGGCGGCGGCCGGGCGGCACTGCCGGGCGAGGTCCTGATGCAGGACTGCACCCGCGTCGGTTAGCCCCCGGCGTGGGCGCCCTCGACGGGCCGGCGGCCTGGCAGCAGCCGGACGAGCCCGCAGCAGGCCACGAGGGCCGCGGCGACCACCGTCAGCCCGGCGGTGACGCCGCCGGCGGTGTGGAGGTAGACGGTGGTGACGGCGGCGGCGCCGACGCTGTTGGCCAGTTGCTGGCTGGCCGACAGGGCGCCGCTGGCGCTGCCCGACTCCCTGGCGTCGACGCCGCCGAGCGTGACCTGGTAGACGCTGCCGAAGCAGGAGCCCAGGCCGAGCCCGATGACGAGGACGGGCGGGACGAGCGCCCAGACGGCCGGTCCGGTGCCCAGCGCGAGCAGCCAGAGCGCGCCGGTGAGCGTGATGAGCAGCCCGGTCAGGATGAGCCGGCGGCCGAGGCGGTCCAGCAGCCGGTGCGAGGCGACGGAGGCGACGACGATGCCGGCGGCGAGCGGCGCCAGGCTGGCGGACGCCTGGGTGGGCGTGCGGTGCAGCGCGTCCTGGAGGAAGAGCGCGAGCAGGAACAGCAGGCCGGAGACCGCGGCGTTGAACACCAGGCCGAGGGTCAGCCCGGAGACGAAGCCGCGGTTGCGCAGCAGTGAGGGTTCGATGAGCGGGCTCGGCGCGGTGCGCTGACGCCGTGCGAACAGGACGAAGAACACCGCTCCCGCCGCCAGGCAGGCGGCGGCCCGGGGCGTCCAGCCGTGGCCCGCGCCGTCGATGAGCCCGTACAGCAGGCCGAGCATGGCGGCGGCGAGCAGGCCGGAGCCGGGGCCGTCGACCTTGACGGCGCGCTCGCCCTCGTCGCGGGGCAGCAGCCGGACGGCGAGGACGACCGCCAGGCCGCCCAGCACGATGTTGATCAGGAACATGGCGCGCCAGCCGAGGCCGAGCAGGTCGGCGTCGATGAGGACGCCGGCCAGGATCGGCCCGCCGATGGACGCCAGGCCGAGGGCGGGGGCGAAGACGCCGAACGCCTTGCCGAGCTCCTCGCGGGGGAACACGGCGCCGAGGATGCCGAACCCCTGCGGGATCAGCAGCGCCCCGAGCGCCCCCTGGAGCAGCCGGAAGACGACGATCGAGACCGGGTCCCAGGCCAGGCCGCAGGCGACGGAGGCGAGGGTGAAGCCGGTGACGCCGACGAGGAACAGGCGGCGGCGGCCGTACTTGTCGCCCAGGCGGCCGCCGACCACGAGCAGGACTCCCATGGACAGCGCGTAGGCGCTGCCGAGCCATTGGATGAGGGGCTCGCCGCCGGACAGGTCGGCGGCGATGGTGGGCGCGGCGAGGTTGGTGATCGTCGCGTCGAGGAGGTCGAGGATGGCGGCGAACAGGACGACGGCCAGGACGGCCCAGCGTCTCCGGCCGGTGGTCACGGCTGTGGACAAGGGGGTTCTCTCGTTCAGCGCCGGGTGAAGGCCGCGGCGTTCTCGGCGGCCCACTGGCGGAAGGTGCGGGCGGGGGTGCCGAGGAGGGTCTGGGTGGTGTCGGCGATGGCGGCGGGCTGCCGGGAGGCGGTGGCCCACCAGGCGAGGAGCGATCCGGCGGACGCCGCCGGCATGTAGCGGACGAGCTGGCGCTCGGCCTCCTCGTGGGTGATCCGGACGACGGGGATCTCGTGCCCGGCGACCTCGGACAGGATGGCGAGCTGCTGCCTGAACGTGAGCCCTTCGGGGCCGGTGAGCGTGATCGCGCGGCCCCGGAGCCGGGTGCCGGTCAGCGCCTCGTGGGCGATGTCGGCGATGTCGGCGGAGTGGATGGGCGCGAGTTCGGCGTCGGGGTAGGCGAGCTGGACCGGCCGGCCCTGGCTGATGTCGTACGCCCAGCCGAGGGCGTTGCCGGAGAAGGCGTCCGGCCGCAGGAACGTGCTCGGCAGGCCGGAGGCGGTCAGGGCCCGCTCGACCAGGAGGCTGTGGCTCGCCATGGGGTCGGTCTCGGCGTCGGGGCCCAGCACCGACGAGGACGACAGCAGGACGACGTGGCCGACGCCGGCGGACTGGGCGGCCTTGGTGAAGGCGTCGATGCCGTCGGGGTCGGGATAGAGGAAGACCTGCTCGACGCCGTGCAGGGCCGGGCCGAACGTCTCCGGCCGGTCGAGGACGACCTCGGCGGTCTCGATCCCGGCGGGGACGGTGAGCTCGGCGGGGCGGGCGCTGGCGGCGCGGACGGGCAGCCCGGCGGCGTGGAGGCGGGCGACGAGCGCCTGGGCGACCTGGCCGCGGGCGCCGGTGACGAGGATGGTCATGGCCACTCCATTCGTTGACTGAAGACACATGCATGACAGCATGCATATAAAATCCTGTCAACATGTGCCCTCGGAGGTACGATTTACAAATGACGGACGATGAGCTGCTCGACGCCGTGGGTCCCGCGTTCTCCAAGCTGAGGCGCACCTCGCTGCTGGAGGTCGAGAACCCGATCTCCGCCAAGGACCTCAGCCGGACGCTCGTGCTCAACGTCGTCCTGGAGCACCCCGGCGAGGAGGTCACCGTCGGCGGGGTGGCCGACCTGCTCGGCGTCGACCCCTCGGTGGCCAGCCGGATGGTCAGCGACAACATCAAGGCCGGCTACCTGGTCCGCGCCGCCTCCCAGCAGGACGGCCGCCGCACCGTCCTGCACCTCAGCCCGGAGGGCCGGGAGCTCATGGCCCGCTTCCGCCGCCACCAGCGGGCCGCCTACGAGTTCATCACCGCCGACTGGTCCGAGCGCGACCGGCTCGACTTCGCCCGCCTCATGCTCAAGTACGTCGACTCCCTGGCCACCCTCAGCGCCCGCAGGGCCCCGGACCCTCGGTAAAATCGCTGGCCGCGACGGCATCGGGCTGGCACACTTCCGACGATGCGCGCGTACGTCGAAGAGATGGCGGCCAGGCTGGCCGAGGTGCCCGGGGTGCGGGGCGTGATGCTCGGCGGGAGCCGGGCGCGCGGCGAGCACGGGCCGGGCTCCGACTGGGACCTGGGCGTCTACTACCGGGGCGAGCTGGATCTCGGCGCGCTGCGGGCGCTGGCCGGGCCGGGGGTCGAGGTGGCCGGGCCGGGCGGCTGGGGCCCGTGGGTGAACGGCGGCGCCTGGCTGACCGTCGGCGGCGTCGCGGTGGACTGGATCCTGCGTGACCTGGACCGGGTGGAGCGGGTGTGGGCCGACTGCCGGGAGGGCCGCTACGAGGTGGCGATCCAGGCCGGGCATCCGCTGGGCTTCTGGTCGCCGTGCTATCCGGGCGAGGTGGCGCTGGGCCAGGTGCTCGCGGACCCGTCGGGCGAGCTGGCGCGGCTGCGCGCGGAGGTCGCCGTCTATCCGGAGCCGCTGCGGCTGGCGCTGACGGCGAGCGCGTGGGAGGCGGAGTTCCTGACCGGGATCGCGGCCAAGAGCGCGGCCCGCGCCGACGGGCTGCACGTGGCGCTGTGCCTGTCGCGGGCGTTCGGCGTGCTGGCCCAGGCGCTGTACGCGGCCGACCGGCGCTGGTGCCTCAACGAGAAGGGCGCGCTGGCGGTCGCCGGGACGCTCCCGGCCGCGCCCGAGGGGTTCGCCGGGCGGGTGCGGGCGATCCTGGGCGCGCTCGGCCAGGACGCGGAGCCGCTGGCTGCGGCGGTGGAGGAGGCGCGGGCCCTGGTGGCCGAGACCCGCGCCGCCCTGGAGTGAGCCTCAGACGGTGACGCGCTCGGGCTCGCGAGCGGGCTCGGCGGGCCGCTCGTCCTCCTCGCCCTCCACCGACAGGTTGGGCAGCAGCCGGTCGAGCCAGCGCGGGCACCACCAGTTCCACCGCCCGAGCAGCACCATGGTCGCCGGGACGAGGAAGCCGCGGATCAGCGTGGCGTCCACCGCGATGGCCACCGCCAGCCCCACGCCGAACGTCTTGACCATCGGGTCGGGGTAGGCGATGAACGCGGTGAACACCGCGACCATGATGAGCGCCGCCGAGGTGATCACCCGCCCGGTGGAGCCGAGCCCCTCGGCCACGGCGCGCCGGTTGTCACCATGCTTCAGGTACGCCTGCCGCACGGCCGTCAGCAGGAACACCTCGTAGTCCATCGACAGCCCGAACAGCACCGCGAACAGCAGCAACGGCACGTACGTCTCGATCGGCACGCTGAAGAACAGCGTCTCCAGGTACGAGGCGCCGGCCGGCGGGTCCATGCCGACGAGCCCGCTGCCGAGCCCGATGGAGAAGACGAGCGCGAGCGCCCCGAACGCGGTGCCGAGCGACACCAGGTTCATCAGCGCCGCCTTGATCGCCACGATGGGCGCCCGGAAGGCCAGCAACAGCAGCAGCGCGCTGAGCAGCACCACGACGGCGATGACCAGCGGCGTGCGCTCGGAGATGCGGTCACCGGCGTCGGCGAGCGCGGCCACCTCGCCGCCCACGTGCACCTCGAACCCGGGCAGGTCCAGCCCCCTGATGGCCTTGACGACCTCCAGGGCCTCCGGGTCGCTGGGCGCGTGGTCGGGGATGACCTGGACCATCATCACGGTGCCGGACTCGCCGATCTCGCCGTCGGACACGTGGCGGACGCCGTCGACGGTCTCGATCTCGTCCCGGAGCCGGTCCAGGTCGGCGTCCGTCGCCGCGTGCGGCACCGTCGCCACGACGCTGACCGGCCCGTTGCTGCCGGGCCCGAACCCGACCTCCATGAGCTCGTACGCGCGCCGTCCCGGGTCGTCCTTGGCCCCGTAGCCCTCGTCGAGCGGCCCGAGCTGGAGCGACAGCGCGGGGGCGGCGAGCGCGCCGAGCAGCAGCACGCTGCCGATGAGCACCCGCCAGGGCCGGCGGGCCACCCACGCGCCGAGCGACCCCCACCCGGACGATTCGGGCCGCCTGCCCAGGAACGGCACCTTGAGCGCGTTCACCCGGTGGCCGAGCAGCCCGAGCTGGGCGGGGACGAGCGTGACGGCGGTGAGCACGGCGGTGACGACGGAGATGCCGGTGACCCAGCCGAGCGTGCGCAGCAGCGGGAAGCCGCCGAACATGAGCGCGCTGAGCGCGATGATGACGGTCCCGCCGGCGAACACCACGGCCCCGCCGGAGCTGGACACGGCGCCGCGCACGGCCTGCCGGACGGTGAGCCCGGTGGCGAGCAGCCGCCGGTGCCGCGACAGCAGGAACAGCGCGTAGTCGATGCCCACGCCGAGGCCGATCATCGTGGCCATGATGCCGGCCTGCTTGGGCACGTCCACGACGTGGCCGAGCAGCCCGATCACGCCCAGGCTGGAGGCGACGCTGACGAGCGCGGTGAAGATCGGCACGAGGGCGGCGGTGAGCGTGCCGAAGGCGAAGACCAGCACGAGCAACGCGCACACGACGCCGATGACCTCGCTGGGCCCGGTCTTGATCTCCTTGTCGGCGGGGTTGCCGCTGGCGGCGGCGACGACCTCCAGCCCGGCCTGCCTGGCGGGCTCGGCGGCGTCGGACAGCGCCTGCGCGGTGGCGGCCTGCTGGGTGCTGTCGTGGCCGCTCAGCCGGACGGTGATCAGGCCGATCTGCAGGCTGGGCGACATCCCGGCGGCGCTGTAGGGCGTGCTGACCTCGTCGACGTGCGGCTGCTCGCGCAGCCGGTCGAGCGCCCGCTCGACGGCCGCCTTGCGCGGCTCGTCCAGCAGCGACCCGTCCGGCGAGTAGACCAGGAGCTGTACGGTGCCGCCGACCTCGTAGCCGGGGCCGAAACCCGCGCGCATGAGGTCGTGGGCCCGCTGGCTGTCGGTGCCGGGGATGGCCACGTCGTTGCTGACCGGGCTGCCGAACACGAGGCTGCCGCCCATGAGCGCGGCGGCGGCGATGACCCATAATGCCAGGACGAGCCGGCCACGCCTGGCACACCATTCGCCCAGCCGGCCCAGAAAACGTGACATCTCGCCTGTTCCCCCGTCCTGTACGCCCGTACAGGGACTTACGATAAAGCAGGCACGCCCTGGTGGAAATGAGACGATGACCACACCTGACGACACCCGCAGCCGCATCCTGGCCGCCGCCAGGGAGCTGTTCGCCGAGCGCGGCTACGCCCGCACCTCGCTGGCCGACATCGCCGCCGCCGTGGGCCTGACCAAGACCGCCGTCGCCTACCACTTCCACCCGAAGGACCGGCTGGCCACCGAGCTGCTCGCGCCGTGCGTGGAGGACATGCTCACGCTGCTCGGCACCGAGTTCGGCGGCGACAGGCGGGCCTTCGCCGAGGCGCTGACCGGGTTCGTGGTGCGCCACCGGGCGGTGGTCCGGCTGTTCATGGAGGACCTGGGCGGCGCCGACGACGCCCCGCCGGGCTCCACCGGCGAGGCGGTGCGCACGTTCCGCGACGAGCTGTTCGCCCGGCTGACCGGCCCCGACCCGGACGACGAGGCGCGGCTGCGCGGCTGGGCCGTGCTGGGCGCGCTGCAGCTCGGCGTCACGCAGACGATGGACCTGCCGGAGGAGCGGGTGCGCCGGTCGCTGGTGCGCGCGGTGCTGACGCTGGCCGGCTAGAGCCAACGCCGTTCAGTTAGGGCTGGGGTCGTGGCGTCAAGGGCTGGCCCGGAGCATGTTGATGCTGATGGTGGCTTTGTAGGTGGTCCGGTCGATGG